>DATCSF010000182.1:0-5913 GCA_036568625.1 Rhodanobacteraceae bacterium | reverse complement strand
TTTGGTGCAGCGCCTTTGCCGGATTCGCCGCCCTCGGCTTCGATGGTCGCGATCACGCTGCCTTCGGACACCTCGTCGCCTTCCTTGACCTTCATTTCCTTGACGGTCCCTGCGAATGGCGCCGGCACTTCCATGGTGGCCTTGGCCGATTCGAGTGTCACGAGGCCCTGATCCTTGTCCACGTGATCGCCCGGCTTGACCATCACCTCGATCACGGGCACGCCGTGAAAATCGCCGATGTCCGGCACCTTCGCCTCGCGCACCTCTGCCATGTCCGGTTCCTTCAGTTCCAAAGCTTTAAGACGCCCAGTTTCGCGCATTTGGGCGCTGCCGTCATGTAGCAGCCGAAGTGCGGCCGCCGAAAGTCACCGACCCGTGGCGGATGACGGTACGGCGCGACGGCGGGCAGACCCTCGACCGCGCTCGAATCGGGGCGCCGCGATGCTGACGGATCCCCCTCCAACGAACTGGTCGACCGTGTTCCAGCACAACCCCGCGCGGGTAGCGATTCAATAGCCGCGGGAACGACCCATGCGGCCGCGCGAGCGTGACCCTCAGGCGGAATCTTTCCTGGACAGCTTGTCGATCAGCTTCACCACGATGGTGCCGCCAGGCACCACCAGTCCCGCGAAATCCGCACCCAGGTCGAACAGCGCATCGCGATTGCCGAGCGCGCGCACCGCGCCGCCCAGCATGTCGCCTTCCTTGTTGACGCGGCCGGACAGGCCGTCGATCTCGATCACGCCGGTCTTGTCCTTCCAGGCGAACTGGAACGCGTACACCGGGCGGTAAAACAGTGTCAGCGATTCGATGTCGACCTCGTCGCTGGCGATGGCATCGGCTTCCACCGGCGCGGAAAGTTTCGCCTTGACCTGTTGCAGGACCGAAGCCGCGGTTACGGTCGGCGCGATGAATTGCGACTGGCTGCTGTCGTCGAGATCGCGGAACGCAAACCGGCCGGCGTAGTCGATCAGCGTTTTTTCCGGCGTGTCACGGCGCAGCGCGTCGAGGTAATGCACGAGCGCGGTGACCCTTTCGCAATCCTCCACTGCGGGCAGTTGCAGCTCGCGCCGCGCGTCCACTGCCAATTTCTGGCCCAGCAGTTCCACCGACACGACGTGCGGATGTTCGATCTTGACCTGATACGCAAGCTTGCGCGTGTAGCGGGTGCGTCGCGCGGCCTTGGCCATCCAGAATGGTTCGTAGCGCTTTTCGGTATTGGCCAGCGTGATCTCGGACTCCTTCGGCCGATCCCACAATTTCATGCGGGCCAGCATGCCGAACGCGCCGACCTTTTCGTGCTCGGCCTGAGCGCGCGCCGCAACCTCGTTGTACACGTCTTCGAAGATGCAGATCTTCTCGTCCATCGCCGCCCCTCGGGCGCGTGGTGATGCGCCGGCAGCGGGATATTGCGCCGGCCCGGGTACGGAATCAACCGTGTCGACGCGTTACTTCCGCGGCATCGGCAGGAATTTCGCCGGATCGTAGCCGCCGACCTCGAACGTCAGGGTCTTTTTGCCCTGATCCTTGGTCGTGACGTCCATCTCGATGACCTTGGCCTTCTGCATCGCTGCGATGAAGCGCTTCTCGTTCTTGATGAACATCGCGGGTTCGCCGGTCTTGGGCAGGTAGGCCTTCCAGGTTTCGTGTTTGCCGTCGAAACGCATCGCGACGTTGCACAGGTCCTTGCACACGAACCCCTTGCTGCCGTCGGGCGCGAACAGGTAAACACTTTCGCCCCATTTCACGTGGCGACGCAACACCAGCCGCACGCTGTTCGCGCTGCGCGGTTCGGAATAGGTGCTGGCGGTGGATTGTTCGCCATCGACGTTGGCCCTCTGGTAATACCAGAGGCTGGCGAGTCGATCGTGTTCGGCCTTGGCCTTGGCCGCGGCCTGGACTTTGGGCAAGGTTTTCTGCACTTCGGCTGCCGCGGGCGTGCCTGGATACTTCCGGACGATTTCCTCGCCCACCGGCGCTGCCAACACGTCGCTGTGCTCGGCCAGCATCTGCTGGTAGAGCTTCAGTTCCTTGTCCGCGGCGGCTTTGTTGGCGGCGGCCTGTGCTGATGCCGAGGGTGCGGCTGGCGGCGTCGGGCCTTGCTGGGAGCAGGCCAATATCAGCATGGGCACCGTCATCACAGCGAAGAAGAAAGGAAACAGGCGGTTGGAGGAACGACGGGTCGGCGTGCTCATGACTCGCAGTATAACTGTCGCCTCCGCCCACCAGCCGAGCCGGTTCGTGCCTTGGGGTCATCCGGAACGACGTCAAGCATCGGCGAACACGGTTCTGGCATGTTGCCTCTCGAACGTGACATTGACCGTGCGCCCGATTGCCCGCGTGCGGTGGAGCATGCCGGCCGGTACGACCGCGTATTGCCACTCGGTCAGTTCCAGAGTGCCGTTGTCGGCCAAGTCGATTTGCAGTTTCCCGGCTGCCACCAGAAAAAGTTCATCGGAATCCGGGTGGCAATGCCAGCGATATTCGCCCTCGAACACCGCCAGCCGCAGGCATTCGTCATTGACGTTGGACAGCACGTCATTTCGATACGGCTCGCTGACGGCTTGCTGGCAAGCCTGGATATCGACGACCGTCGAGTCGGGGTAGCGGGCCTTCTGCGCCGTGTATTCATCCGCGGATGGAAAGCGCATTTTCATTCGTTGCTCCTGAGATTCTACCGACGCGAACTTCTCGTCGCGTCGCCCATTCGTGGTTGCGCGGAAGTTCGTGTCAGCCACGGCACTCCGCGCATGGGCGCGCTGAACTTTGCATCACGGGGAGGCGCCGCGCCGCCCGCTGGCGCGGTTGCGAGTGCCCGAACAGCATGCCGCCGAGGATCAACACGCCGCCCGCACCCATGCTGATCGTCAAAGGTTCGCCCAACGCGAGCCACGCCCACAGCACACCGAAGATCGGCACCAGGTACGTCACCGTGGTGGCGCGTGGCGCGCCAACGCGCTGGATCAGGCGGTAGTAAATCGCATACGCCGCGCCGGTGCAGACCACGCCGAGTGCGATCAGGCTGAGCCAGGCCTGCGCGGGGACGCGCGCGGACGGCCATTGCCATACTGCAAACGGCGCCAGCAACAACGCGCCCCAGGCCAGGGTGGCCGCGGCGACCGCGGCGGCCGGCAGGCCCGAAAAGTAGCGCTTTACCAGATTCGCGGACACACCGTAGAGGAACGCGGCGAGCGTGCCGGTCACCACCGCTGGCGCCAGCCCGGCGCCTTCGACGTCGCCACTCGCCAGCACGACCACGCCAGTCAGGCCGATGGCCAGTCCGGCCAGGCGGCGCCTGCCGATGCTTTCGCCGAACAACGCGAAGGCTGCCAGCGCCGCGAACGGCACCGCCATGCTGTTGACGATCGCGCTGACGCCGGCCGGCGCACGTTCCGCGCTCCACGCGAACAGCAGGAACGGCAGCAAGGTGTTGACCAGGCCGATCGCGGCGATCTTGAACCAGCCCATTGCGGCAAGCTGCCGGCATGCGCGCCACAGGAACGGCGACAGCACCAGGGCACCCAGCGCGAGGCGCACGTCGACCAGCGGTACCGGGCCGAACTTCGGCGCAGCGATCCTGAGGAACAGGAACGAGCCGCCCCAGATCGCGGCGAGCGCCAGCAACTCGACCGGGGTGCGCCAATCGCGCTCGGGTCGCCTGTCGATGCGCATGCGGCGTCCGCGCCGCGGGGTCTGTGTCGGCGGTGCGTCGTCGCGCGCCAGCAACTGCAGCGTCGCGGCATCGGTCACGTGGCCGCGCATGAACAGCATGCCGCCCGACAGCCTTGCCAATTCCCTCAACATGTTGCACCTCCAACCGTCTTGCACGAATGGCCTGTGGATCGCAAAATAGGCGGCTTCCGACGCCTGTGGAAGCGACGATTTTTCAAACGTGTGTTGAGGAAAATCGAACATGAGCCGTAGCCCGCTGAATCCCTTGCAAACCTTCGTTGCGGCCGCACGCGCGCAGAACCTGACCCGCGCTGCCGAACGCCTGCACCTCACCGTGAGCGCCTTGAGTCACCAGGTCCGGCTGCTGGAAGAGCGCGTCGGCTGCACATTGTTCGTGCGCGGGCCGCGCGGCCTGAAGCTCACTGCCGAGGGACAACGCCTGTTGGACAACGTAGCCCCGCACCTGGAGGCGATCGAGGATGCGCTGAAGCCGCTGTGCGCGCGCTGTGATAACGCGCTGTCGCTTTCGGCGATGCCGTCGATGACATCGAGTTGGTTGTTGCCCCGTCTGCCGCGCTTCGTGTCGCGGCATCCGGAAGTCGAACTGAACCTCGATTCGTCGATTGATCTGGTGGATTTCGCGGACGGCCGCCACGATGCCGCATTGCGTTATGGCGTGGGCGACTGGCCTGGTCTCGTTGTCGAGTCGCTGCTGGAGGAATGGTTGACGCCGGTTGCCAGCCCGTCGTTGCTGGCGCATCGCAAACCCCCGCGACTCCAGGATCTCGGCGACCTGCCGTTGCTGTGTCCCGAAGATCCGTGGTCCGAGTGGTTTGCGCTATATGGTGGAAAGCCTCCGAAGCGCTATGCGGCTTCGTTCAGCGATTCCGAGTCGCGCCAGCGCGCCGCGGTGGAAGGCATCGGCGTGGCGCTGGGACGCACGACCATGGTGCGGCCGCTGATCGAAACCGGGCAATTGGTCGCGTTGTTCCCGGAGTTGATGAAAGCCAGGCGCTGGCACTACCTGGTGTATCCGGAACGCTCGCGCAAGCATGCGGGTTTCATGGCGTTCCGTGAGTGGCTGCTGGATGAGGCCGCGGCCTTTCGTGCCGCGCCGCCGACCGGATTGACCACTACAACACGGCCACCGTCCCTTGCGCGCGCGCCGCGTCGGCGCAAGCGCGCTTGAGGGGACGTGGCATTCACTCCACGTCGCAGGGATCGCGGCCCATCAGGTGATCGTAGGTGGACACGCTGGCGTCGCGCAGGTGGCCGTCGCGACCCGCTGCGCCCGCGGAGTGGATGCGCCGGCAGGCTTCCGCGCGGGGAATCCTGACACCGTGCACGCGCACGCGGCTCCAGGCGTTGTGGCGGCTGCGCGAATGTTCGGCGGACATCTCTTCGGCGTAGCGGCTGCGCACCACGCCATCGCCGCGAATCGAGGAGGGGCAGCGCGCGTGCCGATAGAACACCTCGCCGTCGGCCGCGCGGCACTGCCATGACATTGCAGGTTTCGCGCGCCTGCGGCTTCGTGACGCGTGCGCTGCGCGCCTGCGGCTTGCATTGCGCTCGGCAGTGCGCTCGCGTGCGGCGCGCGCCCGGCGGTGTGCAGCCACCTCCGCCGGATCGCCGATTGTCGCCAGTGGCTGCACGTCGATCTTGCTCTGGCGCGCGTGCGCGGCGCACGGCGTGTCCTGATACGCGAGATGGCCGTGCACATCCACGCAGCGGTACACCGATGCCGCGTGCGCGCCGGCCGCGACCAACAACAGCAAGGCCGCGCACATCAGCTGCGCACGGCACCTGAATCCCGGGGGCACACCGCTGCCCGCAACAATACGCTGGTCCATGGCGATTTCCTTGGCTTGCCACGGGCCATGCTGCGCCGCATGCGCATGCGGCGCCATCAGGCATCCGCACCGGAATATGTAGGGAAACGCCGATGGTACCCACCTTGACCGCGGGCTGATCGAGATGGTGCGCGTGATCTGAGAACGCCGCGCACTGAGGTGCGCGGCGCTGCAGGTTGAAGCGGTCAGTCGTCAATCCTGCTTGACTGCGACCACGCTTCCGTCATCGGGATCGACCAGCAGGTCTACTTTCTTGCCTTCGGGGTTCTTGGCATCGGCGCTCCACAGGCCGTCGTCGAATTCCACGTCGTCGATGTTCTGGTAACCCTGCGCGGTCAGCTTGGCCTTGATTTCGTCCTCGTTGAGCCTGGAAGGTGCATCGGCCTGGTAA
>DATCSF010000181.1:0-4542 GCA_036568625.1 Rhodanobacteraceae bacterium | reverse complement strand
GCGCTCGGCGAAAACGGACGCTTCATCCAGTTCACGTATGGCCCGTCCAGTCCGGTGCGCCGCCGCGAGCGCGACGCGCTGGGGTTGCGGATGGTTCGTGCGGGATTCGCGCCGCGCAACCTGCCGCCGGCGACGGTATATGTGTACCAGCGCCTGCGCTCGCAGCAGGTCGTGACCGTCAGGCGAGCGCCGCACGCCTGACCTGAAGGTCAGGTCACCTTCAGCGAGTAGTGGCGCGTGCCGGTTTCGCGCGCGTAGCCCAGCGACTCGTAGAGCGTCTGCGCGGGGTGGTTGTCCTCGGCCGTTTCCAGGACCAGGCGCAGGGCGCCTGTTTCGAGGGCGAACGCGCGCGCACGATCCATCAATTGACGGGCGACGCCGCGGTGGCGCGCTTCCGGCGCCACGAACAGATCATTGAGGATCCAGATGCGGTGCGCCGACACCGACGAGAACGCCGGATACAACTGGGTGAAGCCAAGGGCTCCACCGTTGGCATCCCGGGCGATGAAGATGACCGACTCATTGTGCCGCAGGCGCTCTTGCAGGAACGCACGGGCGGTTGCGAGGTCGGATGTCCGTCCGTAGAAAACCCGATACGCGTCGAACAGCGCCGTCAGGGCGTCGAGGTCATCCAGCGTGGCGCGCGATGGAGCGAGCGATGGCGATTGCTGGGAACTTTGGGCGGCCATGCGAAGTTGCCGGTTGGAATCCGGCAATCATGCCCAGGCATCGGGCGATCGCGCAAGCGGTCACCCGGGGGCGATGCGCCCTTTCCGTCACTGGTTCTGGGTCCACTTCTGGTATTGCGCGCGGCTGACGGTTTTGCCCTGGCCGCTGGCGTACAGGAAATCGCTGTCGAGCGGCGGATAGGCTTGCGCTTCCGATTCGCTGATGCGGCCGTCGTGATTGGTGTCGAGCGTGGCGAAAGACGGCGGCGGCCCGTAACTCTGGACAGTGGCGGGCATGCCCGCGTTCACCGTCAGCGTGCCGCCGTTGCTGTCCGGAAGCGGATACTGCGCGCTCGATTCCGTGCCCTGGTAGAAGTGCCCGGCGGTGTCTTGCTGCTGCGGCGCAGTCACGGCTGTTGCCGGTTCTGCCGGCGGTGCCGGAATGGTCGGCGGCGGTGGCGGCGGCGATGCTTGCGGAGGAGCCGGGATGGGTTGCGCAGGCATGGTTGTCGTCGCCGGCGGGGGCGGCGGCGGAACCGGTTGCTGAACTGGCGGCGGCGGTGGCGGCGTCTGTGCCGTGCCGATTGATGCCATGCCGAACAGCGCCAATGCGATCGCGCCGGCAAGCGACAAACGAACCGAACATTGCGTGCCCATGGACGCTCCTGGGACAGGAAGGATGTCGTGTTTCGCGACAGTAGACAGCGCGCGTTGTCGTCGGTTCGTCAAGGTTCTGTCAATTCGGTCTTGGCGATCAGCCGCCATTCAACTGAAAGGCTTTCGGCGGATCACGCCGCCTTGCTGCGCACCGACAAGATCTCCAGCAGTTCTCCGGCCGCCCGCAAACGGTCGGCGGGGGCGGGCCATTCCGTCGCGATGCGCAACTTGTCCTGCCCGTCCAGTTTGTAGACGCGCGGTTTCTGCTGGATCAGGCGGATGATGGTGGCGGGATCGACGTCGGGTTTGGCGCGGAAGGTGACACGGCCGCCGGCGGCGCCGAGGTCGAGCTTGCGGATGCCGAGCGCCGACGCGCGAAGTTTCAGCGCAGCAACCGAGAACAGGTTTTTGGTGGGTTGCGGCAGCAGGCCGAAACGGTCGATCATCTCGACCTGCAGTTCGCGCAAGCCTTCCTCGTCGCTGGCGCTGGCGACGCGCTTGTACAGCGTCAGACGCGCGTGCACGTCCGGCAGGTAATCGTCCGGAATCAGCGCCGGCATGTGCAGTTCGATCTCGGTGCCGCGGTCGTCGCCCAATTCGAAATCGGGCATCCTGCCGGAGCGCAATGCGTGTACCGCGCGTTCCAGCAATTCGTTGTACAGCGCGAAGCCGATCGCCTCGATCTGGCCCGATTGCGCCTCGCCCAGCAGTTCGCCGGCGCCGCGGATTTCCATGTCGTGGGTCGCGAGCGTGAAACCGGCGCCGAGTTCCTCCAGCGATTCGAGCGCAGCGAGGCGCTTTTCCGCGTCGGCCGTCATGGCCTTCCTGTCGGGGACGATCAGGTACGCGTAGGCGCGGTGGTGCGAGCGGCCGACGCGTCCGCGCAACTGGTGCAACTGGGCGAGGCCGAAGCGGTCGGCGCGATCGATCACGATGGTGTTGGCGGTCGGCACGTCGATGCCCGATTCGATGATGGTGGTGCACACCAGCACGTTGAAGCGCTGGCGGTGGAAATCCAGCATCGCCTGCTCGAGTTCGTGCGCGCCCATCTGGCCGTGCGCGACGCGGATGCGCGCATCGGGGATCAATTCCGCCAGTTCGCGCGCGGTGCGTGCGATGGTGTCGATGCTGTTGTGCAGGAAGTACACCTGCCCGCCGCGCGCAAGCTCGCGCTGGAACGCTTCCCGGATCAGCGCCGGATCGTACTGCGCGACCAGGGTTTTGACCGCCATCCGCGCGGCCGGCGGCGTGGCGATGATGGAAAGGTCGCGCATGCCGCTCATCGCCATGTTGAGCGTGCGCGGAATCGGCGTGGCGGTGAGGGTGAGCAGGTCCACCTCCGCGCGCAGCTTCTTCAACTGCTCCTTGTGGCGCACGCCGAAACGCTGTTCCTCGTCCACGATCACCAGGCCGAGATCGCGGAATTTCACATCGGGCTGCAGCAGCTTGTGGGTGCCGACCACGATGTCGAGCTTGCCGTCGGCCAGTCGTTGCAATGCGTCTCCGACTTCCTGCTTCGCGCGGAAACGCGACAGCAGTTCCACCCGGATCGGAAAATCCGCCAGCCGGTCGCGGAAGTTGTCGAAGTGCTGCTGCGCCAACAGCGTGGTCGGCACCAGCACGGCGACCTGCTTGCCGGCGCTGGCTGCCGCGACCGCGGCGCGCAGCGCGACTTCGGTCTTGCCGAACCCGACGTCGCCGCACACCACGCGGTCCATCGGTTGCGGCGCGGCGAGGTCGGCCAGTACGGCGTCGATCGCGGCTTGCTGATCGGGCGTTTCCTCGAACGGAAACCCTTCGGCGAAGCGCGCCAGCAGCGTGCGGTCGATGTCGATCGCGTTGCCCTGGCGTGCCGCCCGTTGCGCATGGATCGCCAGCAATTCGGCGGCAACGTCGCGAACTTTCTCGGCGGCCTTGCGCTTGGCGCGTTCCCAGGCCTCCCCGCCCAGCGAATGCAGCGGTGCGTGCTCGTCGTCGGCGCCCGAGTAGCGGCTGACCAGCGCAAGCTGTGCAACCGGGACGTACAGCTTGTCGCCGCGCGCGTATTCGATGGCCAGGAATTCGCCCGGCATGCCGCCGACGTCGAGCGCGACGAGACCGAGGTAGCGGCCGACGCCATGATCGACGTGCACGATCGGCGCGCCGATTTCCAGTTCCGTGAGGTCGCGCAGGATCGCTTCGGGGTCGCGCTCCGCCGCGCGCCGTCGCTTGCGTTCGGTGCGCGCGCGTTCGCCCGCGAGTTCGCGTTCGGTGAACACCGCGATCGCCGGTTGTGCAAGCACGAAGCCGCGCTCCAGCGAAGCGACGGTAATGGCAAGTGGCAACTTTTGATCGTCATTCCGGACGCCGCCTGGCTGCGATCCGGATCCCAGCGTCTTTGTTCCGGAAAGCGCCGGGTTTGGACTTTCGCCGGGTCGAGGAGCGAAGAATGTCCGCCACGACTCGACGATCTCCGGGCGCAACTCGGCCGCGGCCAACTGTTCCAGCAAGGCCTCACGCCGTCCGGGAGAATCCGCGGCAATCAGGACACGCGTGTTGCGATGCAATTCCGACCATTCGCGCAGGCGTGCCGGAAACCCGCCGGCTGCCGGGCTGCCGCTGGAAAAATCCGGTGCCGCCTGTGTGCCCGTATCGGCGGCGCGCGTGTCGCCGGCTCCGGCGAGGTCGATGCGAAGCACGTTATTCAGCCGCTCGCGCAGCGATTGCGGCGGCAGGTACAGCTCCATCGGCGGCAGGATCGGGCGTTCGATGTCGTGCGCGCGCTGGTCGTGGCGGTCCGCGGTCTGCTTCCAGAAAGTTTCCGCGGCATCGAGGGCGCCGTTGCCGAGCACGAACAGCGCGTCCTCGCCGAGGTAATCGAACAGGGTTTCGGTCGAGTCGAAGAACAACGGCAGGTAATACTCGATGCCGCCGGGCGTCACGCCCTGCTTCATGTCTTGGTAGAGCGGGCAGCGCCGCACGTCGATCGGGAAGCGTTCGCGCAGGCGATCGCGGAACGCGCGCATCGCTTCGTCGGTAAGCGGAAATTCGCGCGCGGGCAGCAGGTTCACCGCTTCGACCGGGTGCGACGAACGCTGGGTATCAGGATCGAACGCACGGATGGATTCGATCTCATCGTCGAACAGCTCGATGCGGTACGGCTCGTCCACGCCCATCGGAAAGATGTCGAGCAGTGCCCCGCGCACCGCGAATTCGCCGTGTTCGCCGACCTGCGGAA
>DATCSF010000180.1:0-14457 GCA_036568625.1 Rhodanobacteraceae bacterium | reverse complement strand
CCTTCAGGTTCGACATGGTCTCGCCTTCGCAAGCCATCGCGTTCCGCAACGCATCGCGGCGAAACAACACTGCGCTGACGTTGGGGATCGTGTTCTTGACGGCCAGATATTTCCTGTTCTCATCCGAACCCTTTTCGCGATAAGCCCGCAACCAATGCTCGCGTGAAACGCCATCGGTGTACTCCAGGTAGGTGTCGGCCAGGGCGGTCCCCGCTGCGTCGATCTGGCGGGACTGGCAGTAGGCCATCACCACCGAGCTGTCCTTCATGGCGCCCGCCAGGCATTCAAGGAATTCCGGTTCGCACAGATCATCGGCTTCGGCAATCCACACCAGGTCGCCGCTTGCGAGTTCGACACCCTTGGCCCATTGCCGCGATACGCCTCCGGAATTGACGCTGCTGCGCACCAGCCGCGGCTCGATGCCATATTCGATGGCGAGTTTTTCAATGACGGCGATACTGTCATCGTCCGAAGCGTCGTCCAGGATGATCAACTCGTAAAACGGCGCGGTCTGCCGGATGATGGAACCGATCCGATCGCGCAGGAGGCGCGCATAGTTGTAGTTGGGAATGATCACGGAGACCCTGGGGAGCGTGCATCCGAGCAAATCCAGAAGGTCGAACAGGTATTTGCGGAAGTCGTACTCCTCATCGATCAGCGCGTGTCCACGCACGCCCATTGCGCTTGCGCGCGGCTCGTCGTCCAGCAATTCCAGCACGGCGTCTCCGAACGCATGCGGATCGAAGGCGGGCACCAGCACACCCGTGCCGCGCTCCAGCAGTTCGACAAAGCCACCCGCGCCGGCAAAGCCGATCACCGGCACCTCGACCTGCAGCGCTTCCAGCACCACGGAAGGGAACGGGTCCTCGCGCGAGGTCAAGGCGTAGATGTCGGAGCCCGCGAAATAAAGATCGGTATCGGGGTCGATGCCGGGGAAGTGAAAGCGATTCTCCAGCCCGGCGGCGCGCACCGATTCACGGATGGACGATTCCAGTGTCGCGTCGAAATGCCCCACCCACAGAAAATGCGCGTCGTCGCGCGCGCGCATCACGCGCCTGCCGATCTCGACGAACAGGTCGATTCCCTTGCGGAGGTCGGCATAGCCGACGCACAGGACGATTCTTGCCGCAGCGGGGAGGCCCAGTGCGTGGCGCAGCCGCCGTCGCGCCTCGATTTTCCCCTCTGACCACGCAAACCGGTTCAGTTTGTAGAGGCCTTGGGTGCGTATTTCCGTCCTGACCGGATCCAGACCGATGCATTCGTCGAACCTGTCGCGGACATTGGCCGAGGGAAACACCATGCAATCGGCACTCGCCACGAGCGCCCTGGCGTGCTCGAGCAGGCCGAAACCATGGATCACGCCGGGCAGTTCGTGGATCAGGCTGATGACCTGGAATCCCGCATCCTTGAGTACCTTCGCGAACAGCCCGGAGGCGGTGGTATTGGCGATGGCGTGACGGGCTCCTCCGGCATACAGCCTGCGCGCCAGATGCCGCGCCGCCATCCCGAGCGGTTCCACGCCGGCAAGCTCGTGGACCGTAGCCCAGCGGGCAAACTCGTCGCGCAACCGCCCGTCGCCGAGCAACACCACATCCACCTTGAACTTGAACCACTCGCTGTACATGCGCGCCATGTTGAGCGCGAGGTATTGCGCACCATGCGGATGCGCATCGTGCGAAACGATCACGACGCGACGAGGCGTGCTTTCCGTTTGTTCTCGCCGGTCCCCGAGCAAGGCCTGCCGGGTCTGATCGAGGAAGGCGTAGCCGTAGCGGCGATCGGGTTCGAGATAAGCGCCCTCCGCCCACTCGTTCCAGGCATTCAGGAACACGATGCGCTCGCCGGCCACGGGGTGCTTGCGGGCGTAATCGATGGCCAACTCCAGCCACTCGCGATAACGCCGGGGCGTGGCGTTGACAAAGGTGTAACCGGTGCCCGGCTTGCGGGCCTCGTTGTCCCAGGATGGAAACACTCCGCGGATCATGTCGTAGTTGGGCGCTTCGGTTTGCCTGGCGCGTTCGATGATGTCCCGATACTCGATCACGTTGCCTCGATACGCGGGATTTACGATGTCCAGTCGCCCGTTGACCGGCTCCAGTCCGCTCGCGAGCTTGTGCGGCGGGAATTCGATGGCCGCATCGAAGCCGTGGATGCGCGGATCCTCCACGTCGAACTGGGCCATCGCGAGGAACAGTTCACCGATGCCGACCCTTCGGCAGTGCGCGCGCCAACGCTCGAGCGTCGCCGCGGCATCGGGCAGCAGCGACGGCCGGTACACCACGATCAGCGGACGGTGGTCCACGCGGATGTAGCGAGCATCCCGCAGCATCGGCTCGAGCGATGCGATGAATGCAAGGTCGTCCTCGGGCGAATGTTCCTGCCGGATCAGGACATCCTCCTCCAGGCCGTCCCAGCGGCGCGTCCAGTTCTCGTTCGCCCAACACACGCAGAACGGAAAATCGATGTCGGGGTCATCCAGAAACTGTTGCAGCGGACGCGCCAGCAGCTGCTTTCCGCCGAACCAGTAATGATGGAAACAAAACCCCTTCAGCCCGTAGTGTCGCGCCAGTTGGGCCTGGCGGCGCATGACACCGGGAACGCGCAGGTCGTAATAGCCGAGTTCACCGGGCAGCCGCGGCTGGTAGTGCCCCACGAATTGCGGCACCGCCTTGGAAACATTGGTCCATTCGGTGAACCCGCGGCCCCACCACTCATCGTTCTCGGGGATCTGATGAAACTGGGGCAGGTAGAACGCGATGGCGCGTACATCGATCTTCGAGGGATCGGCCGGATCGTCATCCATCGAGACATATTCGACGCTGCGCGTCCCCGCTGCCGAGGTGAACAAGCCCTGGAGTACCGCCTTGCGGGCCGTGTCCGCATCCTCCGGTCGGCGTGCGCCTGCCGCGTCGCCGATCGCTTCGACCGCCATGCCGTTCATTTGCCAACTGCCCATGGATCGATACCTATCCGTCCCAACGAAACGCTACGGACTCACGATTGCCGTTGCGACGGTCCGCTCTCGCCCTGGCGGCGGTCGCTCGCGGTTCGGCCGCAGCATCGGCGCCGGCAGCGTGGCGGTGATCGGACGCCGTGCCCGGCGGACCACCGCTGCGGGACCCTGGTGCAGCGGGCTCGAGTGCCACACGGCCGGCCAATGCCGGGGGACGCCGCAGCACCCGCACGCTGAGCCAGCGCATGGGCGCTGTCAGTTTCCAGCTCGTGGAGGCGATCAACGCCGCGACCGTCGCATTGCTGCTCGCCAAGGCCGACCGCAGTTTCTGCATTTCGGTTCGAGACAGCGCATCGTCGGCGGCAACCGCCAACCGTGCCTGGCTCCGGGTGGCCTGTTCCAGCCGCAGCGATACCGTGTTCAACAGGGTTTGCTGGCGCTGAAGCCTGGCCTCCACGGCCATCACGCTTTCGCGCTGCCGTTCGAAGCGTGCGGCCGTTTCACCGGACAGGCCGGATATTTCATCCTGCACTTGCTGAACCAGGTGATGGACCCCAGCCGTCGCGGAGACCTGCGCCTCCAGTCGGGCAGCCACGTTTGCTTCCATGGTCCGCGCCTGCTGTGCAACCGCTTCCAGATTTCGTCCCATGGATTGCAGGCTTGTATCCAGCCTTTCCTGCAGCTCCCGCACGACGTCGCGGAACACCGTGGTTGCAGAGGACTGCTCCGCCAGACGCGCTTCCGCCGTTTGCGCTCGACGTTCCGCCCCCCATCGCTCGGCAAGCAAATGCTCCACGTGCGTCGCATAAAGCTGGGAGGTTCCACGATAAAGATCGTGCAGGTCGGATATTGCGGACCATCTCCCCTCGCCCGAAGCGATCCGGAGGCAGGCTTGGTAGAGCGTCATAGCAAGTTCGGGCATGTCCGCACCTTCGCCGCCGGCTTCGCGCGCCAGCCCTCCAGGGCGCCGCCGGCGACCCGGGTCGACAAAGGCGTCGATGGCTTCTGAAGCAGCACCGTCCGGCGCGATCGGCCAGCACAAATGCAACTCGTGGGCCACCCGAGCCATGCTGCCACGCCAGTCCGAAAGCAGTTGGTCATAGGTAAGCATGGCCCTGCGCCTGTGCCCCGGCGCGGCCGTCGCTTCCATGAGGTACTGGACCCACATGAGATAAAGGGGTGCGCGCGGCCAGTCATTGCGTCGATGCAGGGACTCGACCACTTCCCTCGGATCGCGCACGACGAAAAGGCAATCGACTGCAAAACCCCTCGCCTCGAACGCATCGATCCACAACGGCGCAGTGAGGCACATGCGCGGATCCTTGACAACGCACAGGCTGGATGCAACGAATTCGCGCTCGATCAACTCGCCGATGCGCCGCGCGGCGGATTTCGCGTGCGGGGAGTCGACCCAGCCGGCCGGCATCTCGCGCATGTCGTACCACGTGCGGCCGAGCCCGTGCAGGAGTTCATCATTGATCCGCACGGCTTCCGCATGCTCCCAGAAGCCGTCGCGGTTGTCGGGACCGGGAGGGACGAGATCACTGCCAAGCTCCGCACCAAGCAAATTGATGACGCGTGTCGCAGCGGACGTACCGCTCCGATGCATGCCCAGAATGAGCACCGCACGGCGCGAAGGGCTTTCCGTACGCTTCATCGGACGGTCACCCCGGTGGCGACCCGGATTTCCGGCTTGATGCCCAAATCCATCGTGGTCGTCGCCAACCTGCCTGGCTGGTGGAGAACCTTGAACATCGCGCCATCGATCCATCGATCGAGGTAGATGTCTTCCCCGGCGACGCAGCCCTGCACGCCCGCATTGAGAAAGTACGCCCCGGATGCAAACAGGCACGGAAACCGGAACCGCACCTCCACCTCGGAGCCGGCCTCGACCCTTCGCAGGCTCTGCCCGTGCCACGAGGTGATGCACCCGGCCAGTTCCAAGCCGGTGACCGCTTTGATCAACATGCCGCATCGCACGTCGCGGGCCGTCCGATCGAAGCGTACCCGATAGGCGTAGACGTACTCGCGTTGTGCTTCGAGGATGTTGACGCGCCGCCCACCCGGTGTTTCCACGTGCGGATCGAGAATCAAGGCACCGTGGCTGTCGTAGCGGAACGTGCTTTTCGGGACCAGCCCTTTCTCGAAGAAGGACCCGCCCGCCTCTTTTCCGCAGCCGTTGCCGGCGGCTTTGTCCGCCACAAGCTTCGTCGCGATGCGGTCGTCCGCCGCCGGTTCTTCGAGAACATCCGGTTCGTCGGCACCGGCGATACCCGCAGCCATGGCCCGCAACGGGCCTTTCTCCTCGACGAGAAACGCGTCCGTTTCCTTCGCGGACTTGATGCGTTCGCGGATCGACTGATATTTGTCCGCGGGGGAATAAAGGATCTTCTGGTATCTCGAAACGACGTATTTCGGGCTGCCCTCCGTCAGCAGCTCGCCGCGGTCCAGCAGCAGCGCGCGGTTGCAAAGCGAAGTCACCGTGCCGGTGGCATGCGAAACGAACAGCACCGTGGCACCACTGGCTCGAATCTGATCGATGCGTGCGAAACACTTCCGCTGGAAAGCCTCGTCCCCCACCGAAAGCGCCTCGTCCACCACCAGGACATCGGGCGACACGTTGATAGCGACTGCAAAAGCCAGCCGCACGTACATGCCGCTGGAATAGGTCTTGACCGGCTGGTCGATGAAACCGCCTATCTCTGCAAAATCGAGGATCGCGTCATGGCGGGCATCCAGTTCCTGCTCCGACAATCCGTACAGCAGGCCGCTGAGGCGGATATTTTCCCTGCCGGTGAATTCCGGATTGAAGCCCGCGCCCAGTTCCAGCAACGCCGCGATGCGGCCGTTCACGCTGATCTTTCCCAGCGTGGGATTCAGGGTTCCGCAGATCATCTGAAGCAACGTCGACTTCCCCGAGCCGTTGCGGCCGACGATGCCGACGGTTTCGCCCTTGCGTACCTCGAAACTGACGTCGCGCAATGCCCAGAATTCGCTGAACCACGCGTGCGCCGGACGACGCACGGCCCGTTGCACGCGCGGCAGGATCATCTGCTTGAGGCGGTCGGCGGGATGCGCGTAGATCTCATAGCGCTTGGACAACCCTTCGACACGAATGCTGAAGTCGTCAGACGACATCGGCGAAGCCCTTGCGCGTCTGCTCGAACCAGGCAAACGCAAGCCACGCAACGAGCCACGACGCCAGGGCGTAAAAGGCCAGGTGGCTCCAGACCGGTGGTCGCCCGAAGACAAGAACGTTCTGCGACGCCTCCGCAATGATCGTGAGCGGATTGAAATACAGCAGTGCCCGGTACGGCACCGGGATCAACGTCCGGGGATAGAGGATCGGCGCCAGAAACATCAGTGCCATGGTGACGATGCCCACCACCTGGCTGAGGTCGCGCACATACACACCCAGCGACGCCAGCAGCCACACGCTGGCGGCGACAAACGGCAGGAAGCAGACGACGACGATCGGAAAGAAGATGACCGTCCATGGAACGTAGCCCATGACGAACGGCAAGACCGCCAACAGCACGATCGTGGACACGAACAGGTGGAACAATCCGGAGCCGATCGTGCTCCAGGTGAGGGTTTCGAGTGGAAACACCACGCGCTTGACGAAGTTCGAGTGTTCGACGATGAGGGTGGTGGCGCGCTGGGCGCATTCCGAAAAGAACGTACTGATGTTGAGTCCGGCGAACAACACCATCGCATACTGGAAGTGATTGGTGGTCTGCTCATTCCAGCGTGACTTGAAGATCACCCCGAACACGAAGGTGTAGATGACCAGCATCAGCAACGGACTGAAGAACGACCAGAACAGGCCGGCGAACGAACCGCGATAACGGCCTGCCACGTTGCGCCTGGCCATCTGCATCACCAGGGCAAAATGACGCGTCAGCGCGAGGTAGGGCGAAAGGGGATCGGCCAGTCTGTAGGCGGATGTCGGCATGGCAGGTGTGTGTTCCGTGCCACACTGCTTCGGTTGCAGCCGGGTATTCCCGGGGTCTGCGCCGAATCGGCGCCTTGACTGTGGGTCCCTTGTCACGCGACTTTGGTTGCGGTGCGTTCCTGCGGCGGCCGGTCCCCGAGCCTCGTGCGGCAGGGCTACGATCTTGCAGCGTCTGCGCCATGCGAGAGGGTCCGCGGCCTGCTCGCGAGTCGAACGCCGAATCCGGCTCGCGCAGAGCAGGTGACTGAAACCCGGATTCCGGGCCCAACGGGAGGAAGCCGACGTTGGCCCCGGAATGATGACCTGGACCCTTCGCAGACGAGCAGCGGTGCTATTCCGGCCGAGGCTCACATGCAATCCGCTTCGTCGTCGAAGCGTGGCTGCCGCCTCTCACCCACGTGTCGTAGGACCCGCACGAAAGCGGCTGCCACGCATGGCTTGCCAGGACGCTTTCGATCTCCCCATGCCAGGGAGCCGAGGGCTTGAACACCACCGCGGTCAGGCGGTAGCTTTGCAGGGCACCCGCGAGCAGCGCCGCCGAGCCCGCCGTTCGGTCTGTCCCTGCCACGTATTGCATCAAGGCGCGTCGTTTTTCAGCTTCCGCCGGCGCAAACCCCTGGGTCAGATACGGAATGCGCGCGCCCAGCAATTGCGGATGGACAACGAAGGTCGGCAGCCAGAATGCGACCCATTCCGGAGCAAGCACGACGCCCTCCTCCGGAATCTTTTCCGTCACCTGCCTGGCCACTCGATATTCCACGGGGTACACCTTGAGGCCCGGTATGCCGAGCGTCACGGAATTGCCGGCACGCAGTGTTCCGAATCGCCACCCGAATGCCAGCGCGAGGCCCGCCAATATCGCGCAAGCGCACGCAGCCAGCGCTTTCGGCTTGACGTGCAGGGCGCGCACCGCCACGCCATCGAGCACCACCGCAAGAAAGAATGGCAACGGCAACGCCCAGGTCAATCGCCAGTACGTGTACACGCCGACGAAATGATCCGCCACAAAGCGGCACGTGTAGGGATTGAGAATGGCGAGCAGGAAGAAAAAAGTGCCGGCGGAAAAATAACGCGCACGCATCGGGTCGCGCACGAATGCCCATGCGGTCAGCAGCGCCACCAGCAGCGCTCCAGTGCTCCACGGGCCCCATGTGTCGTAGAGCATCTGCGGCATGACGGTTACAGGATTGGTACTGACGAAGCCCTCCCCCCCATGCGTCGCGGACGATACGGCCCACGCGGCGGCAAATACATAAGCCGATGCGAGAACGCCCAATGCGAATCGCCGGCTACCCGTCGCGCTGGCCGACCAACCGCCAGCCAGACCCAATGCCGCAGCGGCAGGCGCCACGAACAGGGACGTCGCGGCGAAGCCCACGGCCGCGACCTGCGCGGCAAACAGCAGGAGCCAGCGGCGCACCCCGCCATTGCGCGCGAACGACAACGCGGATCCGGCGATCACGGGAACCATGCAGGTGGCAAGGATCGCCTTGCCCTGGAACAGGCGCACGAACGCGAAATTGCCGTAGGCGCGATGCGCTTCGCCGAGTGCCAACACGACAAGGAACAGGATCAGCAGCACCGATGGCCAACGCTCAGGCACGATCCGCCGCAACAGATAAACCCACGCCAGGATGCTGAATACAGCAAGCAGTGACGGCAGAACCAGATACGCAATGACGTGGAGATCGATGCCGGTGACCCGTGCCAGCAGTCCGATCAGGACGTCGTAGCTGTTCAACCGGTAGAACGGCGTCAGGATCGGGGCGTCGGGCAACCGGTAGAGGGTGTCGTGCAGCAATACGGGCTGGTGCGGGAATCGCAGCAACGTTGCCGGGATACTCAGATGCAAGGCGTCGTCGGGGTCCGGCCGGTTCGCGACCAGGGTGACGCAAACCGCCGCCGCGGCGGTGAAGAAAACGATCCACAAAGCCTGCTTCCATGGAACGTGCAGCCGGGCGATGTCGACGGGCGCGGGGTGCGGCCCACCGCGAAGATCCGTGATCCACGCCCAGCACAGCGCCAGCAACGCACCCCACCAGAACACGGCGTAAGGCATGCCCACCAGGAGCAAGCCCACCCACAGCATCGCGACGGCAAGGACTACGAGTGGCACTGCATACGTGCTGCTTTCGTGAGTCGCAGAGGCTGCAACCGGACCCGCCGCCGGCCTGCCGCCGGTCGCAGCGGAAACAGGTTGCCTGAGTGGTTCGGGCAGGCGAAACCATCCGATCGTTGCAGCCACCGCGAGCAGCGCCACCAAGGGCAGCCAATGCAGCAAGGCAACGAAGCTGGAATGTGTGACGGTGATCAAGTGGACGTACATCGTCCACGCGGCGTACAGCACCACCAACGCGGGCGCGATCCGATCCGGCGCATCTTTCAGTACAGATCGCATGTTGCTCCAGTTGGTCCCCGCCGGCGTGGGTGTCCCTTCCGGGACAACAGCGGCGGACCGCCACACCGTTCCGCCGGGTATGTCCCTCGCCTCGCTGATTTGGTTGCGTCATCCCTCGGTGCAGGACCGCCACCGGCGGCACTTCAACCACGCGTCGCCAACCGGACGCCCCTCTCCCGGCTGCGACGGGATCAGCACGGGACTCCACCTTTCCGGTCGACGCTAGACCTCCACCAGCGGCGTGCCCTGCCGACGACGGTAAGCCTGATGAAAGCCTGCCGTGTGATGAAGCTGGGTGCCTTCCGCCAGATTTTCGTCAGACACGATGCGGCAAACGAAAAACGTGTGCAGGCCGATTTCATGGTGATGTTCGATGGCCAGCTCCCGGACGTGGAGCGCCTGGGCGACCGCGGGAATGCCGAATTCACGCGAAGGCCGGACGGGAAACGGCAGCGCGGCCCAGTCCGATGGCGGCCGCTTGTGATGTTCGGCGAGCTTGTAGACCGTCGCCTTCATTGTTGCAGGGATGCTGGACAAGGCGACCCGGCGCACCTCACGCATCACGGGTATCGAAACATTGGTGCTCCGCAGCGCAAGCGAGAAAAAACCGCTTCGCTCCAGCGGGCCGATCAGGTCCATCGGGAATATGTTCCGGTGATCGGGGGCATCGACGGAGACAAGCACGACCGGTCGCGGGCAGAGATAGGCGATCATGAGCCGCTGTACCGCGGCAGGCTCCATCCCGAAGTTGTGCGGTGAGCGATTTTTCGACATGGCGCGGTTCTGAAGCCACGTATTCCACGAGCGCCGCGGCCACGCGAGACAGCGATGCCTGCCGGCCACAACGTGATAGAGCGTGAGTGGCGCCTTCGTGGCGTCGACCGGCGCCATCCGATCGAGTCGCAGGACCCCGAGGAGGCGTGCCGTGGATCTGTCGCGGTATTCGAGTTCGGCATATCGACCGGCATCTACGCTCGTCGCAATCACGAGCGGCTTGAGCGAAGCCACGGTGTGATCCGCCGTGACGTCCGCCGATTGGCCATTCCAATGCAAGAAGGCGGTCACCAGCCGCTGCGGTGATGCCACGGCAACGGGCGACCACTGCCCGGGCGGGCGCAGGAACGGCCTGATCCAGTCCTTCCACATCTCAGATCCGCCGGAACAACAGGAACATGTAAAGCCGGATCGCCAATCCGAAACCATATGGATCGAGCCGTTCCAGCCGGAAATGTGGCGCCGCTGCTCGCACGATGGCACGCGGCGCAAAACGAAGGATGCGGCTTTCCCCGGGGCTTGGGTAGTGACCGCTTCGCAAGAGGTTCACCGCGTTCGCCCACCACCAGCGACAACGTGCATCGCCGAGGTAAAAGGGGCTCAACATGCTGGCGAGGACAAAACAGCCCGGGTCGGTCACACGTGAGAATTCCTCAAAGAGCGCCGCCTGATCCGCGACGTGGTTGAGGACTGCAAAGTTGGCCGTTATCGCGTGCACCTTGTGGGTGATGGGCCAGGTTTCCGTGATGACGGTTCCGCTGGCAATCTCGTCGTGGCAGTACTGCACCAGGTAATCGCGCATCGCCGGCGCAGGCTCATACACGAAAGTCCGATGTCCGCCGGCTGCATAAATTCTCGCGTCAATGCCGGTCCCCGCACCGAAGTCGAGTACGTCTGCCCGCGCGGGCAGCAGGGCCAGCGCCATCTTCTGGAACCTGCGCCGCACCCACCGGTCCCGCCGCGAGGCCAGAATCACCTGGTGGTACTGACCTCCGGTGTGCACGCCATCCGTTACCTTGTGAGTGGATCAAGACCGCTCCGCATCGCGGCTCAGGCTCCGCGCATGGAAAACGGCCCGACGAATCAGGGACGCTGCGGTGGGCCGCAATGGGTGCCGGTATCGTGGGTGTCTTGGATGAGCGAACGGGTTGCATCGCCCACTGGTCCCGCCCGGGAAAGAACCATCCGAAAAATGGCGGCACCGCGCCCCCCGGATCTGTCCGGCCGCCGTGCATGGGGGTCGGCTGTCCCTTACCTGGTCGCCACCGCGATCGTGAGACTTTGCAGGAAATGAAAATCCCGGCGACGGAGCGCGTAGCGTTCGTCGCTCGGGTCGCACAGCCGTGTCAATTTCATGAAGTCGCTCGGGCTCATGTAGTTCCGCAGGCGCTCGCCCCACGTGCCGCGGAAGATGCACTCCAAAAGGTAACGCTCATCCGCTTCGGCGAGCGGAGGGATGCGCTCGATCATGCGCGTGTACACGTTCACGTGGCGCAGCCCCGCCCGCTGCAGCCAGCCGACGAGCGAACGGATCGCGGTGAATGCGTGCTCGCTGCGGCCGTAACGTTCCCGGTAATACTTTCGCACCGCTTCGTTCACGCACGCTTCGAGACGCGCATCCCATGCAAAGTACATGTCGGGCACCAGTGAACTTTGCCCCACCGCAATTTGTCCACCCGGACGCAACAGGTTCGACAGAACGCGCACGCCATCGGCGGGATCGTGCAGGTGATTGACGGCGTTGACGGTCCACACCAGATCGAAACTGCCCTGCACGAATGGGGGCTGCAGCATGTCGCCCTGCACGATCAGTGTGCGCGCCGGCGCGATCTCGTGGGCGGCGGCGACGTGCGCGGCGGCCAGATCCAACGCCGCCACCGTCCCGCGACCTTGCAGCGATTGGTGCAGCCAGCCGATCGCCTCGCCGGTTCCGCAGCCGGCGTCGAGCACGCGTGAATCCGCCGGCAGCGACAACGCGTCGATCGCCTCGCGCAGTTCCGGTTGCGCGAAGGCGTTGAACAGCCGCAGCTTCGTCGCGTAGTCGCGTTGCGGGGTATCGCCTAGCAGGCCGACCGTTGGCGCGTGGACCCGTGGGTGGCATTTCATGTGCAGGCCCCCGCCAGGCGCAGATAGAGCGCCTCGAAGGTCCGCGCCGTGTAGTCGGCGTCTTCCGACAGCGCCCGACACTGGGCTGCTCGCGCAACGCGAAGCCTGAGTTCCTCGTTCGCAAGCAGCGTGTGGACCGCATCCGCCAACCGGTCCGCGTTGCCGACCGGCACGGCCAACGCCGCCGACGGTGCCCACTCGACGATGTGTCCCACCGCCGTGCCGACCGTCGGCACGCCTGCCACCGCCGCTTCGAGCAGCACGAAGGGTCCCGCTTCGTGCCGCGACGACATCACCAGCAAGTCGGCGCATTCCACGATCCGACGCAATTCGCGCTGCGTCCTGAAGCCGAGGAACCGGACGCGCCCGTCCAGCCCGAGCTTGCGGGCGAGTTCCGTCATTTCACCCCGCAACGTATCGGTGCCGATGATGTCCATTCCGAGTTCCACGCCGGCCTTCGCCAATCTCGCGAGCGCTTGCAGCAGGGTCGCTTGATCCTTGACGCGATTGAGGCTGGCGATATGGATCAGCCGCGCCGGACCGCCCGGACGCCGGTGCGGCGCCAGCGGCGGCCATTTCCGGAGATCAACGCCCAGCGGCACGCGCCGGGCCGAAACGCCGAGTGCCTGCAACAGATCGACGATCGGCCCACTGCTCGCCGTGACCACATCGGCGCAGTGCAGTACAAGGCGCTCGCGCAACCGTCCCTTCCAGGTCAGGCGTCCGCCGTAACCGATGTCGCGCAACGCCACGAGTTCGCCACCGGTGACGTGCACCACGCTCGGCAGCCGCAGCAGCCTGGCGGCGGCGATCGCCACCAATCCGCACGGACCCGAGAAGATGGCGTGCACCACGTCGAAATGCGCACGTCGATGTTCGGTACGGATCGCGGCGATGCCGCGCAGGTGGGTCCGGCCTTCGCCGATGTTGTGAACCGTGGCACCGAGGAGCTTCCAGCAGCCTGCTGCTGTTTCCTGCCGCAATGCAAAAACGTGGACTTCGTGGGTCCGCGCCAATCGCTCGATCAGGGCCAGCAATGCAGGAATGACGCGGACCTCGCCGCTTCGATCCACGCCGCCCGGCACCACCAGTGCGAGTTTCACGCCGCCCTCCGCAGCCAGTCGCCGAGCACCACGGAATAGGCATTCGCCCACTGCCGCCCCACGGCCTCGAACGAGAGGGTCGCATCGAAGTGCGCGCGCACACGTTCCGGCGATGCGCGTGTGGTCGTTGCGGCAACCAGCGCGTCGGCCAGACGCGCGGCGTCACCGAGCGGCCACAGATGCCCGATGCGGCCGTTCGCGGTCAGTGCCCGGAACGCCGGGATATCCGTCAACACCGGCGTGACGCCGCAGGCCATCGCTTCCAGCGCGGCGTAACCGCTGCCCTCGGCATGGCTGCCCGAGACGAACAGGTCGGCCGCGCGCAGTAACGTTTCGATGCGTGCATGCGGCACTTCGCCCAAAAGCTGCACGCGCCCCGCCAGTCGCACATCGTCGGCGATCCTCGCCCGCACTTCGGCCAGCATCGGCGCCACCCCGAAGGCGCACCACAATCGAAGGCCCGGCAGACGCGCCGTGGCAAGAGCGACGCCTTCGAGCACCGTCATGGGATCCTTGCCGCGGGTCAGACGTCCCACCCACAGCACACAGGGATCGCCGTACAGGCCCGTTTCGGCACGTGCGCCTACACGATCTCCGGGCGTGAAACGGCTGCTGGACTCGGGAATCGCGAAGAGCCGTGTCGTAGAAGGAAACATGCCGGCAGCCGCGAACGGCCGCGCCTGCTCGAGCGACGTGAAGGCGATGCCGGATGCGCCCGCAAAGTAATGACGGTGGCGTGGACGCCGCCACCAACTCGGCAAGCGGTCTGCGTGGTCCTGGAACAGGATCGGCAACGCCCGCGACAGGTGTTGCACGACGGCGAACGCCTCCGATCCGAAATGCAGGCCGTGCGCGTGCAGCACGTCGGCGCCGACCAGGTCGAGCGCGTCCGCAAAACGGCGACCACGGTTTCCGGCCGTTCTGGCTCCGCTGATGTCCACGAAGCGGTAATCGACACCATTGCGCGCCAGGTGCGCCGCATGCGAGGCGGCCTGCCATACCGAAACGCTGATGCCGGAACCGGCCGTCAGTTCCGCGATGTCCACCAGCGACGGCCAGCGTTCCAGCAATGCCTCGATGCCGAGACCTTCGGGCGCGGGCAGGAAGTTGAGCTGTGCAACGCGCACGGATCGCCGCCTACAACCCGGAAACCTGCGGCATGCGCAGG
>DATCSF010000179.1:0-14978 GCA_036568625.1 Rhodanobacteraceae bacterium | reverse complement strand
GTTTCTACACGATTTCACCGGCGCTGAGCCTGCCGATCTTCGAGGGCGGCGCGTTGCGTGCCAACCTCGCCGGCAAGGACGCCGCACGCGACATCGCGGTCGCGCAGTACAACCAGACGCTGGTGCACGCGGTCAACCAGGTCGCGGGCCAGATCGATGACCTGCAATCGTTGTCCGCCCAGGTACAGGATGCCGAAAGCGCGCGCGCGAGCGCCTACGAGGCATACGCATTTGCGATGAAGCGCTATCGCGCCGGCGTCGGCAACTATCTCGAGGCATTGAGCGTGCGTCAGGAACTGATCGCCGCCGAACAGCAGCTGGCCAGCCTGCAGACCCGCCGCGTCAATGCGTGGGCCGCCCTCAACGAGGCGCTCGGCGGAGGCTTCCAGCCTGCGGCCGACGCGCCGTCGCTGGCGGCAGCACCCAAACCGGAATCCGAATCCCAAGCACATCAACCCCAGGCACATCGATGACTTCCCCCATCAATCCCAATCCCGTCACCGAAGACGCCGTCGCGGCACAATTGAAGGCGAAGCGTTTGCGCAAGCGGCGTTGGCTGCTGCGCAGCCTGGTCGGCGCGATCGTGATCGTCGCGATCGTCTGGGGCCTCTATCATTTCCTGGTCGGGCGCTGGTACGAAGGCACCGACGATGCCTACGTCGACGGCAACGTGGTGCAGATCACGCCGCAGGTGCCGGGTACCGTGATCAGCATCGGCGCCGACGACAACGATTACGTGCGCGAAGGCCAGACGCTGGTGAAGCTCGATCCGTCGGATGCCGACGTCGCGCTGGCGCAGGCCGAGGCGGCGCTGGCGCAGGCGGTGCGCAAGGTGCGCGGCCTCTACAGCACCGTGCACACGTCGAAGGCCGATGTCGCCGCGCGCGAATCGGCGGTCCAGCAGGCGCAGGCCGACTACAAGCGCCGCAAGGGACTTGCGGACTCGGGTGCGATTTCCGCCGAGGAACTGGCGCACGCACGCGACGCGCTGACCACCGCGCAGAGCGCGCTCGCCGCCGCGCAGGCGCAGCTCGCCACCACCAGTGCGCTGGTATCCGATACCGAAATCGCCACGCATCCGGACGTGAAGGCCGCGGCTGCCGTGGTGCGCGCGGCATGGTTGAACGATCAGCGCACCACGCTGATTGCGCCGGTGTCGGGCTACGTCGCCAAGCGCACCGTGCAGGTCGGCCAGCGCGTGCAACCCGGCACGCCGCTGATGGCAGTGGTGCCGCTGCACCAGGTGTGGGTGGATGCCAACTTCAAGGAAACGCAATTGCAGGACATGCGCATCGGCCAGCGGGTGACATTGACCTCCGACGTGTACGGCGGCGGCGTGGTGTATCACGGCCACGTCGCCGGGCTCGGCATCGGCACGGGCAGCGCGTTCTCGCTGCTGCCGGCGCAGAACGCATCGGGCAACTGGATCAAGATCGTGCAGCGGCTGCCGGTGCGGATCGCGCTGGATCCAAAGGAACTGGACAAGCATCCCTTGCGCATCGGCCTGTCGATGAACGTCGACGTCGACCTGCACGACCAGAAGGGACCGATGCTGTCGCAGCAGCCGCCACAAAAGCCGGCGTTCAGCACCGACGTGTACGCGCAGGATCGTGCCGAGGCGAACGCGCTGATCGCGAAGATCATCCACGCCAACAGCGGCCCGGTTACCGACAGCACGCGAGTGAAGGGCGCGATTGCGAGACATTGATGCGATCGTCTCCGATCGTTGCTCCGCTGGATATCTTGGCGATCGTCCGCAACCGCTGTTCCGTTCGGATTTGTTGCAATCTTCACGATTACCGGTCAGCAAATATCAGAACGTCCATTCTTGGACCGACTTCTCACAACAGCCGCTTCGGCTGATATCGCAACGCTTGGGATTCCATGGCCTCCACCGCAGCCACCGCGGCAGCCGGCAGTTTCGGCGAATTCCGTCCCGCCAGCCTGCCGCTGGCGACGCTTGGGTTGTCGCTGGCGACGTTCATGCAGGTGCTGGACATCACCATCGCCAACGTGTCGTTGCCGACCATCGCCGGCAATCTCGGTGCCAGCCTCACGCAATCGACCTGGGTCATCACCTCATTCGCGGTGTCCAACGCGATTGCGTTGCCGCTGACGGGATTTCTCTCGCGGCGCTTCGGTGAAGTGAAGCTGTTCGTGTGGGCGACCGCGCTGTTCTCGATCTGTTCGCTGGCCTGCGGCTTTGCGACTAGCATGGGTGAACTGGTGCTGTTTCGCGCCTTGCAGGGCGCGGTCGCGGGGCCGATGTATCCGCTCACGCAAAGCCTGATGGTGTCGATCTACCCGCGCGAGAAACGCGGGATGGCACTGGCGATCCTGGCTATGGTGACGGTGGTCGCGCCGATCGCGGGGCCCGTGCTGGGCGGCTGGATCACCGACACCTATTCCTGGGAATGGATTTTCTTCATCAATGTGCCGATCGGCTTTTTCGCGAGCGCGGTGGTGGCGGGACAACTCGGCAAGCGCGTCGAACAACTGCGCCAGGCGCGCATCGACTGGATTGGCTTGATCACGCTGATCCTGGGTGTCGGTTCGCTGCAGGTGTTGCTGGACAAGGGCAATGAACTCGACTGGTTCCATTCGACCACGATCATCGTGCTGGCGATCGTCTCGGCGATTTCGCTGGCGATCTTCCTGATCTGGGAACTGACCGACGAGGAACCGATCGTCGACTTGCGCCTGTTCCGGCACCGCAATTTCGCGGCCGGCACGCTGGCGCTGGTGCTGGCCTATGCCGCTTTTTTTTCGATCGGCTTGCTGGTGCCGTTATGGTTGCAGAACACGCTGGACTACACATCCATATGGGCGGGGCTTGCGACGGCGCCGATCGGCATCATTCCGGTGCTGATGACCTTCTGGGTCGGCAAGTACGCGCACAAGTTCGATCTGCGCTGGCTGGCCGCGTTCGCGTTCATCGTGATGGGCATTACCTGCTTCATGCGCGGGCGTTTCACCACCGAAGTCGATTTCTATCACGTGGCGCTCGCGCAGCTGTTGCAAGGCCTTGGCGTCGCGTTGTTCTTCATGCCGATCCTCACGATCCTGTTGTCGGATCTGGAAGGGCCGGAAATCGCCGAAGGCTCGGGCGTGGCGACGTTCCTGCGCGCCGTGGGCGGCAGTTTCGCGGCGTCGATCACCACCTACGTCTGGACCCGCGGTGGCGTGCTCAACCACGCCAACCTGACCGAACACATCAACGCCTACAACGCGCAGGTGCGACAGAGCATCGGTGCGGTGGGTGGTCACCTGCAGGCGTATGCTGCGCAGGTGAACGGCGTGATCAGCCAGCAGGCGATGCAGATTTCCTTCAACCAGTTGTTCGATGTGCTGGGCTTCATTTTCCTGGGACTGGTGGCGGTGGTCTGGTTGGCCAAGCCGCCGTTCATCAAGAAGGGCGGTCCCGCGGCGACGGGCGGCGGGCATTGATATGCGTTCATCCGTGAACGCCGCTTCTTGCGAACCCGTCGCCGGCTTCGCGGTTGGCGTGTCACCTGTAACGGAACGGCCTTGCTTGGTCCGACCTTTCAGCGCGATCGTCCCTGATCTTTGCTTCCTTCGATTCCTCGCAAGATCGGCGGCTCCAGATTCCCGGATTCCAGAACGGCCTTCCATGGCCTGACTTTTCACCCACAGCCGCTTCGACCGGTTATCGCGAACAACACCATGGCTTCAAGTGCGAGCGCAGCAGCATCCAGCGTAGGCGAATTCCGACCGTCCAGCCTGCCGCTGGCGACGATCGGGCTATCGCTCGGTACTTTCATGCAGGTCCTGGACATGACGATCGCCAACGTGTCGTTGCCGACCATCGCCGGCAACCTCGGCGCCAGCCAGGACCAGTCCACCTGGGTGATCACCTCGTTCACGGTGTGCCAGGCGATCACGTTGCCGATGACCGGCTTCCTGTCGCGTCGCTTCGGCGAGGTGAAGGTGTTCGTGTGGGCGGTGTTGCTGTTTTCGTTGTTTTCGCTGGCCTGCGGGTTCGCCACCAGCCTGTCGATGCTGGTGCTGTTTCGCGCACTGCAGGGCGCGGTGTGCGGACCGATGTACCCGATCACGCAAAGCCTGATGGTGTCGATCTATCCACGCGAGAAACGCGGCATGGCGCTGGCGATCATCGCGATGATCACGGTGGTGGCGCCGATCGTGGGGCCGGTGGCCGGCGGCTGGATCACCGATTCGTATTCATGGCGATGGATCTTCTTCATCAACGTGCCGCTCGGCCTGTTCGCCGGCGGCGTCGTCGCAGCCCAGATGGCCGGACGCATCGAGCAGTTGCGCAAGGTGCGCATCGACTGGGTGGGTCTGGCCACGCTGATCCTGGGCGTCGGCGCGCTGCAGATCCTGCTGGACAAGGGCAACCAGCTCGACTGGTTCCACTCCGCCACGATCGTGACGCTGGCGATCGTTGCCACGATCTCGCTCACGGTGTGGGTGATCTGGGAACTCACCGACGAAGAGCCGCTGGTGGACCTGCGGCTGTTCCGGCACCGCAATTTCGCCGCGGGCACGTTGGCGTTGGTACTCGGTTTCGCGCTGTTTTTTTCGATCGCGTTGATGCTGCCGCTTTGGTTGCAGAACACGCTGGGCTACACGGCGATGTGGTCGGGCCTGGCCGCGGCGCCGATCGGAATCATCCCGGTGCTGCTGACGTTCTGGGTCGGTAAATACGCGGCACGCTTCGACTTGCGCTGGCTGGCCGCGTTTGCGTTTGCGGTGATGGGCTTCGTCTGCTTCCGGTTCGGCAGTTTCAACACCGAGGTCAGCTTCGCGTCCGTGGCCGTGACCGAGTTGATCATGGGCGCGGGCGTCGCATTCTTCTTCATGCCGATCCTGACGATCCTGCTCTCCGACCTGGAAGGCCAGGAGGTGGCGGAGGGTTCGGGTTCGGCGACGTTCCTGCGTACGGTGGGCGCCAGTTTCGCCGTGTCTATCCTCACCTACCTGTGGTCACGCGGCGGCGTGGCCAGTCACGCGAATCTCGTGGAGCACATCAATCCCTTCAGCGACGAGGTCCGCAACGGCGTCGCCGCAATGGGGGGCACGCTGCAGCATTATGCGGCGGGCATCAACCGCGTGATCACCCAGCAGGCGACGCAGATTTCGTTCAACCAGATCATGGACGGACTCGGTTTCGGGTTCTTCATCCTGATCGCGGTGGTGTGGCTGGCCAAGCCGCCGTTCATTGCCAGGGCGCGCGGCGGTCCGCCCGCGGGGCATTGACGGACCTCGTTTCCCCGGCATCCCGGAAAAGCAAAAGTCACGGGGTTGCCTGGCGCCATCACGGCGCTCGCCCTGCGGGCCGCCTCCCGCGTTCGCGTTTGCCTTCTGTAAACACATTCCGGCTTGTGCCGGAATGATGCTTCTGTTGATCAGACTTCCATTTGAATGGCAGGCGGATCGATCATTTTTTTGTGCGCAAGCGTTCGACCAGCGCGTGCAGCGTCGCCTGCGCTTCGGGTGCGAACCAGCCATCCAGGAACGCTTCGACCGGCAGCGATGCCGGATCGTCGAACAATCGGGCGAGGTCGGCGCGGGCCAACGCGCGGGTGGTCAGCATTGCCCGGCGCGGCAGTTGCAGCAGCGGCGCCAACCACGCGAGCGTGCGCGTGACGACGTGGTCGACGTCGGTCAGCTCGTCGATGATGCCGGAGCCGAGCGCGTCCTCGGCGTCCAGCATTGTGCCGGCGACCAGCAGGCGTTCGGCGCGATACGGCCCGGCCAGCCGCCGCAACGCAGCCTGAATGCAATCGGGCACGGTCAATCCGACCTGCACCTCGTTGAGGCCGATCTTGTATTCACCGCGCGCCATCACCCGGTAATCGCAGAAGATCGCCAGCACCGCGCCGCCCGCCGGACTGTGTCCGGTGACCGCGGCGGCCACGGGAATCGGCGCGCACGCCAGCGCCGCACATACGCCGAAGAAATCGTTCCAGAAGGCGCGCATCTTGTCGCGGTCGAGTTGCAGCAGCGCGGGAATGTCGAGGCCCGCCGAAAACAGTCCGGGCGATCCCGAAATCACCAGTGCCGCCGCACCTTCAGCGGGTGCCTGCACGATCGCGCGCTTCAGCGTCGCAATCAGCTCAGGGTTCAATGCGTTGACAGGCGGCCGCGCGAGCTTCAGTTCGCGGATGTGGTGGTCGTGTTCGATGATGTCGAGCATGGGCTTACAAGTCCTGTGCGGTCCACGTGTACGTCACGGTGTAGGTGAGCGTGGCGCTGCCGCGCGCCGGCACCGGAACTTCGAACTCCAGCAGTTGCGGCGTTTGCTTCGATGGCTTGATGCTGGACGAAGTCACGCTCCATTCGCGCCAGCGGTTGGGATGTTCGCGCAACGTGACCGTGCGCGGCGCATCGCCGCCGTTCGTGAGTGCGACCTTGTAGGACTCCGCCAGCGTGTGCGCCTTGGCATCGACATGGAACGCGGTGCGCTCGCGGCTGGCACGCAAGTCGAAACTCTGGCCGAGCTGCACGGCGACGCGCTGGCCTTTCGGAGTGTCGGCCACGCTGCCTTCCCCAAGCAGCGCGGGCGCGCCGTTGCGATCGGTGATCCACGCGCGCAGCGTGCCGGCGGGCAGTGCATCGGGCGCAGCGAACGTGAGCGTGCTGGTGATCGCCCGATCCTGATAATCCTGCGCACCGTAATCGTTGGTATTGGGTTTGGGCGGGAAACCGATGCCGCCATCCTCGATGACGTATTCGCGCTGACAGGAAAGCGTCTGCGCTGGATACAGCGGCGTCAGCGTCACGGTGCCGTCAGGCAGCGTCACCGCTCCGGCCAGCGTGAAGCTGCGGTAGTCGCCGAGCGGTGCCTGCGCGGGCATCGCGCGCTCGGCGGCCATCGGCGCCGGCGCAGCCATGCTGTACATGCGTACGCGGTTGCCGAGGTTCGGCTGGCCGGCCACCAGTTTGATGTTGGCGCCATCGTAATCGCGGCCGCTGCGGTTGGCGATGCTGGCTTCCGGCTTGAACTGCATCCGGCAGGCATTGCCACCTGCCAGCGTTGCGCCGTAGGCCGCGCGCCAGCCGAGCCCCGACGTGGTGTAGGTCAAAAGCGCATTGCGGTTGCCCGCGGTCTTTGCATCGATGTCGAGCAGCAACGCGCTGCCACCGGATACCGCATCCGCAGGCAACGTCATCGAGGCATAGTCGTGTAGCAGGTGCACCTTGCCGTCGGTGGTGCGCACCAGCACGCCGTTGTCGGATGCGCCGAGCAATTCACCCGAAATTCCACCGCCGTTCGGGGTGCCTTCGGTGCGTATGTCGACGTGGCTGCCGATCGCGCTGTCCAGCGCACCGCTCGCGCTGGCGTTGGCCAGCACCACGCGCTGGCCGAGGATACTTGCGTTCGAACCGAGTGCAACCGCGACGGCTTCGGGATCGAGTGTGGCGGGCAAGTCGCCGATGCGCACTCGATGGTTGCCGGATGCGAGGCTCAGCGTGCGCTGTTCGTGCACCAGCGCATGGCCGGTGTCGAGCGTCCCCTGGGAACCTCCCGAGAACAACGCGTCGTTATCGGCGTGGTAGATCGTCAGGCTGGCGTTGTCGGCGGCGAATGCGGCGGGCGTGGCGAACAATGCGGCGAGCGCGGCACAAAGCAGTCGGCGTGACATGGCGTGTCTCTCTCGTGGCAGGCAGCGTGTCCCGATGATAAACGCGACGTCTGAACGGGGGCGGCGTGCCCGCGTTCAATCCGAAGCTTGCAGACCGTCGATCAGCACCGCGATTTCATTGTTGTCGCGCGCGCGCAGCAGCCGCGGTGCGAGTGCGCGCAGCGCCCTGCGATTGCAGCGCGCGAGCGCGTCGCGCTGCGCCAGGATGCGATCGGGCAGCATGCTGAAATCTTCCAACCCCAGCGCCACCAGCACTGGCGCAAACGCGGGGTCGCCGGCGATTTCGCCGCACAGGCACACGGGCTTGTGGGCGATGCGCGCGCGTGCGATGACGTGTGCGATCAGACGTAATACCGCCGGATCTGCCGGCTCATAGAGTTTGCCGAGTTGATCGTTGTTGCGGTCGGCCGCCAGCACGTACTGGGTGAGATCGTTGCTGCCGATTGCGAGAAAGTCGGCGACCTCCAGTAGTGCGCGTACGTTGAGCGCCGCGGCCGGCACTTCGACCATCGCACCCAATTCGAACTGGTCGGGGATTTCGTGGCCGGCGGTGCGCAGGTCGCGTGCGCACTGTTCCAGCAGCCGTCGCACGTCGACCAACTCTTCTGCATTGCTGATCATCGGCACCAGGATGCGCAGCGGCCCGTAGCAGCTCGCGCGCAGGAGCGCGCGCAGTTGCGCCACGAACACGTCGGGCCGGCGCAGCGACAGCCGCACCCCGCGCACGCCCAATGCGGGATTGGGTTCCGAAGCCATCATCAGGCCCGCGGCATCGGCCTTGTCGGCGCCGAGGTCGAGCGTGCGGATGGTGACCGGCAAGCCGCCGGCGCCCAGCACCACGTCGCGGTACGTGGCGAATTGCTCGTCTTCGCCGGGCAAGCCGGTGTGGGCCAGGAACAGGAATTCTGTGCGGTACAGGCCGATCCCGGCGATGCCGAGATTGCGCGCGCGCTCGATGTCTTCAGGGCGTTCGGCGTTGGCAAACAATTGAAGTTTGTGGCCGTCGCGCGTGCGCGTTTCCGAACCCGCCAGCTGCGCCAGCCGCTGCCCTTCGCGTAGCGCTTCGCGTTGCCAGTTGCGGTATCGCGCGAGGTCCTGCGCGGTAGGGTGCACTACCACTTCGCCGCGCACGCCGTCGACCAGCGCGAGGTCGCCGTCGCGCAAGTCTTCCAGCACGCCCTCGACGTTGACCAGCATCGGCAGATGCAGGCTGCGCGCAAGGATGGCGCTGTGCGAATACGGGCTGCCGGAACCTGCCACCACCGCGAGGATGCCGTGGCTGGCCAGGTGGGCGAGCTCGCCCGGCGCCACGCTTTCGGTGACCAGGATTTCGCCGACACGCGTTGCGAGTTTCTTCTCCTCGCTGCTGGCCTGCCGCGCCAGCGCGCTCTGCACCCGCCCGATCACGTGATCGACGTCTTCGCCGCGGCTGCGCAGATAGGGATCATCCATGTGATCGAACACCGCGACCAGGCGGTCGCGCTGCGCCTTCAATGCTGCAGCGGCGCGGTAGTGGCCCTTGCGGATCATCGCGCGCAGACCTTCGATCAATTCCGGATCGTCGAGCAGCAGCGCGTGCGCGTCGATGAATTCACCGACTTCGCGCGCCAGCGCACCGTGCAATTTGCGGCGGAGTTCCGCCATGTCTTCGCGCGCGACTGCGAAGGCGCGTTCGAGACGCGCCACCTCGGCGTCGATTTCGGAGTCGGGCAGCGGTGAATTGTCGATGCTGAAACGCGCGGGGCGTTCCAGGCGCACCCTGCCCAGCGCCATGCCCGGCGCCGCGGGGGAGCCTGTGAATGCGCGCCTCATGCGCCCTCGTCGAACTTGCGCTCGAACAGCGCCGCAATCGCGTCCAGCGCCTGGGCCTCGTCTGGACCTTCGGCCCGCAACGTCAGCGGCGTACCGATGCCGGCCGCCAGCATCATCACCCCCATGATGCTTTTGGCGTTGACTTCGCGGTCACCGCCGATCAGCCAAATCGTGGATTTGAAGCCCTGCACCAGTTGCACGAGTTTCGCGGACGCGCGCGCGTGCAGGCCAAGTTTGTTGCTGACCACGATTTCCTTTTCGACCATCGGGACATTCCGGGGCGGCGGCATCCCGCTACGTTACCAAATACGGGGACGCGGGATTCGGAATTCAGAAATAACTCGACCACTCGCTGTCGTCATTCCGGGGTCGGCTGCGGCTCCATCGCAGGCGGAACCCGGAATCGGTTTCGAACGCGGCCGTGATCCAGACCGATCCCGGGTGCCGCGCTGCGCGCGGCCCCGGAATGACGGGCGGTTTTGGATGTTTCCGGTTCCGCGCCCCAGCTCTCGTCAAACCTTGTCGATGCAGATGCCGCCCCGTCCGCCGCAGGCGGCGACTTCAGCCAGTTCGTCCAGCGGCTTGTCGGGGTAGTTGAGCACCCGCAGCAGCATCGGCAGGTTCAGGCCCGACACGCAGCGCGCGCGCACGCCGAGGCCGGTCAGCTTGTTGGCGATGTTGCACGGCGTGGAACCGTACAGGTCCGACAGCACCAGCACGCCGCCGCCATGGTCGAGCGCGCGTGCGGCGCGCGCCGCGGCCGCCAGCAGGGCGCCCGGATCGTCGCTGGCCCCGACCTCCAGCGCATCGAGCTGGCAGGGCAGGCGCGGCATCACGTGCTGGGCGGCGGCGATCAGCGCCCGGCCGATCTCCTCGTGGGTCAGCAGCAGGATGCCCGCAGCAGGGGCTGGGGCATCTTGGCGAAGGGCGGAAACGGGGGTCATGGCGGGATTGGGGAGGATTACCGGTGGTCGTGCAAGATTCGGTCCAACCGGCGGCGCGGGGCGCGGATCATTCCAGTTCGCGGTGGAAGGTGAGTACCTGTTCGCGGCTTTCCCGGTAGTGCTCGGCCAGACGTTCAGCCAGATACACCGACCGGTGCCGGCCGCCGGTGCAGCCGATCGCGACGGTCAGATAGCCCTTGTCCTCACTTTCGAAGCGCGGCAGCCACGCGTCCAGGAAATCTCGAACGTCAGCCAGATATTGTACTACCGATTCCTGGCCGTCCAGGAACTCGCGGACGGGCGCGTCCTGCCCCGAAAATGGGCGCAAACGGGCGTCCCAATGGGGGTTGGGCAGGCAGCGCGCATCGAATACGAAGTCCGAATCGGGTGGGATGCCGCGTTTGTAGGCGAACGATTCGAACAACAACGTGAGGCCGGGTGACACCGCGCTGTATTCGGTGGTGATCAGACGCCGCAGCTGGTGCACGTTGGTGTCGCTGGTGTCAATGGAACGGTTGGCGATGGCCTGCAGCGGCCGCAGGCGGCGGCGTTCTTCGGCCAGCGCGTCGATCAGCGAGCGACCGTCGTCCGACAGCGGGTGGCGGCGGCGGGTGAATGCGTAACGCTTCAACAGCACCGCGTCGCTGGAATCCAGGAACACCAGTTCGGCATCGGCGCCCGCGTCCGCCAGCTTGGACAGGGCTTCCGGCATGCGTTCCAGGTCGCCCTGGTTGCGCACGTCGACGCCCACTGCGATGCCGGAGAGCGTGCGGCGGCCGCCGTCGGTGAGCGCCCGGTACAGCAAGGGCAGCAAGCTCGTCGGCAGGTTGTCCACGCAGTAGAAACCCAGGTCCTCGAACGCCCGCAGCGCGACCGTCTTGCCGGCGCCGGAGAGGCCCGTCAGCACCACGATGCGGATGGGCTGGGTATGCGAAATGTCGTGCGTCTCTGGCATGGCATCAACCGGGTTGGCGTTGCAGGCGCGCGGCCTGGCGGTCCATGAAAATGCGGGCCTGGTCGATGCCCTGCGACTTCAGCATGTGGCTGCGCACGGCGGCTTCGACCAGCACCGCGAGGTTGCGGCCGGGCGCAACCGGAATGGTGATCTGCGGAACCTTCACGTCCAGCACTTCGTGCACGCCGACGTCGCCAGTCAGGCGCACCATCGCGTCCTCGGGCTCGTTGCCGGCCGGACGCAGGTGCACGATCAATCGCAGGTACTTCGATTGCTTGACCGCGGTATGGCCGAACATTTCGCGCACGTTCAACACACCCAGCCCGCGCACTTCCAGCAGATCGCGCAGGATCTCCGGGCAGGCCCCGTCGATCACGTCGGGCGCGATCAGGGTGAATTCGGGCGCATCATCGGCGACCAGCCGGTGGCCGCGGGTGATCAGTTCCAGCGCCAACTCGCTCTTGCCGCTGCCGGGGGTGCCGGTGATCAGCACGCCGATGGAATGGACTTCCATGAACACGCCATGCAGCGTGATCTGCGGCGCCAGCGCGCGTGCCAGTTTGTATTGCAGGAAGGTGAGCACGTCATGGCCGCGGCGTGCGCTGACCCACAGCGGTGTGCCGGTTTCCTCGGCGGCGTCGCGCAGGTCGGCCGGCACCGCCTGATCCTTGGTGACGATCAACGCGACCGGCTGCTGTCCGAAGATCTTCTGCACGGTTTCCCAGCGCTGCCGCGAATCCAGGCCGTCGAGGTAATTCAGCTCCTCGCTGCCGACGATCTGCAGTTTGTTGGGATAGATGATGTTGAGATAGCCGATTTCCGAAGGGCGCCGCTGGCCGGCACCGCCGGATTGCAGCGCGCGTTCGGCACCGTCGCGACCGGCGACCCAGCGCAGGGCCATGCGTTCCTTGATGTCTTCGAACAGGTCGCGTGCGCTGAGTTTGGTCACATCTCATCCCCGCCCACCGGAACGGTGGACGGGGACCATTCTGCCAGCATCTGCGAGTACTCGCAGATGCTGCCTACGCAGCGGCTGTGGTGAAAAGTCAGGGCTGGGAAGCCCGTTCTGGTGTTCGAGGTTTCCGCAAGCCGATCGCTGAGGCGATTTCCATCGAAGCAGCAATCAGGGACGATCGCAAAAACTACGCCAAATCGCGAATGTCCTCGCGTCCGTGGGTGCGCCGCTTGTCCTTGTGGCGGCGCACCTGCGCGTCGAGCTTGTCGAACAGCGCATCGATGGCGGCGTACATGTCGGCATCCACCGCATTCGCGTGCAGCACCGCGCCGGCTGCGGCGAGCGTGCCTTCGGCGCGATTGGCTTGGCGATTCTTCTCCACCTCCAGCACCACGTTCAATGAAGTCAGGTGATCGAAACGTCGCGCCAGGCGCTCGCGTCGGGAATCGACGTAGTCGCGCAGGGCCGGGGTGATTTCGATCTGGTGACCGCTGACCTGGATTTGCATGATTGACTCCTCAAGCATCAGGGGTGATGGAGGCCCGGGGTTCGCCGGGCCTGGCGCCCTTCGCGGCGCCGGTTGTGAAGAATGTCCGCCTGTACTCCTTGTGATCGTGGGTTGGGGGAGAAAGTTGCATGAACGCGATCGCTTCAGGATCGCCGCATCAAGCGTGCCCGAAATGCCGTGAACTTTCCGTTCCGGCCGTTTTCATTGCGTGCGCGTCATTGCGCGCGCAGTCGCTCGCCCGAGCTCGGGATGCGCAACTGTTCGCGGTATTTCGCGACGGTGCGGCGCGCGACGCGGATGCCTCGCTGGTTCAGTTCCGCGGTCAGCGTCTGGTCGGACAGCGGCTTGCGCGGGTCTTCCTCGTCCACCAGTTTGCGGATCATGGCCTGGATGGCGGTGGCCGATGCGCTGCCGCCATCCTCGGTGGCGACGCTGGACGAGAAGAAATGCTTGAATTCGAAAGTGCCGCGCGGCGTGTGCAGGTATTTGCGGGTGGTGACGCGCGAAATGGTGGACTCGTGCATGCCGAGTTCCTCGGCCAGTTCGCGCATCACCAGCGGCTTCATGGCTTCCGGCCCGAAATCCAGAAACGCGCTTTGGGTACGCACGATCGCCTGCGCGACCTTGAACAGGGTGTCGGCGCGCGCTTCCAGGCTTTTCATCAGCCAGCGCGCTTCCTGCAATTGGCCGCGCAGCCAGGTGGCGTCGCTGCGCTGTGCGCGCGCGATCAGGCTGCAGTAGTGCTGGTTGATCGCGAGCCGGGGCTGGCATTCGGGCGACAGCGACACCCGCCAGCGTCCGCCCATCTTGATTGCATAGGCATCCGGGGCAACGTATTCCGCTGGCGTTGGGTCGAACGCCGAGCCCGGGCGCGGATCGAGTGCGCGGATCAGGGTGGCCGCGGTGACAACGGCGTCCTCGGCGACGCTCAACCTCTTCGCGAGCTTGCCGAAATCGCGCCGGGCCAGCAGGTCGAGTTCGCTCGCCACGATGCGGCGCGCCAGTTCGCGGCCTTCGGTGCGCGGATCGAGCTGCTCCAGTTGCGCCGCAAGGCAGTCGCCGAGATCGATGCTGGCGACGCCAGTGGGGTCGAAATGCTGCACGCGCAGCCGCACGGCTTCGGCCTCGTCCCTGGTGGCGGCGGGCTCCAGCGCGCGCAGCGCCGCGAGCACGGGTTCCAGCCCGTCGCGCAGATAGCCGTCGTCGTCGAGTGCGTCGATGATCGCGGTCGCGATCGCCTGCTCGCGTTCGGAAAACCCGCTCAGGTTCGCCTGCCATTCCAGGTGTTCGCGCAGGCCCTCCGGCGCTGCGTCCTGGGATTCGGGCGCGTCGTCGTCGAAGCCGCGGCTGGACTGCGCCCAGTCGGCCATCTGCGGCGATTGTTCGTCCCAGTACTCGCTGTCGTCGCCGACTTCGGGGGTAGCTTCATCGCCGGAAGCGGTTTCGGTGCCGTTTTCGGAGTCGGGCGCCGCGGCCTCGTCGCCATCCATGCCATCAATGTCGATCAGCGGATTGGCTTCCGCCAGCTCACGCAGTTCCGCCTGCAGTTCGATCTGCGACAACTGCAACAGGCGGATCGCCTGCTGCAACTGTGGCGTCAGGGAGAGCTGTTGCGACTGGCGAAGCTGGATGCCTGGTTTCATGGCGACAAAAGCGGATAGTCGCCCGCATCCTAGCTCACGGCAGGCGGCATGGGTAGTGAATGGGCATGATTTTTGCTAACGAGGGGTCGCCGGGTGCAATCCGCATCAAGATTCCGCCGCGAAGCGGCTGTCGGAAGACGCCCGATCACGGAGCGGCTGTGGCGGAAGGTCAGGCCAGGATGGCCGTTCTGATGCTCGTGGACCGTGGATCAAGAAGGGCGCCGTGAGATCGGATCAACGCAGCGATCAAGGATGATCGCACTACTATTGTCGTGAAAAGTCGGGCCAGGGATGGCCGTTCTGGTATGCCACGGTGGGGAAATGGCCAAGCGGCGGCAAGGTCACCGCGAGTCCGCGATCAGGGAGGATCGCATTACATTCTGAACTCGTGGCCCAGGTACACCTCGCGCACTTCCTTGTGGGCCAGGATTTCGGCGGGCGTACCGCGCGCCAGCACCTTGCCCTCGTTCAGGATGTATGCGTGCTCGCAGATGCCCAGCGCCTCGCGCACGTTGTGGTCGGTGATCAAG
>DATCSF010000178.1:0-9965 GCA_036568625.1 Rhodanobacteraceae bacterium | reverse complement strand
CGAACTTGCGGATTCGCCGGAACACATCCCGACCAACATCCTCGCGGATCGCCTCAAGCGGCTCGAAGCGGCCGGCATCATCAGCAGCACGCCTTACCAGCAGCGCCCGGTGCGGTACGCCTATGCGCTTACGCCCAAGGGCCGGGACCTAGGCGATGTGTTGCGCGCTTTCGTGCGGTGGGGCAGACGGCACATACCGGGCACCGTCACGCTTGGCAAAGGTCGGGCGAGCGGCGGGGCTGCGACGCAGCCGCCAGCTTCACGCCGTACGCGCGCGAAGCGCGCAAGCTGAGGCGGTGGAGGACAGCCACCCCCCTTGCGCCTTTCGCGGCCGCGGCAGCCCCACGAGCGCGCTGGCGGACGACCGCCGGGGCGGGCGTTCGGAAGACGAGCCGTTGAAAAGGCGCCGTGATCGGCCTTCGACGCCGTCGTCACGGCGATCACCGCAGCGGGCGCAGGGTTCGCGCCGGTAAACCTTTTCGCGTCGACCCACGTCCAATGGGACATGAACGAAGCCGTGCTCGGCGCTACCTTCTTCGCCATGGATCCCGGCGACCTTGGTCTCGAAACCGCGCTGGTGGCGCGGGCGCAAGCGCGCGAGGTCAAGGCTTTCGAGGCCTTGTACCGCCTCCACGTCGGGCGCATCCACGCGCTGTGCCGGCGGCTCGCGGGCTCGCACGCGCTCGCCGAGGACTGCACCCAGGAGGCTTTCGTGCAGGCGTGGAAGGCATTGCCAGGCTTTCGCCGCGACAGCGCCTTCGGATCGTGGCTGCATCGCATCGCAGTCAATGTCGTACTCGGGCACCAACGGGCCGCGCTGCGGCGCTCGGCCTGGGTACGCGACGACGGCGGCGACGCGCTCGACGCTTGCGCCGCTCCGGCCGAGCGGCCGGACGTGGCGCTGGACCTGGATCGCGCCATCGCGGAGCTGCCGCCCGGCGCGCGCGCGGTATTCGTGCTGTACGACATCGATGGCTACAGGCACGAGGAAATCGCGGCGCTGACGGGACTTGCCGTCGGCACCTGCAAGGCGCATCTGCACCGGGCCCGCCGGCTATTGCGGGCGAGGTTGACGACATGACCAACGAAATCAGGACCGACGACACCAGGCCGGATGACACCAGGACGGACGAAATCCGCGACGAAACCCTGCGCAAGGCCGTCGAATCCCTGCCGCGCGAAGTGACGCCGGAACGCGATCTGTGGCCCGGCATCGCGGCGCGGATCGCGCCGCGTCGCCATCGTCTCCTGCCGTGGTCGGTGGCGGCCGGATTCGCCTGCCTGGTCGCGATCGGCGCGATCCTCGCCACGCTGTCCCTGCGCGGCCCGCAAGCGCCAACGATCCTTGCCGGCAGGCAACCGGCCACGCGACCGCGACCGGTCGCTGCCGCGCCGTCGCCGGACGAGCGGACCCGGATGGTCGCGGCAACGATCGTGCGCAGCACCCGTCAGGACCCGCACACGCAAGCCGTGCTGCTCAAGAACCTCGACGTCGTCGAAACATCGATCACCCGCATCCAGCAAGCGCTGAATGAGGATCCGGGCAACCCCGGGCTGCAGCCGCTGCTTTATCAACAGTACCTAAGTGAAGCAACGCTCGTTGCCGCCGCGCAGCGCGTCCAGCTTCAAACCGCCACAGGAGTCATCGCGCCATGAAACCCCTCGATGCCGTCAACGTGAAACGCTTCGCCCTTCCCGCCGGATGGCTGTTCGGCCTGCTCGTGGCGGCGCCTGCCTTCGCCGGCACGCCGCTGGACAAGACCGTGGCCGCCACGGCCAACGGACACGTCGAGATATCCAGCGTCGCCGGCAGCATCAAGGTGACGGCATGGAACCGCGACCAGATCCACATCGGCGGCACACTCAGCCGTGATGCCGAACGGCTCGCGGTCGACAAGACGGCGACTGGCGTCAGCATCCGCGTGGTGCTTCCGCCACGCACCTCCGGCAACCTGGAGGGCAGTCACCTGATCATCCAGTTGCCGGCGGCGAGCCAGCTCGAAGTACACACCGTCAGCGCCGACATCGACGCCGGCGGGCTCGCCGGTCCGGTACGGCTGGAAACCGTCAGCGGCAACCTCGCCGTGGCTTCGAGGTCGGCCAACATCTACGCAAACGCCATCAGCGGCGACGTCGGCGTCACCGGATCGGCGCCGGACGCCAAGGTCGATGCCCACAGCATCAGCGGCAAGGTCCGCATCGAAACGGTCACCGGCAATCTGCGCGCCGGTACCACCAGCGGCGCCATCCAGCTCACCGGCGAAAACAGGCTGCAAGGCGCGAAACTCGACACCACATCCGGCGACATCCAGTTCGCCGCCACGCTGGATCCGAACGGGGATTACGAATTCCACTCGGTGAGCGGCAATGTCGCGTTGTCGCTGCCGAAGGTTCCTGCAGCCCGTTTCGACGTTTCCAGCTTCAGCGGCGACATCGACACCAACTTCGGCCCCGCGCCGCAACGCACCAGCGAGTTCGCGCCCGGCAAGGAATGGCACTACCAGAGCGGTCCGGGCAACGCCGACCTCCGCATCCGCACCCTGAGCGGTGACATCCGGATCCGCGCAACGACCCACTGACCGGCATCGTTCAAGGCAAGGCACCCATGCGTCCTATCGTTGCGGCACTCAGCCTCGCCCCGATTCTGGTCTTGCTGGCGGCGAGCGCGCGCGCGGCGGCGTCCGTATCCGAACGCACGCCGGCGACGATCCCCAGCATCTCCGCCTGGACCGACAGCGATGGCACGCCCACCGCCGACGCCTGGCAGCACGCCGCGCGTTTCCGGGTGGACAACGAAATCCAGCCGGGCCGCAACGTGCCGGCGCCGGTCGCGACCGAGGTCGCCGTCGGCTACACCCCGACCGCACTGTGGCTGCACTTCGTCGCCAGCGACCCGCGTCCGGCAGATGTCCGCCTCAAGTACCGGCAGCACGATGGCTTCAACGACAACGACGAGTTCGTCGGCATCATTTTCAGCCCGTTCAACGACACGCAGTGGGGCTACGAGTTCTTCTGCACCGCCAGCGCCACCGAATCCGACTCGTTCCGGCAACAGAACAACGAATATTCCTCGTTCGACGCCATCTGGTACTGCAACGCGCACCTGACGCCGACGGGCTATGCCGTCACGATGCAGATTCCCTTCCGCTCGCTGAAGTTTCCGCACAGCGACGAACCGCAAACATGGCGCCTGCTGCTCTTTCGCAACTGGGCGCGCAGCGTCCGCCACCAGATCACGCAGGTGAAGCTCGATTACGACAGCAATTGCACGTTGTGCCAGGCCGAACTCGTGCGCACGCAGACGCCCATCCATGCAAGCGGCGGCAACTTCCTGATCATTCCCGCGGCAACGGTTTCGCAGACCGACGCGCGCGCCACGCCCGACTCGGGCCTCACGCACGGCAGTCCGACCGCTGCAGCCGGGCTGGATGCCCGCTGGGCCATCCGTCCCGACCTGGAGTGGTCCGCAACCCTCAACCCCAATTTTTCCCAGGTGGCGCCGGACGTCCTGCAATCGACCGCCAACCGGCGCTTCGCGATCTACTACCCGGAAAACCGGCCGTTCTTCGAGGAAGGCACCTGGGTGTTCAACACGCCCGGTTTCAACTACGGGAAGAACAACGCCAACAACCAGTTCGTGGATACCCGCCAGATCGCCGATCCGCGCTGGGCCACCAAGGTGGTCGGACAGATCGGCAGCAACGCCCTCGGGGCGCTGGTCGCCGACGACTCGATCACCAACATCCTGATGCCGGGTCCGGTGCAGTCCAGCCTGCAATCGTTCGACTTCCCCACCCGCGACGGGCTGCTGCGCTACCGCCGCGATTTTCGCGGCAACTCGGCGATCGGCGTGCTGGCCACCAACCGCACGGGGAACGGCTACGACAACGGAATGTTCGCCGTCGACGGCAGTTGGCAGATCGATCCGAGCGACACGATCACGACGCAGCTTGCGCATTCGTCCACCACCTACCCGCAACAGGTCGCCACCGCTTTCGGGATCGCTCCTGGGCGCGTGACGGGTGATGGCTGGCTGGTGTCCTATCAGCGCACCCGCAGCAATTACACGGCCAACCTGCTGCTCGCCAGCGTGGCGCCCGGTTTCCGCGCCGACCTCGGCTACCTGCCGCAGGTCGGCTACCGCGAAGTACAGCCCCAGTTCGAATACAACTGGTATTCCAGCGACTCGTGGTGGAACAACGGCGGCTTCGGCGCAAGCTACGATTGGGTGCAGGCCAGCGGCAAGGGCCCGATCCTCGATCGCCGGGCGCAAGTCTATGCTTTCGTGCACGCGGTGGGTCAAAGCCACATCGTCCTGTTTGCGCGCCACGAGGACCAATATTTCGGCGGCAAGACTTTCACGCTCGGCCAGTATGAAATCGACGCGAGCGCGCAGCCACTGCACTGGCTTCAATTCGAACTCGACGCGACCAGCGGCGACGGCGTGGACTATGTCGGCGTGCGCAAGGGCCGGCTGCTCTCCGTCGCGCCCTCGTTCACCCTGTCGCCGGGTCCGCACCTCAAGATCGACTTCGTCGGCAATTTCGAGCGGCTCGAGGTCGCGGGCGAGCGACTCTATACCGCGAAGCTCTACGACCTGCGTGCCGCCTGGTACTTCAATTCACGGATGTTCGTGCGCGCGATCGCCCAGGAGCAGGACATCCGCAACAACGTCGCGTTCTATCCGGCCGGCACGCCGAGCCGCACCCGCACGCTCGCGAGCCAGTTCCTGTTCGGCTACATGCTGAATCCATGGACCAGCCTGTTCGCGGGTTACACCGACAACTATCTCGGCACCGGCGACACCGGCCTCGCGCAGCAAGGCCGCACGTACTTCCTCAAGGTGAGCTACGCCTTCCAGCTTTGAGGGGTTCCGGCGGTGCGAACATCGGCGTCCCGCCGCCTCCGGCCGGCCCGTTCAAGGCGCTCGCTAGAATGATGCGACCCGTTGGTGCAAGACAACGATGTCGTACGCGCCCATCACCTCCAACCTCATCCTCAACACCGACAGCTACAAGGCCAGCCACTGGCTGCAGTACCCGCCGGGCGTCGACGCCACGTTCTTCTATTTGGAAAGTCGCGGCGGGCTGTACGAGCGCACGCTGTTTTTCGGGCTGCAGTCGATCCTCAAGGAATACCTGTCGCGGCCGGTGACGGCGGCGATGATCGACGAGGCCAAGCCGTTCTTCGCCGCGCACGGCGAGCCGTTCAACGAGGCGGGTTGGCGGCATGTCGTCCACGCGCATGACGGAAAACTGCCGCTGCGCATCCGTGCGGTGGCGGAAGGCACGGTGGTGCCGACGCACCAGGCGCTGATGACGATCGAGAGCACCTGCCCCGATTGCTTCTGGGTGCCGTCGTACGTCGAGACGCTGCTGATGCGGGTGTGGTACCCGATCACCGTCGCGACGATCAGCTGGCACGTCAAGCAGACGATCCGCGAATACCTCGACAGGACCAGCGACGACGCGGCTGGACAGATCCCGTTCAAGCTGCACGACTTCGGCGCGCGCGGCGTGTCCAGCGCGGAATCGGCGGCGCTGGGCGGCATGGCGCACCTCGTCAATTTCCGTGGCACGGACACCATCCTCGGCGTGCTGGCCGCGCGCGAATACTACGGCGAAGCCATGGCGGGCTTTTCGATCCCCGCTGCCGAACACAGCACCATCACCGCCTGGGGCAAGGACCGGGAGCTGGATGCGTACCGCAACATGCTGCGCCAGTTCGCCAAACCCGGCGCGGTGGTGGCGTGCGTGTCGGACAGCTACGACGTGTTCCGCGCGGTCAAGGAAATGTGGGGCGGTGCGTTGCGCGAGGAAGTGATCAAGAGTGGCGCGACGCTGGTGGTGCGGCCCGACTCCGGCGATCCGGCGGACATCGTGCACCGCACGCTCAAGATGTTGAACGCGGCGTTCGGCAGCACGGTCAACGCGAAGGGGTACCGCGTGCTGAACCATGTACGGGTGATCCAGGGCGACGGCGTGAACCCCGATTCGATCCGCCTGATCCTGGAGCGCATCACCCACGCGCGTTATTCGGCCGACAACATCGCGTTCGGGATGGGTGGTGCGCTGCTGCAGAAGCTCGACCGCGACACCCAGAAGTTCGCGCTGAAATGTTCGGCCGCCCGCATCGACGGCAAGTGGACGGACGTCTACAAGGACCCGGCCACCGACCATGCCAAGGCGTCCAGGCCCGGACGGCTGACGCTGGCACGACATCGCGAATACGGCACGTTCCGGACCATCGCGTTGCCGGACGGCGCGATCGAGGCGAACGCCGCGATGCTCGGCACGGGCTGGGAAGAAGCGATGGCAACGGTATGGGAAAATGGCAGCCTGGTCCGCGACTGGAACTTTGCCGACGTGCGCGCGCGCAGCTAGGAAACGCCGAACAACCTGTGGCGTGCCCTGCGGGCCGCCGGAGCCTGCCCCGGACTTGATCCGGGGGCGTTCAGATCGGCAGTCCTGTCGATCCAATCGGCGTCACGCAATCTGCCTTCGCTCGCGACGGTTCAGCGTTTCCGTTGCGCGTTGATCCAAGGCTGAGAGATCCCATGGACATTCATCATGACGCTGGCACACAGCAATTCCGGGTGGACGTGGATGGCCACCGCGGCGAGCTCGACTACACGCTGCATGCCGGTGTGATGACCCTCACCCACACCGGCGTGCCGCCGCCGATCGGGGGACGCGGCATCGCCGCCGAGCTGACGCGCGCCGCGCTCGACACGGCGCGACGCGAAGGCTGGAAAGTGGTACCGGCCTGTTCGTACGCGGCGGCCTTCATCCGCCGGCATCCCGAGTTCGCGGACCTGCTTGCCTAGGGTTCGAACCCACGCGAAAACCCGCGCGGCGGATTCGCCGAACGCCACAGCGAAATCGCCGCCAGCAATATCACCGCCGCCGCAGCCAGCAAGGCCGCGGCGAAACCGTGTGGCCGGTGTGCGATCGCGCTGACCAGCAACGGCCCCACGATCTGGCCGATCGCAAACGCGGCGGTCATCACCGCGATGAAGGGTGTGGCCTCGGCGCCAGCCACGCGCCGCGCCTCGCGCAATCCCAGCATCGTCACCACCATGTAGGTCCCGCCGACCAGCAGCGCCGCGATCAGTATCGCGGTCAGCGTCGGCCACAACGCAGGCAACGCGACGCCGGCCATCATCAACAGGTAACAGACCGACCAGAGCCTGCGGTCATCGACGTGCGCCAGCCAGCGCGCCGCGATCCAGGTGGACAGTGCCGAGGCCGCACCGAACAGCGGCCACGCCAACCCGAACACCAGCGGGTCGGTGATGTAGCGGTGCGCCATGTCCGGCAGGTACGTGGCGGGGATGATGTAGCCGAACCCGAGCGCGCCGTAGCAGGCCACCAACCGCCACTTGTCGGCATTCCAGTGGATGCGGGTTGATGCAGCACGTGGCGCTGCGGACTCCCCGGTGCCGCGAAAGTTGCGCCACAGCACCAGCGTCATGAGCAGCGACAACACGCCGAACACTTGCCAGGTGCGATCCGAATCCCAGCGTGCCTGCATCGTCGCCATGCACACCAGTCCCGCCGCCGCGACGCCCACCCCGACGCCGGCGTAGACGATGCCGTTGGCGTCGGCGCGCTGCAATGCGAGCAACCGGTTCAACGTCCATGCCGACACGTGCACCAGCACCCACGCGCTGGCGACGCCGGCGAGCAGACGCAATACCAACTGCCACGCAAAAACATGGGTGACGCCCATCGCGAAGGTGACCGCCGCGATCAACAGCAGGCCGCCACGCACCGCCTGTGCCAGCGACAGGCGCGCGGCGCACAACGCGCCGAGGAAATAACCGAAGTAATTGGCCGCCGCCAGCCAACCCGCCGCACGCAGCGTCAGCCCCGCGTCGGCTTCCATCATCGGCATGACCGGCGTGAACGCGAAACGGCCGATGCCCATCGCGACCGCCAGCGCGATCAGCCCTGCGGCGGCGATGGCGGCCGGCTCGCCGTGCGCGTTCGCAGCAAGCTCGATCGCGCGGTTGGCTTTCGACGACGAATGCATCGCACCATTATCGCGGTGCATGCGCGCCTTTGCGTCACCCGTTTTCTGCGGAGGCGGATCAGATCAACAGCAACAACGCCGGCACCAACACGCCCGCGGCCAAGGCCGCGCCGTAGCGGCGACGATTGCGCGAGTAGCGCCAGCCCATGCAGATGCCGGTGAGCGTCGACAGCATCAGGCTCAGCGACACCAGCACGAAGAAGATCTTCATTGGCCACGGGTTCCGTTTCGGCGCCGCGGGCAAAGGTTGGTCGTGGGTGCGCGTGGCGGCGTTGGCACTGGGCACGATGCCCGCGCGTTCGGCGGACATCCTGGGCGCGGGTCGCCGGGCCGGCACCTCGAAGCTCTGCTTCTTGTGCATGTGCGCCATGCTGGCGAGCCACGCCGGCGGCGTGTAACCGCTGCCGCGCGAGGGCTCGTGCAGGTTCACGCTTTGCAAGCCACCGGTGAGCGCCAAAAACAGCAACGCCGGCGCGGTGAACACGCCGAAGTAGAGGTGCAACGCGCGGAACGGTTTCAACCAGCGGTGCGCAACAACCATGCGGCGGATTCGGGAAAAGAGGCGGCATATTCTCATTAATACGAATCATTCGCAACAATAGAACCGCGATCGCACCCGCCCCGTCTCAACCCCTGAGCACGCGGCAGGCATACTGGCGCGATCACGTCCGCGGGCCGCGCATGTTTCGACTGCACACCTCCAACGATGCCGCCCGGCTGGCCGTCGCACTGGGCGAGCAACTGCGCGCACCGCGCCACAATCCGTTGACCCCCGCGCGGGTGCTGGTACCACAGGTCGGCCTGAAGCGCTGGCTGCAGGTGCACCTGGCCGAACGATTCGGCGTGATCGCCAATGTCGAATTCACCCCGCCCGCGCAGTTCGCGTGGGAGTTACTGCGCGCCGCGCGGCCCGACCTGCCGCAGCGCTCGCCGTTCGATGTCGACACGCTGCGCTGGCATTTGTATGCGTTGTTGGGCGAGCGGCTTGGTGGTCCGGCGCTGACGCCGCTGCGCGAGTACCTCGTGGCCGAGGGCGATCCGCTGCGCCGTTCTGCTTTGAGCTTCGAACTCGCGCGCGCGTACGAGCGCATGCAGGGTTACCGCCGCGACACGCTGCTTGCATGGGAACGCGGCGGCGCTGGCGAGGACTGGCAAGCCGAACTGTGGCGCCGTCTGCTGCCACGCGTGGGCGGCGTGTCGCGTGCCGCGCGGGTGGACGACTGGCTGCATGCGTTCGATCCGGAATATCCAGCCGGGAGCTTCAACGAAAAACCCGCCCCGCCCGGCCTGCCCGATCATCTCGCGTGTTTCGCCTGCGCCAACGTATCGCCCGACGTGCTGCGGATGCTGGCGGTTGCGGGGCGCCATCGCGACGTGGATTTCTTCCTGCCGCTGCCATCGATGGAATATCTTGGCGACCTGCCGCGCACGCGCGCGGCGGTGCGCGCGCGACTGGGCGAACGCACCGGCGAGAACCCGCTGGTGGTCTCGCTGGGCGGCGCGCTGGCCGGGTTTGTCGACATGCTGTTCGATTACCGGCACGTCCAACCCGACGTCGAGCGCGACGCCTACGATGCGGAAATCCCGCGCGCGACATTGCTCGGTCGGGTGCGCGACGACATCCTGAAACACCGCGCCGCGCGCGCGGACGAGCGCGTGACGCTGCCCGATGCCTCGCTGCAGTTCCACGCCTGCCACACTGCGTTGCGTGAAGTGCAGACGCTGCACGACGCGCTGCTGGCGATGTTCGCCGCCGACGCGACACTCCAGCCACGTGACATCGCGGTGATGATGCCGGACGTCGCCGCCTACCGGCCCGCGATCGAGGCGGTATTCGGTGGCGTGCACGAACACGATCCGCGCTTCATTCCCTACAACCTGGGAGACGTCGCGGCGAGCGCCGCCCACCCCGCTGCGCGGTTGTTCCTGGC
>DATCSF010000177.1:0-7848 GCA_036568625.1 Rhodanobacteraceae bacterium | reverse complement strand
GAGTTCCGAGTTCCGAGTTCCGAGTTTCGAGTCCCGAGTTTCGAGTCCCGAGTTTCGAGTCCCGAGTTTCGAGTTTCGAGTTTCGACAAGAACCATGCAATTTGACCTTCTTGCCACCGATGGTCCTGCTCGCCGCGGCCGCATCACGCTGCCGCGCGGCGTGATCGACACCCCCGCGTTCATGCCGGTCGGCACCTACGGTTCGGTGAAGGCCATGACGCCGCGTGATCTCGACGAAGTAGGCGCCCAGATCATCCTCGGCAACACGTTTCACCTGTGGTTGCGGCCCGGTCTGGACGTGATCGGCGAATTCGGCGGCCTGCACCGCTTCATCGGCTGGCGCGGCCCGATCCTCACCGACTCCGGCGGCTTCCAGGTATTTTCGCTGGCCGAGCGCCGCAAGCTCACCGAAGAGGGCGTGACGTTCGCCTCGCCGGTGGACGGTTCGCGCGTGTTCCTTTCACCCGAGGAGTCCATGCGCATCCAGACGGCGCTGGATGCGGACATCGTGATGGCGTTCGACGAGTGCACGCCATACATGGTGGATGGCCAGCCCGTAGACGCGCGCGTGGTGCGCGAGTCCATGGAGCTTTCCCTGCGCTGGGCCGCGCGTTCGCGTCGCGCCTTCGACGAGCTCGGCAATCGCAACGCGTTGTTCGGAATCGTGCAGGGCGGCGTGCACGATGATCTGCGCGCGCGCTCGACGGAAGACCTGCTGGAAATTGGGTTCGACGGCTATGCACTGGGTGGCTTGGCGGTGGGTGAACCCGAAGCCGAACGCAATGCAACGCTGGAAACCGCCACGCCGCGCCTGCCCGCCGACAAGCCGCGTTACGTGATGGGCGTTGGCCGTCCCCAAGACATCGTCGAAGCGGTGCGCCGCGGCATCGACATGTTCGATTGCGTAATGCCGACCAGGCACGCCCGCAATGGCTTCCTGTTCACCCGCGCGGGCACGCTGCGGATCCGCAACGCAAAATACGCGAACGATTCGCGCCCCATCGAAGACGATTGTGCGTGCTACGCGTGCGCCAATGGTTTCTCGCGCGCCTACCTGCGTCACCTCGATCGTTGCGGCGAGATGCTCGGCTCGCAGCTCGCGACCATCCACAACCTGCACCATTACCTGACGCTGATGCGCGAGTTGCGCGAGGCGATCGAGGCGCGGTCACTGGATCGATACGTCGCGGATTTCTATGCGCGACGTGGCACGAACGCTTAGCTGCTCGAATCAAGGCATGTCGACGATCCGATCGAGCCTGTGCGCGCAGAACCGCCGCAACGCGTCGGCGGACACTGAATCGTTTGGATGGGGCTGTGCCCACCCGGCGTGCCGCGCCAGCAGCGCCGCGGCGGCGGCGCGTGCGCAGGTGTTGCCCAGTCGCAGCGCGCCGGCTTGCAGCGCATCCGCATCGTGCGCATGGTCGCGCAGCCAGGTGTCGGCATGTCGAATCGCGCGGTGGGTGGCCTCGGCGTCGCTGCCGGATATCGCGCCGTCGGCGGCCTCCATCCATGCGTCCACCGCATCCACCAGCGGGTCGATGCCGACCCTGTCCAGTGCGCGCAGGAAATCCAGCGCCTGCACGTTGCTCGCGCCTTCCCAAATGGGAAACACCTGGGCGTCGCGCAACAGCAGCGGGATGCCGCTGTCTTCCAGGTAGCCGATGCCGCCGAAGGTTTCCACGGTTTCTGATGCGATGCGGACACCGAGTTTGCAGATCCACAATTTCGCCAGGGGCGTCAGCAAACGATGCAGCGCCGCATCGCGCTCATCGCCACGGCCCGATTCCACGCGTCCCAGCAGCAGCGCCACTTCCATGGCAAGATGAAAAGCGGCCTCGAACTCGGCTTCCCAGCCGGCCAGCGCGTCGGCGAACAGCGGTTGTTGCAGCATCGGCTTGCCGAATACGTTGCGCCGGCTGGCGTAGTCGCGCGTCAGCGCGAGGCAGCGTTGCATCGTGGACAGCGAACCGAACGCGTTCCACAGGCGCGTCACCTGCAGCACCGGCGCGATCGTGCGCACGCCGTGCTGGGTGTCGCCGACCAGGTCCGCGCGGGTGTCATGCAAATGGATTTCCGCGGTCGGCAACTCGCGCGTGCCCAACTTGTCTTTCAAACGGTCGATGGTGATGCCGTTCCAGGCGCCGTCGGTGTTGCGGGTTTCGATGCAGAACAGCGCGAGCCCGTCCGCGCCCCTGGGGTTGCCCTCGGGGCGCGCGAGCGCCAGCGCGACTTCGGCGTTGATCGCGGAGGTGAACCATTTGCGCCCGCAGAGCCACCACATGCCGTCGGCGCCATGGCGTGCGGTGGTCTCGCTGTCGCCGACGTCGGAGCCGCCGGTGTTTTCGGTCATCCATTGGCCGCTGATCCAGAACGTCGCCGGGTCGCGGCTCAAGAGGTGCGGCAGGATCCGTTCGCGCAAGGCCGCGTTCGGCGCACCGCGCAGCGCAGTGGCGACGCCGTCCGTCATGGCCAGTGGGCAGGAATAGAACGCGCTGGCCGCGTGGTAGAGGTACACCTTGGCGAACTGCTGCACGCGCGCAAACTCGCCCAGCGCTCGATCGTGGCCGTCCGCGACCAGGCCGTGCCTTGCCGCGATTGCCGGGCCCTCGCGCCAGGCTTCGGTCAGCTCGATCCGGTCGACGCGATTGCCCCACACGTCCCAGTTGGTGAGGACGGGTTCGGTGGGCGTGCCGGTGGTCTGCCGCGCGTAAGCACGCTGTGCGTATTCCGCGAGCGCGATGAAGTCCGGTTCCGCCGCGCGCCGTTGCGCTTCCGGCAATACGCGCGCCAGGCACGATTGCAAGACGCGGTCCCCGCGCCAAGGATCAGGAAGCCGTGGAGCGGCCTGGACAAAACTCATCACGTCGACAGCTTACTCTCTGCTGGCTTGCGCCGCTTCGGTTTGCGCGCGCAGGCAAGGATCACGACGACCGCCAGCACAAGCTCGATCGACGCGAACACACGCTCATTGGGCGCCGACCATGCCTCGGCCACGCCGTGGCAAAAATAGAACAGGCTGACCATGCCCGCCAGCAGCAGAGCGCGCGACGGCGTGCGCCAGTACAGCAGCGGGATGGCCAGCGGCACTAGCGCGATCACCAGCGCGACCGCGATCGGCATCCGCACGGGCGGCAGCAGCCACGCGTGCCAGATCAGTTGCAGCAGCGCCAGCGCCCCCCAGGCCGCGAATCCGATGCGTTGTTGCAAGGTTGCATTCATGTCGCGACTGCCAAACGTTTCGCGACGTCCGCGACGCGCCGGCCCAGTGCGCGCGCCAGCGTACGTTCATCGTCGCTGACCGGCCGGTCGCAATCGACCCCGGCCACGTGGCTCGCGCCGTACGGCGTGCCGCCCGTGGTGGTGCTGTTGAGCGCGGGTTCGGTAAACGGGATGCCGATCGCCAGCATGCCGTGATGCAGCAGCGGCAGCAGCATCGACAGCAGCGTGGATTCCTGGCCGCCGTGCATGGTCGCGGTGGAAGTGAACACGGCGCACGGTTTGCCGACCAACGCGCCGGATGCCCATTCGGCGGGCGTGGAATCCAGGAAGTATTTCAACGGCGCGGCCATGTTGCCGAAGCGCGTGGGGCTGCCCAGGATCAGTCCCGCGCATTCGTGCAAGTCCTTCAACTCCGCGTACGGTGCGCCTTCGTCCGGTATCGGCGGCTGTGCGGTTTGCGTGACCGGCGCCACCGGCGGCACCTGGCGCAGCCGCGCGTGCACGCCTTCGACTTCCGCGACGCCACGCGCGATTGCACGCGCCAACTGCGCGACGCTGCCGTTGCGGCTGTAATAGAGGATCAGGATTTCCATGTGGGATGGTCGTTGTGTTCGCTACGTGATGGCCGCCTCAGGGCGCGACCGTGAATGCGGATCCGGCCAGCTTGTATGGACGCCAACGCGCGTTCGGCGCGGCGTTTCCTTTGGTTCGCGATTGCACTAGCCTCCCCGCATGGGATGGATTGCCGCCTACCGTCAGATTCTGCGCCGCGACAGGCTGAAGGCGTTCGCGAAGTTCCTGTGGCTCCGCTTTCGCGACGACAAGTGTTTCGAGACCGCCGGCGCACTTTCGTACACCACCTTGTTCGCGGTGGTGCCGCTGCTGACCGCGATGGTCGCGATCCTGGCGGTGTTCCCGGCGTTCGCGGGGTTGCGCGAGCACGTTTCCAATTTCATTTTCCGCAATTTCGTTCCCGCGTCCGGAGAAGCGGTGCAAGGATACCTGTTCCAGTTCGCCGACAACGCCAGCAAGCTCACGATCGTCGGCATCCTGTTCCTGCTGGCGAGTGCGCTGATGATGCTGGCCAGCATCGAGGATCGCTTCAACCGCATCTGGCGCGTGCCCTCGCCGCGCAAGGGCAGCGCGCGGTTCCTGCTGTACTGGGCGGCGCTGACGCTGGGGCCGCTGGCATTGGTGGCCGCGGTGGCGGCGAGTTCATGGGTGTTCGCGCAACCCGTATTGAGCCGCGCGGGGGACGTCGGCGTGCTGGGCTTGCGGCTGGTTGCGCTGCTGCCATTTGCGGTCACCTGGGCTGGCCTGGCGATCCTTTACCAACTGGTGCCGAACTGCCGGGTGCGCTGGCGCGATGCCATCGCAGGTGCATTGGCCGGTGCGCTGCTGTTCGAAGCTGCACGCAACGGATTCGCGTGGTACGTGAAGGACCTCGCGAACTACCAGGCCGTGTACGGCGCGCTGGCGGCGATTCCGATCCTGCTGATCTGGATCTATCTTTCGTGGGTGATCGTGTTGTTGGGTGCGACGTTCACCGCCGCCCTGGATGCGTTCGAATACCACGATCCGCGCGAAATGCTGCCGCCGGGCTGCGAGTTCGTGGGATTGATGCGGGTGCTGCAGCATTTCGCGGTCGCGCAGCGTGCCGGCGAGGGTTTGCGTGAATCGGACCTGTCGCAACGCGAACGGTTCCTGACGACCGATTTGCTGCAGCGCTACCTGACCGACCTGCGTCGCGCGCGGATGATCCGTTGCACCGATGCGGGCGAGTGGGTACTGGCGCGCGATCTCGACAATGCTTCGCTGGACGACGTATTCCGCGTGGGCGATTACCGGATGCCGGACGATGCCCTGTCATTGCAACGCGCCAGCGCCGGTCTGCTGCCCGAGGTCCGGGTTGCATTGCAGCGCGCCGAATCGGCGCTGCGTGCGAATCTAGGGGTGCCATTGCGGAGTGTATTTTCATCCACGCCGCGCGAGCCTCCGGCGAAATCCGAGGAAAAACCGTCATGATTGCAAAGCTGTTCCGTCGTAGCGCATGGATGTTGATGCTGGTTTTCGCATGCGTGCCGGCCATCAATGGTGCGCCGATGGCGGCGCAACCCGCGCTCGCAGTCCGGGCGCTGGATGGCAAGACATTCAATCTCGCGGCCGAGCGCGGCAAGTGGGTGATCGTTAATTTCTGGGCGACCTGGTGTGCGCCGTGCATCGCCGAGATGCCGGCCATTTCGAAGTACGTCACCACGCACAAGAACGTTGCGGCGATCGGCCTTGCCTACGATCGTTCGCCGCGCGCCGACGTGATGAAGTTCGCGAAGAAACATCCGGTCTCCTATCCGTTGGCGCAGCTCGACATGGATCACCTGCCGCGCGGCGTTGAAATGCCGGCGGCGTTGCCGGCGACGTACCTGATCGCACCCGACGGGCACGTGGCGAAGCGCTTCCTGGGGCCGATCGACGCGAACATGCTGGATGCCGCGATCGCCGCGCCACATGCGCCATCGTCCGCGGCAAACGAACCGTGACCTGCGCGCGTTTCATCGTCACGGGCAGGGTGCAGGGCGTGTTCTTCCGCGCTTCCACGCGGGAGCGCGCCGTGCAGCTTGGCATCACCGGCCACGCAAGGAACCTGGCCGATGGCAGCGTGGAAGTGGTCGCGTCGGGCAACCGCGAAGCGGTCGACGAACTGGATGCCTGGCTGCACCACGGCCCGCCCGCCGCCGAGGTCGCACGGGTTCATCGCGAGGCGTTGCCGGAACAATCCTGGCGCGGATTCACGACTGCCTGAGCCCGCGGCTCATGCCGGGGCGTGTTCCGGATACCGTGGCGCGTCGCCGGGAATGTCGTACCACTCGGCCTTGTGCGCGGTGAAAATGTGTCGGACGGGTTTGCCTTCGACCGGCGTGTCGAGCGTGCCGAGCCGCAGCCGCAACATGTCCGGCGCGGCATCGCGACGACTGTATAACTGCGCACCGCAGCCCTTGCAGAACACCCGATGCACGCCGGGCGAGGATTCAAATTCCGCCAATGCATCCTGACCGTCCAGAAGGCGCAGGTCCGCGCGGGCGATCGGCGCCACGGCACTGAACGCCGAGCCATTGGCCTTGCGGCACTTCCTGCAATGGCACACGGTGATGGCGCCGAGCTCGCCGCGCACCTCGTAGCGGATGGCGCCGCAAAGACAACTGCCTGAATGCATGTTCGTGTCCCGAATCAGTGATGTTGCGTATCAATGTTCGCCCAGCCGCGGCAGCAGCCCGACCAGGTTGCACGGCCGAGTGCGTGCGTCGAGTTGCGCGCGCAGGATCTTTTCCCACGCGGTGCGGCACGCCGACGTCGAGCCGGGCAGCGCGAACACAAAGGTCTGGTTGGACAGCCCCGCGAACGCACGGGATTGCAAGCTGGAGGTGCCGATTTCCTCGAAGCTGATCGCGCGGAACAATTCGCCGAAACCCGGCATTTCCTTGTCCAGCAGCGGCAACACCGCTTCCGGCGTCGAATCGCGGCCGGTGAAGCCGGTGCCGCCGGTGATCAGCACCCCGTGCACCGCGGGATCGGCAATCCACGCCGCCACCTGCGCGCGGATCGCGTAACGGTCGTCGCGCAGCAGTTTGCGTTCGTGCAGATGGTGGCCGGTTTCCGTCAGCGCATCGATCAGGAATTGTCCGGACGTGTCGTTCTCGAGCGTGCGCGAGTCGGAGACCGTCAGCACGGCGAGGTTCAGCGGCACGAACTGGCCTTGGGCGCTCATTTGTCGGCCCTGCCCCAGTGGTTGCGCACGGGCTCCGGCGGTGCGATGAGTTTCGGCGGCACGCCCCGGCGGTGGTGTTCGCCCATCTCGCGCAGCAGCGCCGCGAAGTCGTGCGCATAGACTTCCATGTCGAACAGGCCGGAAGTCTCGCGTTGGGTTTCCAGTCGCTGGCGCAGCGAGGCCAACATCGCGCGATCGTTGCCGAGCCGCACGGCGGTTTCGACGAAGGCGTTGTCGTCGCGCGCAATCAGTTCCGACATGCCTAGATAGTGGTTCAGACTGCCCGCGACGCGCGAGGCGAACGTGTCGCCGGGCCTGGTGAGCACCGGACAGCCGGCCCAGATCGCGTCGGACGCGGTGGTGTGCGCGTTATAGGGATTGGTGTCCAGGAACAGGTCGGCGAGGCGGTAGCGCGCGAGGTGCTGCAAGTGCGGCAGCGACGGCGAGAACACCAGCCGCTGCGGGTCGATGCCGTGCGTGCGCCCCGCATCGCGCAGGCGCACGTCCGCATCGCGGCCTGCGCCGAGCAGCCACAGCACGCTGTCGGGCACCTTGCGCAGCACCGTGCACATGCGCGCGAAGCTGGCCGCGTTGAGTTTCCATGAATTGTTGAAGCTCGCGAACACCGCCGCGCCTTCGGGCAGCCCGAACGATGCCCGTGGCGGGGTGTCGAACAACAGCCGGCTGGTGTCGGACGGCTGATAGCAGCGCGGCAGCCACGCGATCGCCTCCGAATAGAAGCGGCGCGACGCTTCCGGAATAATGAAGCGGTCCGCGATCAGGTAATCCATGTATGGCGCGCCCGAGGTGCCGGGGAAGGCCAGCCAGTTGGCCTGCACCGGTGCGGGCCTCAGTGCGAACAC
>DATCSF010000176.1:0-2503 GCA_036568625.1 Rhodanobacteraceae bacterium | reverse complement strand
CCCGAGCAACCCGCGGATTTCGCATGGTCGAACGCGAAACCGCTGGATCACCTGATCGTGAATGTTTACGGATCGGGCAACGGCAAGTTCGACCTCTACGAAGACGATGGCATTTCACTGGACTATGACAAATCCCATGCGCTGACGCCGATGCGCTACACCCGTGAACCCGGCGGTGCCCACCGCATCGTGATCGGGCCCACGCGCGGCGCGTTCGCCGGCCAGGTGCAGCGGCGGTCGTACACCCTGCAGATCCATGGCATCAACCGCCCGGTTTCGATAGCGGTGGACGGGCAGAACGTCGGAGACTGGAATTGGGACGCCGCGAACGCCACCGCGGCGGTTCCGATTCCCGCGCACGCGATCCGTGATCGAATCACGATCGAGTGGCGCGCGAAGACGAAGTGAATCAGGCAGTGCGAGCGGGCACGGCGTCGAACGCTACGGTAAGCCGCGTCCGGTCGCCGGAAAACGGCACCGTCCCGTGCCAGAAATAGGAAGGAAACAGCACCAGCATGCCTGTCTCCGGGCGCACCTCGTGCTGCGCCGGCAACGCCGGCGTGGTGAGGATGCCCGGTTCGGCGAACGCCAGCACGCCTTCGCGGTTGTCCGCTCTGCGCATCCTGTCAGGTAACTCGATGTAACACGCCGAGGAAATCCAGCCGCGCGGATGCACGTGGTTGTGATGAAAGCCGTCCGTGCGCAGCCGGACCGACCAGCTTCCGTTGAAGCGATAGGCGCCAGTGTTCCGTCGGCGCAGTGGATCATCGCCCTGGCCCATGCGCGCGATGTAGTCACGGATCGGCGCATCGAAAGCCCGGAACAGCGCGCGAATGGAAGGTTTTTCGTTGCGCGACAGGTCGCCGATGGTTTCGGTACCATGGCGCAGCGACTGGAACAGCAACGGGTGCACGAACGCATCGTGCATCCGACCGAGATCGTGTTTCAGTTCGTCGAGGAAATCCGCCAGGCTCGTCCACGGCGATGGCGCCTCGAGCTTGTACGCGACCACCAGGCACGGATAGTCGCAAAGCTGCGCGTAACGTTCGTCACCGAGCATCCGCCACGCGGTCGTTTGCAGCGCGATGAGATATTGATCGTCGGGCGACTCGAGCCGGAGCGCCTCGCACGTTCGCAGCGCGCCCTGGGCATCACCGACGCCCAGCATCGCTGCGACCTGCAGCGTGCGCGCCGCGGGATCGTTCGGGGCCGCGCGCAGCGCGCACTCGGCGCGATCGAGCGCAAGGCGCGGATCGAACTCCAGTGCAGCGAGACCAGCGCGTACGTGCAGGGCCGGCGGCACCTGCGGACGCGCGATGCGTGCGGCGAGGCACGCGTAGGCCGCGCGCACGTCGCCCGCACCCTGCAACACGGCCGCTTTGGCCGCCCACAGTGCATCGTTGTTGGGGAAGGTCTGCAACGCCTTGTCGATGGCTTCGGTGGCCTGGTCGCCATCGCCGGTGCGCGTCCACACCAGCTTTGCAAGATCGCCGTGGGCGTCGACGTGTTGCGGCTCCAGCCGCAGGCAATCGCGAAGCGCCGCTTCGGCCCGCTCGTATTCGCCCAAAGCGATCAAGCTGCGTGCATGCGTGTAATACAGCGTCGCGTTCCGCTGCCCATGTTCCAATGCACGTCGCGTGATTCCTTCGGCTTCGTCGTGCCGGTTCGCCGCCTGGAGCGCGGTAGCCAACGCCTGCTCGGCGGGGGCGTTGTCGGGCGATCGCGACACCAGGTTTCGGCTCCATGCAATGGCGTCGCCGCTGCGGCCCAGCGCGACCAGCGCGGCGACGTACTGGACGATCAATTCGGCTGGAATCTCGTCACGGGCGCAGAACGGCGCGAGGATCGCGAGTGCCCGTGCCGGCTGCCTCCGGTCGTTGTAATAGCGCGCCAGCACCTGGGCCGCGTGCGGATCGGGCTGCCTGGTGGTGGCTGCCCGCTGCAGGACCGTTTCCGCTTCGGCGTGGCGTCCGCTGCCCAACAGCAGTTCGCCGAGGGTGGTGAGGGTGGGCGTCCAATCCGGATTCAGCTCGATGGCGTGTCGCAGGATTCGTTCGGCGCCCGCCACATCGCCCAACATGAGCGTGACGCCACCGAGCAACCGCTGCGCCTCGGCATAGTCGGGATGGGTTTCAACGACGCCCCGAAGCTGATCGTGAGCCGCGCGAAAATCGCCGGCTTGCAGTAGGCCATTAACGCGCTGCATCGCAGCGTGGAGCGGAATCGAAATCATGTCTCTCGACGCACCGTTCGGCCGGCACCGGTCAAGTGTAGTCGCCGCCCTGCGCCATCGCTCCGGGCGACGGTCTGCGTTTCTGACTCATTGCGGATTGCGATGCAGCCGCGGCTTGCCGCTGGCGCCGCGGTCGACGGTGATGTCGAAGTGCTTGCCGCGGAAAGTGACGTTCGTAACGGTCAGCGATTTCCATTTGGACGGCAACACGGGTGGATACGCCTGGACCAGACCGGATGGTTCGATGCGCAAACCGGTGAGTCCATACAC
>DATCSF010000175.1:0-7443 GCA_036568625.1 Rhodanobacteraceae bacterium | reverse complement strand
GATCGACGACATCGACGCCACCATCGCGCCGGAAGTGAAACCGCTGTACGGCGAATTTGTGATCTTCAAGCGCGCCGACAACTCCTTCCACGGCCACCTGCCCTACGAAGGCGAACGCCGGGTAGTCCAAGTCGCGTGGCTGACCAGCGAGGAGGAAAAGCTTCGCAAAACCCAGCGTGGTATCGCAACCCGCTTCTTCAAGAAAATCGCCGGTGGGCTGGATCGCAAATTCGGCGCCGGGCGCGACCGCAACGCCGCGCATCGGGATTGATTGCAGGGCGGGAGAAGCCGCGCAGGCGGCGCATCCCGCCTTGAAAAAACACGGCGGGATTCCCCCGGATCAAGGCCGGGTGATCCCGCGCTACAACACGTCGTCAATTGAATAAGCCCCCGCGGGCTTGCCCGCGAGCCACGCCGCGGCGGTAAGCGCGCCGCGCGCGAAGATCGCGCGGTCGGTCGCGCGATGCGCAAGTTCCAGCCGCTCGCCGGCGGCCGCGAGTATCGCCGTGTGTTCGCCCACAATATCGGCGGCGCGAATGGTGGCAAATCCAATCGCGCCTTCGGGACGCACGCCCACCGGGCCTTCGCGCGACAACACCGCGACGTCATCCAACTTCCTGTTGCGTGCCTCGGCGGCGGCGCGCCCCAGCGCCAGCGCGGTGCCGGAAGGCGCATCCACCTTGCGCGCGTGGTGCGCTTCGAGAATTTCGAGATCCCAATCCGGCAACGCTGCGGCGGCTTCGCGCAAGACACGCGTCAACACCGCGATGCCAAGGCTGAAATTGGCGGCATGCAGCACGGGGATCGCACGCGAGGCTTCGGTCAACGCCGCATGCTGTTCGGCATCGAGCCCGGTGGTGCCGCTGACCAGCGCAACCCGATGCGCCACGCAATGCGCCAGCGCTGCGTCGAACCCGGCGGGTGCACTGAAGTCGATCACGACATCGAGCACGGGCGCGGCACGCCAGTCATCGCTGCGCGCGATCCTCGCGACCAGGTCAAAACGCGCGTCGTCGCGCAGCGACGCCTGGAACGCGCGGCCCATGCGGCCGTCGGCGCCGTTGATGGCAAGCTGAATGGGGGCGCGCATACAAGGGAGCCTTTGAAGACGCGCCCGAAGCATACAAGCTCGTCATGCCCGCGCAAGGTTGTCTGCGCTTGTCACGGTACCGGCCACGTCTCCGCCGGAATAAAGGCAAAGTCGCTGGGTCCCGGGGTCGGTCCGCATGAAGCCGCGAACGGCCCAGGGATGACGGGGCGGGAGAACTGAGGCGTTGATCCCGACCGGAAGCTTGCGTCGCGCTCCTGGTCCAGACCCCGCAATTCCGCCGTCAGCCCGTCATCTTCGCCCAGAACTGCTTCACGCCTTCGACGAAGCCGCTGTTGCGCGGCGAGTGTTTCCTGGCTTCCTCGGCATCGGCGAAGGTCGCCTCGAACTGTTCCAGCAATTCGCGCTGGTGCTTGTCGAGCCGCACCGGCGTTTCGACGACCACGGTGCAGAAGAGGTCGCCGGTGCGGCGGCTGCGGACAGACTTCACGCCCTGCCCGCGCAGCCGGAATTCCTGCCCCGTCTGGGTTTCCGGCGGCACGATGATGCTGGTGGCGCCGCCGAGGATCGGCACTTCGATGGTCGCGCCGAGCGCGGCCTGCGCGAAACGGATCGGCACCTCGCAGCGCAGGTCGTCGCCCAGGCGTTTGAAGATCGGATGCTCGCGCACGTGGATCTCAACGTACAGGTCGCCGGGCGTCGTGCCGGACGGCCCGGCTTCGCCTTGACCGCTCAAGCGGATGCGGTCGCCGTCGTCCACGCCTGCGGGCACCTTCACTTCCAGGCTGCGCTCGTCTTCCAGCCGACCCTCGCCGTGGCAGTGCTTGCACGGCGTCACCACCATGCGCCCGGCGCCGCCGCAATGCGGGCAGGTCTGCTGGATCGAGAAGATGCCGTTCTGCATCCGCACGCGGCCGTGGCCGCGGCAGGTCGCGCAGGTGGAAAGCTTGCCGTCTTCCGATCCCGTACCGTTGCAGTGATGGCAGTTGACCATGGTCGGCACGCGGATCTGCTTGTCGATGCCAGCCACGGCCTCCTCGAGGTCCAGCTCCAACACGTAACGCAGATCCGAACCGCGCGCGGCACGCCGGCCGCCGCCGAAAATGTCGGAAAAGATGTCGCCAAAGATGTCGCCCACGTCGCCGAAGGGCGCACCGCCACGACGCCCGGTGCCGTTCTCGAATGCAGCGTGCCCGTACTGGTCGTACATCGCGCGGCGCTGCGGATCGCCCAGAATCTCGTACGCTTCCTTGGCTTCCTTGAAGCGCTCCTGAGCATCGGGGTCGCCGGGACAGCGGTCGGGATGATTCTTCATCGCCAACCGGCGAAACGCCTTCTTCAATTCCTCGTCATTCGCGGTACGCGCGACGCCGAGGACTTCGTAGTAGCACCTTTTCATGCGCGTAGCTTTGCTTCCAGTCGGCGGTCGGGGATGAACCACAGCGCCGCGACCGCAGCATAGATCACGCACGACAATATGGGCTCGAAAAACGCCAACGCAATGCCGGCCAGGTACCCGATCGGCGAGACGATGGTTTTCCAGTCGCCCCGGAGCGCCGCACCGAGGTCGCCCGCCTCACCGCCATTCGCTGCGATCAACGTGCGCATCAGCGGAATCCACGCCAGGGCGGCGAGCAACAGCACGATGCCGTACACGGCGGTCGGTACCGCCGCCGGGACTGGATGCGCGGTGCTGAGCCAGTGGGTGGTGAACGGAAACAACGATATCCAGAACAGGGCGAACAGGTTGGCCCACAGTACCTTGCCGTTCACGTGCTCGACCGCCTGCAGCATGTGGTGATGATTGTTCCAGTAGATGCCGACGTAAACGAAGCTCAGCACGTAGCTCAGGAACACGGGGAGGTCGGCCAGCAGCGCTTGCCAGGTCCCTGCACGCGGCAAGGCGAGCTGCAGCACCATGATCGTGATGATCACGGCCATCACGCCATCGGTGAACGCCTCCATCCGGCCCTTGTGCATGCTCGAGGTTCCCCGCCTCCACGCAGAAGTTGTCCGCGTTGAGCGTCGCGCTTCCCAGCGTCGCTCGAACGCGGACAGTTGATCCGGCAGCACGGGGTGCTGCCGGACGACACCTACTTGTCCTTGTCCTTCACTTCCGTGAACTCGGCATCGACCACGTCATCCGGCGACGCGCTGCCACCGCCAGGCGCCTGCTGCGCGCTCGGTTGCGGACCGGGCTGACCACCCGCCTGGGCCGCGGCGAACAACGATTGCGCGGCTTCCTCGAGCTTGGAGATCCGCGACTCGATCGCTGCCTTGTCGTCGCCCTTCATCACCTTCTCGAGTTCGGACAAGGCTTCCTCGACGCGGCCGATCACGTCGCCGCCGACCTTGCCGCCGTGCTCCTTGATCGCCGAACGCGTGGCGTGCACCAACTGGTCGGCCTTGTTGTGGACGACGACCAGCTCCTGAAACTTCTTGTCTTCCTCGCGATGCGTTTCGGCATCCGTGACCATCTGCTGGATCTCTTGCTCGGACAGGCCGGAGCCCGCCTTGATCTCGATGCGCTGTTCCTTGCCGGTGTTCTTGTCCTTGGCGGTGACGTGCAGGATGCCGTTGGCATCGATGTCGAAGGACACCTCGATCTGCGGCATGCCGCGCGGCGCGGGCTGGATGCCGGCGAGATCGAACTTGGCCAGCGACTTGTTGAAGCGCGCCTGCTCGCGCTCGCCCTGTAGCACGTGCACGGTCACGGCACTCTGGTTATCCTCGGCGGTCGAGAACACCTGCGAGGCCTTGGTCGGAATCGTGGTGTTCTTGTCGATCAGTTTGGTCATCACGCCGCCCAGCGTCTCGATGCCGAGCGACAGCGGGGTCACGTCGAGCAGCAGCACGTCCTTGACGTCGCCCGACAACACGCCGCCCTGGATTGCCGCACCCACCGCGACGGCTTCGTCGGGGTTCACGTCCTTGCGCGGCTCCTTGCCGAAGAAATCCTTGACCGCTTCCTGCACCTTGGGCATCCGGGTCTGCCCACCGACCAGGATCACCTCCGCGACGTCGGACACGCGCAGGTTGGCATCGTTCAGCGCCGTACGGCATGGATCGATGGTGCGCTTGATCAGATCCTCGACCAGGGCTTCCAGCTTGGCGCGGGTCAACTTGATGTTGAGGTGCTTCGGGCCCGAAGCATCGGCCGTGACGTACGGCAGGTTCACCTCGGTCTGGTGCGCGGACGACAACTCGATCTTGGCGCGCTCGGCCGCGTCCTTCAGGCGCTGCAGCGCAAGCGGATCATTGCGCAGATCCACGCCCTGGTCCTTCTTGAATTCGTCGACCAGGTAGTCGATCACGCGCTTGTCGAAGTCCTCGCCACCGAGGAAGGTGTCGCCGTTGGTGGCAAGTACCTCGAATTGCTTCTCGCCGTCGACTTCGGCGATTTCGATGATCGACACGTCGAAGGTGCCGCCGCCCAGGTCATACACCGCGATCTTGCGATCGCCGCCGCCCTTGTCGAGCCCATAGGCCAGGGCTGCCGCGGTCGGCTCGTTGATGATGCGCTTGACCTCGAGGCCGGCGATCTTGCCGGCATCCTTGGTCGCCTGGCGCTGTGAATCGTTGAAGTAGGCCGGCACCGTGATCACCGCGTCGGTGATGGTTTCGCCCAGGAAATCCTCGGCGGTCTTCTTCATCTTCATCAGCACCTTGGCGGAAATCTCGGGCGGTGCCATCTGCTTGCCATCGGAGGTTTCCAACCACGCATCGCCGTTGCCGTGCCCGACGATCTTGTACGGCACCACGTTGAGGTCCTTCTGCACCTCGGCATCGGTGAACTTGCGGCCAATCAGGCGCTTCACCGCATAGAAGGTGTTCTTGGGATTGGTCACGGCCTGACGCTTGGCCGGCGCGCCTACCAGCACCTCGCCATCCTTGGAAAACGCCACGATGGACGGGGTCGTGCGATCGCCTTCGGAATTTTCGATCACGCGCGTTTTGGTACCTTCCATGACCGCGACACACGAGTTGGTCGTGCCGAGGTCGATACCGATGATCTTGCTCATGTTTCAGCTCCTGGATGTTTTGCGGTCGAGGGACCGTCGAATCTTGAACACAAACTGGGGGTTGGCGGCGTTATCTCAAGGTTTTGCGCCAATCAATCCGAGCCTTTCGCCACGGTGACCAAGGCAGGTCGAAGCAACCGGCCGTTCAGCACGTAGCCCTTCTGCATCACGTTCACCACGGTGCCGGGCGCGCTGCCCGGCGCCTCGACCATGCTGACCGCATGGTGGCGCTCCGGGTCTAGCGGCTGGCCAACAGGATCAATCTGTTGCAAGCCATTGCTCTCGGCAATCTTCAGCAGCGATTTCAAGGTCAGGCTCAAGCCTTCGCGCATCGAGGCGACGTCGGCGGTCTCGACCGCCAGCCCGCTTTCGAGGCCGTCGTACACCGGCAGCAGGTCGCGCAACAGCTTTTCGTTGGCGAACTTGAGGCTCTGCTCCAGGTCGCGTTGCATGCGCTTGCGCTGGTTTTCGAGGTCGGCGCGCTCGCGCAGCAGCGTTTCGCGCATGCCGGCGAGATTGGTTTCGGCTTCGGCCAATTGCCGGCTGAGGGTTTCCAGTTCGTCCGCACCGCCGGCATCCATCGGCGGCTGCCGATCGTCCTGCGGCGTCGATTCGGGCGATTCCTTCGGGTTCGTCATGCTCATTCCTCGCAACGTGAACAGCCCGCCGCCGCCAACCAGCCGGCAATCGCAGGCGCAACAGACCCATCTATGCGGCCGGGGTGTCCCGATTCAAGAGAACTCATTGAATGCCATCGCGCGCGAAAGCAGATCGCGGGTCGCCGGAGCGCAGGCAGCGGAGTGTACAGGGCAGCGCAAGAGCATGCCGAGCACCGCGCCCGATACCGGGCGCGGGTCATTCGGAGGACCGCAAGGCATCGGTCAGGAGCGTGGCGGTCGCCTGCACCACCGGGATCACGGAATGATAAGCCATGCGGGTGGGGCCGATCACCCCGACCGCGCCCAGCACATGGCCTTGGGCGCCGTACGGCGCGCTGACCAGACTGTAGCCCTTGAGCGGTTCGAAGCCGGATTCCTCGCCGATGAACAGCCGCACCCCGGGCGAACGCGCGCAACTTTCCAGCAAAGCCAGCAGTTCGCGCTTGCGCTGGAACGCCTCGAACAACTCGCGCAGGCGTTCCATCTGCAAGGTCTCGTCGCCGGACATCAGGTTGGTCTGCCCCGAAACCAGCATGTCGGATTCGGGTTCCGGCGCGAAGGTTTCCGCGGCCACTTCGACCGCCGTATCCAGCAGCCGATTCAATTCGCTGCCGGCGGCGCGCAGGTCCGCCAGAACGCGCACCCGGATGTCGTCCAGGCGCAGCCCGGCGTAATGCCCATTCAAGTAATTGGCTGCAAGCTCCAGCGCTCGTGCATCGAAACGCTGGCTCAAGTTCAACACGCGGTTCTGCACCTGCCCGTCGGCGAAAACCAGGATCGCGAGCACCCGCCGCGATTCGATCGGCACGAATTCAATCTGTTTCAGCGGCGCATCGGCCGTGCCCGGCACCGTGACCAGCCCCACGAAGTGCGTCATTGCCGACAGCAGGCTGGATGCACTACCAAGCAACTCGCGCGGCGTGGCCAACTCCCGCGGCAGCTCGCGCTGCATCTGCATCACCGCCCCGCGCGGCAGCGGTTTCAATTCCAGCAGGCTGTCGACGAACAGGCGCAATCCGCTCACGGTCGGCACCCGCCCGGCAGACGTGTGCGGCGAAGCAATCAGGCCCAATTCCTCGAGATCGGACATGATGTTGCGCACCGTCGCCGGACTTACGTCCAACCCGGCCGAGCGGGCCAGCGTGCGCGAACCCACTGGCTGGCCCTCCTCCAGATACTGCGCGATCAGCGTACGCAGCAAGTGGCGGGCACGGGCATCGAGACGGTGGGGCTGGGACACGAACGGTTGCTTTACAGTAGCGGCTATACACCTCTAATACGGGTAGTGGCGATGGAATGCAAGCGCGATGGGGACGGTGACGGATGGCCGGGCGCAATGATGTGCGCATTGCCGGGATTGATCGTGACGGGCCGTGCGCAAGACCACCCCTATTCCCCCGCTGCCCGCCCCTCGTCCCTGCTTCGCTAGAATCCTCGCTCCCACCCAAATCCGCCCATGCTCACTCACCTCTCCGTCCGCAACTTTGCCGTGGTCGAGGCCGCCGAGATCGAGTTCGGAGCCGGACTCACCGTGGTCACCGGCGAAACCGGCGCCGGCAAATCATTGCTGGTCGACGCGCTGTTGCTGCTGTCGGGCGCGCGTGCCGACGCCGGCATGGTGCGTGCAGGTTGCGAGCGCGCCGAGTTGTCGGCGGAATTCGATCTCGCGGACGCGCCCGCCGCGCGCGCATGGCTGGCGGAACAGGCGCTGGAC
>DATCSF010000174.1:0-15376 GCA_036568625.1 Rhodanobacteraceae bacterium | reverse complement strand
ATCAGCGATCGTGGCAAGCAACCCGCTGAACAACCTGTTGCACCCGGCAGCTTGCGCGCCGGAGTGCCCGCCATGCTGACGTACCCATGGGTGCGCTCCGCTGGCTGCGCCCCGGCGACGCGCAATTTGCTCTCGCTTGCCAGGGTTCTTGAATGGTTTCCGGGTCCGCGGCAATGGCTGGTGGCGGTGTGCCTGCTGCTCGCGTGTGCATGCGCGCGGGCAGCCGTGCGCATGCAGGCAGCTTCGCTGGAGCTGCCCGGCGTCACGCTGGCAGACGTGCACATGGATGCTTCGCTTGGCACCGACGGCCGTCCGCAGTTGACGCTTGATGCCGCCAGGGTGTCGGTGCCGGCACTCGGGTGGCGCGACGTGGCGCTGGCGCTGCAGGGCCAGCCGCAACAGGCCGGCGGCGATGCGTGGAAATTCACCGGCCACGTGACGACGCACCGCGCGCCCGGCAGCGCGCTGGCCGATGCCGATCTCGTGATCGTCTACGATCCCGGCGGCGGCACACTCGCGGTGGACGTGCAGCAGGGCAAAACGGCGCTCAGCGCGTTGATGCCGCTGGACCAGACCACGCACCTGCAGGTAACGCTGACGGCACTGCCGCTGACATGGTTGCGTGGCGTGCTGGCTGCGGCCTGGCCGGAAGGGCGCTTGAACGGTGGCAGTGTGGCCGGCGCCGTGGCGCTGGATCTGGGCGCGGGCGACACGCGGGTTTCCGGACGGGTCGACTTAGCGGGCGTCGAGCTGGACAGCAAGGCGGGCAACATCGCCGCGCAGAAGCTGGGCGCGAATGGTACTTTCCGGATCGAGAATGGCCCGGTCTCGACCACCGCGATGTTCGACGGCTCGTTGCGCGGCGGTGAGATGCTGCTGGGGCCGCTGTATGCACACTTGCCTTCGCACCCCGCCAGCCTGCACGTGTCTGCGACGCTCGGGCGTGCGGGCATCGCCATCGATTCGCTCGACTTCGACGATCGCGATGCGTTGCGGGTATCGGGTGGCCTGGGATTCGACCGCAAGGGCAATCTTGCAAGGCTCGACCTCACGCACTTCGCGGCCACCTTTCCCGCGGCCTACACGCGTTACGGCACCATCTTCGTGCAAAACCTGACCGGGTTCGCGCGAGTGGAGACGTCGGGCGCGATGGCGGGGTCGCTTGATTTCGGCAGCGACGGGCTCAAGGCGTTCGAGCTGCGCGCCGAAAACGTGTCGATGGACAGCCATGGCGGCAGTCTTGCGATCGCCGGCCTGAACGGCAAGCTGGACTGGCGCGCGAATGCGTCGCGCCCTTCCACCAGTTTGAACTGGAAGGCGCTGGCGATGTACCGGATCGCGTTCGGACCGGCGAAGTTGGACCTCGAAGATTCCGATGGCGTGCTGACGCTGCGTGCGCCGGTGTCGACAACGGTGCTCGGCGGTTCGTTCCAGCTCAACCGCTTTGCCTGGCGGCCCGACGGCGGCAAATCGCAGCGCCTGTCCGCGGGGTTCGCCGTCACCAACGTCGACATGCCCGAACTCTGCAACGCGTTCGGCTGGCCGGCCTTCGGCGGCAAGCTGGGCGGCGCGGTGCCCGATTTGAGCTACCGCGGCGACGAACTGGTGTTCGGCGGTGGGCTTTCGCTGGATGTGTTCGGCGGATCGGTCAGCGTCACCCACCTCAGCATGTTGCATCCGCTGGGCCGCACGCCGCGGCTCGCCGCCGACATCGACATGCGGCAACTGGACCTGGCGCAACTGACCGGGGTGTTCGATTTCGGCGAAATCACCGGGCGCCTGGATGGCAACATCCACGGTCTGGAACTGGTCAACTGGAAGCCGACGACGTTCACGGCCGGCTTGTCCGCGAACGGCGGCGGCAAGATCAGCCAGCATGCCATCAAGAGCCTCACCGAAGTGGGCGGGGGCGGCATCGCCGGCGGATTGCAAAGCATCGCGCTGCGCGTGTTCAAACACTTCGGTTATTCGCGCATCGGACTCAGCTGCAAGCTGGCCAGCGGTGTCTGCACGATGGGCGGCGTCACGCCCGACCCGGATCCGGACGACGAAGGCTATACCATCGTCGAAGGCAGCGGCTTGCCGCACATTACCGTGATCGGGCACCAGCGCGAGGTCGACTGGGCGACGCTGGTGAGCCGGTTGAAATCGGCGACGGAAGGCAACGGCCCCGTCATCAAATAACACCTCTGGATCATTGCAGTTCTTCAGGGGTTCCGCAGAGTTTCGCAGAGCGGTTGCGTGCGACCGTGTAGACTCCCGACATGCCGCTGCGGCCGTGCCGGGCAAATGAATCCCGCCGCCGCACCAACAACGGAGATGTGAGATGCGCAAGCCCGCTTTCCTGCTCGTTCTCTCGCTGGCCCTGCTGGCCGGCTGCGTCACCATCAACGTGTATTTCCCCGCCGCGGCAGCGCAGCAGGCGGCCGACAAGGTGATCGGCAACATCATCGGGTCGGACGCGCCGGGGCAAGCACCCGCGCCGTCCTCCAGCACGCAACCGGCGCCGTCCGGCGCGCCATCGTCGCGCCCCGAACCGCTGGCCGTGCGCGTACTCGATGCCGTGATTCCGGCTGCGTATGCGGCGGAGTCGCAACCCAACCTTCACATCCAGACCCCGGCGATCCAGGCGGTCGAAGCGCGCATGCGCGACCGTTTTCATTCGATCCTGCAGGGCCTCCTCGCGTCGGGCGCGGTCGGCTTCTCCCACAATGGCGATGTCGCGATCCGCGACGCGTCGAAGATTCCGCTCGCGCAGCGCGCGCAGGCCACCCGGGCCGTGGCCGCCGAGAACGCCGACCGCGCCGATCTGTACAAGCAGATCGCGGTCGCCAACGGCCATCCGGAGTGGACGCAGCGGATGCGCGAGTCGTTTGCCAAGCAATGGATCAGCCGCGCGCACGCCGGCTGGTATTACCAGGACGCTTCGGGCAATTGGCAGAAGAAGTGACGACAGGAGGTCGTCATCCCGGCCAGCACATGGATGTGCGCCGAGCCGGGATCCGGAGTCACCGTGCATTCCTCCCGGCAGTACAGGGGAAGTAGCCGAACCGGGATCGTGTCTCTCTTGTGTGTTGAAATCACCGAAGTCCCGCTTGACACATCTGGCAAGATGCGCGGATGACGAAACCGCGGCGCGACACGCCATTCGAAATCACGATCGATGATCTTTCCCACGACGGGCGCGGCGTCGCGCACGTCGAAGGCAAGACCGTGTTCGTGGCCGACGCGCTGCCGGGCGAACGCGTGCGCGCGAGGCTCGTGCGCAAGCATCGCCATTTCGACGAGGCGCGCACCGAGGAAATCCTGGTCGCGTCGGCGGACCGGGTACAGCCGCGCTGCCCCCATTTCGGTGTGTGCGGCGGTTGCGTGTTGCAGCACCTGACGCCCATTGCGCAAATCGCGGCCAAGCAGAACGTGCTGGCGCAGAACTTCGCACGCATCGGCCACGTCGAGCCTGCGCGCTGGCTGGCGCCGCTGACATCCGAGGTCTGGGGCTACCGACGGCGTGCGCGCCTGTCGGTGAAGCATGTCCCGAAGAAGGGCAAGGTTCTTGTCGGTTTTCGTGAACGCGATCCGCGTTTCGTGGCGGATCTTGCGCATTGCGACGTGCTGGACCCAGCGCTGGGCGGGCATCTCGATGAATTGGGTGCGTTGTTGAACGACATGCAGGGCGCCGCGTCGATTCCGCAGATCGAGTTTTCCGCTGGCGATTCGGTGCGCACGCTGGTGTTTCGCCATCTGGCGCCTCTGTCGAGCGCAGACCAGGAGAAACTTGCGGCATTCGGGCGCGAGCATGGCTTTGCAATCCTGCTGCAGCCGGGCGGCGCGGACAGTGTGCGGCCACTGGCGGGCGTGATGCCGGAGCTCGCCTACGCGCTGCCCGATTTCGACCTGAGCCTCGCGTTCACACCGCTGGATTTCGTGCAGGTGAACGCGAGCATCAATCAGAAGATGGTCGAACACGCGTTGCAGCTTCTGCAGCCGACGCCGAACGACCGCGTGCTCGACCTGTTCTGCGGCTTGGGCAATTTCAGCCTGCCGATCGCACGGCGCGCGGCCCGCGTGTGCGGTGTGGAAGGCGAAGCTGGGCTGGTGGAACGCGCACGCGCGAATGCCGCGGCCAACGGCATCGACAACGCCGAATTCCACGTGGGCGATCTTGCCGGCGATGTGCGTGGTAGCGCCTGGGCGCGTGCCGAATGGGACCTGATGCTGCTGGACCCGTCACGCAGTGGCGCCGACGAACTGCTGAAGCAACTGCCCGGCAAGTCCGTTCGCAGGGTCGTGTACGTCTCCTGCCATCCGGCTTCGTTGGCACGCGATGCCGGCACGCTGGTGCATTCGCACGGATTCCGTCTGGCAGCCGCGGGCGTGATGGACATGTTCCCGCACACCGCGCATGTGGAATCGATCGCGATGTTCGAACGCGACTGATTGCGTCGTTCCAGGGCGACTGCTTTATGATCGGCAGTCTTGTCGCACCCTTTCAGTCTTGCGCATGCTGATCATCGGAATCGAAGGCAGGCAACTCGCCGAACACGAACGGGCTCGTTTGTTGGCGCCGGAGGTCTCGGGCGCGATCCTGTTCACCCGCAATTACGCAGACCGCGCGCAGGTGCAGGCGCTGGTCGAATCGATCCGCAAGCTGCGCGGCGACGAGTTCGTGATTTCGGTGGACCACGAAGGCGGCCCGGTGCAGCGCTTTCGCGACGGTTTCACGCGGCTGCCGCCGCTTGCGCGTATCGGTGAGCTGTACCGTCGCGACCGCGACGCCGGCATCGCGATGGCCGAAATGCACGCGATCGTGATGGCGAGCGAAGTGCGCGCCTGCGACATCGACATCTCGTTCGCACCGGTGGTGGATCTCGCCCGCGGCAACCGCGTGATCGGCGAGCGCGCGTTCGATGCCGATCCGCAGGTCGTGGCCGAACTCGCGGCGGCCTACGTGCGCGGCATGCGCCTGGCCGGGATGGCCGCGACCGTCAAGCATTATCCCGGGCACGGGTCGATTCCGGAAGATACGCATCTGGAAGCTGCGATCGATCCACGCCCCCTCGATGCGATCCACGCGACCGACCTGGTTCCATTCGTCGACAGCTTGGCCGCCGGCGCCGAAGCCGTGATGGTCGCGCACGTCACCTATCCGGCGGTCGATCCGCGCGCAGCCGGTTATTCGAAAACCTGGATCGAGGACATCCTGCGCGGCGAACTGGGCTTTCGCGGGGTGGTGTTCAGCGACGACGTCGGCATGGCCGCGGCCGAATCCGCCGGCGGCATCGGCGAGCGCGTCACGGCGCACCTCGATGCCGGCTGCGACCTGGTGCTGGTGTGCCATCCAACGATGGTGGATGCCGCGATCGAATCCGTGCGGGGCCGTGCGTCGTGCGACAGCGCCAAGGTCGCGAGCTTGCGCGGCACGGTAGCGGCGGGCTGGCAGGCCTTGCTGGACGATCCGCAGCACGCGCGCTACGTGGCGGCGCTCGGCACCTTGTCGGCGTCGGAAGCGGCCCGCGCATGAGCGCGCTGGAACATCCCCTCGCGGCGGCGTTGCCGCGCGCCGAACGAATCCACGATCGGACAGCGCTGGAAGCCGCAATCGCACGCATGGGCGCGGACATCGGCCGGACGCTCGACGGCGAACGCGCGGTGTTCCTCACGGTGATGAACGGCGGGCTGTTCTTCGCCGCGCCGCTGGCGCTCGCGATCGGCTGCGATCTCGAATTCGATTACGTGCATGCGACCCGCTACGGCGATACGACGGTCGGGCGCGAGGTGCGCTGGCTGCATCGCCCGCAGGCGAAGCTCGCCGGGCGCACGGTGATCCTGGTCGATGACATCCTCGACGAGGGCTACACGATCGAGGCGCTGCGGGATCATTGCCTTGCCGAAGGCGCGAGGCGCGTGCTGGTCGCGGTGCTGTGCGAGAAACGCCACGACCGTCGCGTGCCCGGTCTCGCGGCAGATTTCGTCGGCGTGGAAGTACCCGATCGCTACGTGTTCGGCTACGGCCTCGACTATTACGGGCAAGGCCGCAACCTGCCCGCCATTTACGCGCTGCCCGGGGATGAGGCATGAGCGCTTCCGCGATTGAGCTCGCCGTGATCGGCGGCACTGGCGTGTACGCATTTCCGGGGCTGGAAAGTCCCGATCGCATTGAGATCACGACCCGCTGGGGCGCGCCTTCCTCGGCCATCGTGACCGGCGACGTGGGCGGCACGCGCGTGGCATTCCTCGCCCGGCACGGCGAGCTGCACACGTTCGCGCCGCACCGCGTCAATTACCGCGCCAACATCGATGCGTTGCATGAACTGGGGGTGCGGAGGGTGATCGGCGTCAACGCGGTGGGTGGCATCCGCGAGGACATGGCGCCGCGGGTGCTGGCGATTCCCGACCAGTTGATCGACTACACCACGAATCGCGTAGCGAGTTTCTGCGACGCGGACGGCGAATCGGTGCTGCACATCGAGTTTGGCGAGCCGTATGCGGAATCGCTGCGGCGTGCCCTGCTGGGTGCGGCAGATCGTGCCGGCATCGCCGTGGTGAACGGCGGGTGCTACGGCGCCACCCAGGGGCCGCGCCTGGAGACCCGCGCCGAGATTGCCCGCATGCGGCGCGATGGTTGCGACCTGGTCGGCATGACCGGCATGCCGGAGGCCGCGCTGGCGCGCGAACGCGGCATCGACTACGCCTGTGTCGCCGTGGTTGCCAATTGGGCCGCGGGTTGCGGGCCCGACCCGGGCGCGCCCATCAGCCTGGAAGAAATCCACGCGCACCTTGCTGCGGCGACGGCCCAAGTGCCTGCCATCGTGCGTGCGCTGCTGATCCACTGAGAGACGCGGGTCACAAATTGGGCTTGCGCGAGGCGAAGGGTCACCGGATACTCGTTCCCGCGGCGGGTGCCTGCCGCGATACGGATCGTTGCGAAGAGGGGTTTCACGATGGCAGTGGGTACGGTGAAGTGGTTCAACGACGCCAAGGGCTTCGGTTTCATTACCCCCGACGGCGGTGGCGCGGATGTGTTCGTGCATTTCTCGGCGATCCGCGCGCAGGGATTCCGCAGCCTGAAGGAAGGCCAGCGGGTGAAATTCGAGATCGTGCAGGGTCCCAAGGGCATGCAGGCCTCGGAAGTGACCGGCGAAGACGAAGCCGCATCGCCTGCGCCCGCGGCATAGCTCACGCCGCGAATTGCAGCCGCGCCAATTCGGCGTAAAGCCCGCCTTCGCGCAGCAACGCGTCGTGGCTGCCATTGGCCACGATGCGGCCCTGGTCCATCACCACGATGCGGTCGGCGCGCTGCACGGTGGCGAGCCGGTGCGCGATCACGAGCGTGGTGCGTCCGCGGCCGGCGCGTTCCAGCGCAGCCTGTATCGCGGCTTCCGATTGCGCGTCCAGACTTGAGGTAGCCTCGTCCAGCAGCAGCACCGGCGCGTCCTTCAGAATCGCCCGGGCGATCGCGATGCGTTGGCGCTGCCCGCCCGACAGCCGCACGCCGCGCTCGCCGAGCTGGGTGTCGAAGCCTTGCGGTTGTCCACCGAGGAACCCGGATGCTTCCGCGTCGCGCGCGGCCGCACGCACCGCCTCGTCGGCGGCATCGGCACGACCGAAGCGGATGTTGTCGGCCGCGCTGGCGCCGAAGATCACAATTTCCTGGGGCACCAGCGCCAGCGCACCGCGCAATTCATCCAGTTTCAATGCGCGCAGGTCCACGCCGTCCAGCGTGATGCGGCCGCGCTGCGGATCATGGAAGCGCAACAGCAGGTTGAACACCGTGCTCTTGCCCGCGCCGGACGGCCCCACCAGCGCAACGGTTTCGCCCGATTGGATGCACAGTGTGAAATCGTGCAATGCGGGCGTGTCGAGCCGCGATGGATAACGAAATTCGACGTGTTCGAAGGCGATCGCGCCGCGCGTCGGCAGCGGCAGCGATTCCGCCCGGGGCGGATCGGCGATCGCCGGGCGTTCGGCCAACAATTCGCTGATCCGCCCCATCGAGCCGGCCGCGCGCAGCACGTCGCCCCACACGCCGCCCAGCGCGCCCACCGAACCCGCCGCCATCACCGCGTACAGCACGAACTGGCTCAACAGCCCCGCGTCCATCGATCCGGCCAGCACGTCGCGGGCACCGGCCCACAGCACCAGCGTGACCGCGCCGAAGATCAGCACGATCACGCCGCCGGTCAGGATCGCCCGTGCGGCGATGCGCTTCTGCGCCGCCCGCAGCGCGCGCCGCACCGCGTCGGCGTAGCGCGCGCTCTCGATACCCTCGCGTGCGTAGGCTTTCACCGCGTGCACCGCATTCAATGTTTCGTTGGCGATCGCGCTGGTGTCGGCGATGCGGTCCTGGTTGGCGCGCGAAAGTCGTGCCAGGCGCCTGCCGTACAACGCGATCGGCACGATCACCACCGGAATCACCAATGCGGTAAGGCCGGCAAGCCGCGGGCTGGTCCAGACCATCAGCGCTGCCGCGCCGACCACCATCACCACGCTGCGCAGCGCGACCGAGATGCTGGAACCGATCAGCGTCTGCACCACTTCGGTGTCCGTGCCGAGGCGGGAGATCAGTTCACCGACGCGCGTCCTTTCGTAGAACGCGACGTCCAGCCGGATCAGGTGCGAATACAGGAGATCGCGCAAGGCCGCGATCGCGCGTTCGCCGAGCAGGCTGATGCAGAAGTAGCGCGCGGCGGTGGCGACCGCCAGCACCAGCGCCAGCAGGAACAGCACCACGAAAGTGCCATTGACCAGCGCGGAGTCGTGGCTGGCGAAGCCGCGGTCGATCATGTGCCGTACCGCAACCGGCAACGCCAGCGTCGCGGCCGACGAGAGCGCAAGGAAAAACAGCCAGCTCGCGGCGAGGGCGCGGTGCCGGCGCATGTACGGCCACAGTGCGCCCAGCGCGGCGAGCTGACGGGCAGGGCGTTGGATGTCGCTGTCGGGTGATCGGGCCATCGGCTTGAAGTTGGGGGGCGGAAGCAGCCAGTTCAACGCGAGGCACACACGCCAGCCTGGAACCGGCGGGGCCTGGCCCGGTCGCCAGGCGGCATGACACATCAATTCATCCTTCGAACAATAGCTTGCGCTCGCATTTCCCGGCTGCCCGAAGCGACCGGCACGGGCGGCTGCGCCGCACCATCAACGATTTCTGGAATCGGCCGATACAACAGTACGGGCCGTCCGGCGATTTCCGGGATCGGCTGTGCGGTGAAGGGCGTCGGGCTGGCATTGCTCGTGCATGCAATGTAGAAGCTTGTCGCATGGGCGGCGTTGGCGTGCGACAGGGTGGCGCATGGAACACATGGAATCCGGGCGTATGGGTCGGCTGATTCGCGGGCTGGTTGCGGTGCTGCTCGCGACAGCCGTCGTGCCCGTCGGCGCGCCCGATCCGGCCCCACCAGCGCATATCCGCGTGGTGGGCGACGGCAATTACCCGCCCTACATGTTTGTCGATTCTGCCGGCCAGTTGCAGGGCTACGAGGTGGACATGTGGCGTCTGTTCCAGGCCCACACCGGCATCCAGGTCGATCTGGTGCCGATGGATCGGATCTCGGCCCAGCAGGAGCTGCAGGCCGGCAAGGCCGACGTGATCGATCTGGTCGACCGTACGCCTTCGCGCGAACGGCTGTACGACTTCTCCAAGCCGTACGCCACGTTGCAGGTCGGGATTTACGTGGATCGGCGCATCCGCGGCGTGCACGACGCGGGTTCACTGCGCGGTTTTCCGATTGGCGTGGAGCGCGGCGACGGCTGCGCGGAAAAACTGCAGTCGCTGGGGTTCACGGATCTGCACGAATATTCCCGCTATCGGGACATGGTCCAGGATGCGGCGCGCGGCAACCTGCGCATGTTCTGCATGGACGAGGGCCCCGCCGACTACTTCCTGTACCGCGACTCCGCGCTCGATCGTTTCTACGGCGCGTTCGTGCTGTACACCGGCCAGCTCCGGCGCGCCGTGCGCAAGGGCAACGTGTCGATGCTGCAGACGGTGGAACATGGCATGGCACGGATCACCCCGGCCGAGCGCGCGCGGCTGCACGCACGCTGGCTGGAACACCCGGTCGCCCTGATGCCGTACCTGAATGCGGCCAAGGTCGCGCTGGCAGTCATCGCGGCGCTGGTCGCGCTGATGACGCTGTGGGTCTGGACGCTGCGGCGCAGCGTCGCCCGCCGTACGCGTGAACTCGGTGCGGAGCAGGACAATCTGCGCGCGCTGTTCGACGCCAGCCCCGACGCCATGTGGGTGACCGATCGCCGGGGCGTGCTGCTCAAGTGCAACGACCGCACGAGCCGGGTCTTCGGCATGGCTGCGGAGAAGATGATCGGGCGCACGGCCGTGCAGGCGACCGATGCGGCCAATGCCAGGTTCGCCGCCGAATCGCAGACCATGAACAGGGCCGTATTGGACACCGGCGAGCGCCATCGCGCGTTGCTGCCGCTGACGGTGGCCGGCGGCAGCACCGTGCAACTGGACGTCATCAAGGTGCCGCTGCACGCGAGCGACGGGCAGGTGCGCGGCATCCTCAATACGGCGCGCGACATTACCGAGCGGCTGCAAAGCGAGGCGCGCCTGCGACTGTGGGCACACGCGTTCCAGCATGCCGCGTTCGGAATGGCGATTTTCGACGGGCGCACCCAACGCATCATCGCGGTCAATCCCACCTTTGCGCGCGAGCGCGGCTACGCCGTGGACGAGATGGTGGGCATGTCGGTGCATGCCCTGTACCCGCCGGATCTGGTCGCGGAACGGACCGAGGCCAGGCGCATCATGGACCGGCGAAAACATTCGCTGGCGGAAACCGAGCAGGTGACGCGCGACGGGCGGCGCTTCCCCGTGCTGCTGGATTGCACGGTGTCGCACGATGCCAATGGCGACGTCGAGTACGTCATCGTTTACGCACCGGACATCACCGAGCGCAAGCGGGCGGAAAGCGAGTTGCGGCTGGCCGCGGTGGCCTTCCAGACCCAGGCGGCGCTGATGGTGATGGACGCCGGCCGGGTGATCCGCCGTGTCAACAACGCTTTCACTGCGCTCACCGGGTACGGCCCCGACGAGGCGATCGGAAAACGGGTGGCGCTGCTGAGCTCGCCACATCATGACCGGAGGTTCTACAGACAACTCTGGAGCCAGGTTCGGCGGGACGGCTTCTGGCAGGGCGAGCAGTGGATCCAGATGAAACAGGGCCAGCCCAAGGTGATCCGTACGGCGGTCTCGGCGGTCGCCGATGCCGCGGGCAACGTCAGCCACTTTGTCTGTTCGATGATCGACTTGACCAGCGAACGCGAAGCGCACGCCAGCGTCGACCATATGACGTTCTTCGACCCGCTGACCGATCTGCCCAACCGGCACTTCCTGCACGGGCGGCTGCAGCACCTGCTGGACGCAAACGATTCGCGTGGCGGCGTCCTGCTGATGTTCGATCTGGATCACTTCAAGCGCGTCAACGATCTGCGCGGACATGCCGCCGGCGATTCGCTGATTGCGCTGATCGCGCAGCGGTTGCGCCATCTGCAGGACGAGCGCTGCGTGTTGAGCCGCTTCAGCGGCGGCACTTTCGCGCTGCTGGCCGGGTGCGATGCACGGCAATCCGCGGCGCGGCCCGGCCACGCGTGGGCATGCGCCGAACGCCTGCGACGGGCATTGCGGGAGCCGTTCCAGTTGGGCGGCGACACGCCCGTGACGATCACCGTAAGCACCGGCTGGACCGAACTGGTCCCCGGCCACGGCACGCCCGAATCGGTGCTCAAGGAAGCCGAACTGGCGATGTACGGCGCCAAGTCCGCGGGGCGCGACCGCACGTGCCAGTTCGAGCCCGCGATGCAGGTCGAGCTTGCGCGCCACGAGGCACTCGTCCACGACTTGCGACATGCGATCGCAGAAAAGACGCTGGATCTGCATTTGCAGGCGCAGGTCGATCGACAGGGCGAGGTGATCGGTGCCGAGGTATTGGTGCGCTGGACGCGTCCTTCGGGAGAACCGGTGCCGCCGGATGTCTTCATCCCCATTGCCGAGGACAACGGCCTGATCTTCCCGCTTGGCGACTGGATATTGCGGCGCACCTGCGGTTATCTGGTGGCGTGGTCCGCGCAGCCCGCCCTGCGCGATGTCGCACTTGCCGTCAACGTAAGCGCGCGGCAATTCGCGCAGCCCGATTTCGTGGCGAGCGTACGCGGGGCGCTGGCGGCGACCGGCGCGGATCCATCCAAGCTCAAGCTGGAAATCACCGAGACGGCGATGCTGGCTGACCTGCACGAAACGGCGGCGAAACTGGCCGAACTCCGAGCGGTAGGCGTCAAGGTCTCGCTGGATGATTTCGGGACCGGCTATTCCTCGCTGGCGTATCTGACGCGCCTGCCACTGGACCAGTTGAAGATCGATCGTTCGTTCGTGGACCGCCTTCCGGATGACCGCAACGACGCGCTGGTGGCGCAGACCATCATCGGGATGGGACGCGGGCTGGGCCTGGAGGTGATTGCGGAGGGCGTGGAAACCGAGGCGCAGCGGAGCCTGCTGATGGCCCTGGGTTGCGACGCCTTCCAGGGTTACCTGCTCGCGCGGCCGATGCCACGGGGAGCCTTCGAGGCGATGCTGGGCGACCGTGCCGACGCGGGGCAACTCGCCAACGGCAGCCTCCCCGTGCCGAGCCCGATTGCCTCCCGCATTTCCCGATCCCGGCGCGGCGCGGGTTGAAAGCCGCGCCGCGGGCGCCGGTTACGGATCGCGGATCACCAGCAGGCGGCGCTCGGTCATGTCTTCGATTGCGTAGCGGATGCCTTCGCGGCCGAAGCCCGAACGCTTCACGCCGCCGTAGGGCATGTTGTCGACACGAAAGCTGGGGATGTCGCCAACCACCACGCCGCCTTCGACCAGCGTGTCCCACGCCTGCATCGCATGGGTGAGATTGTCGGTGAACAGGCCGGCCTGCAAGCCATACTCGGAATCATTGACGATCGCGAGGGCTGCGTCGAAATCCTCGAAGGGTTCCAGCAGCGCGACCGGCCCGAACGCTTCCATGCAGCTGACCTTTGCGGTGTGCGGCACGTTCTCGAGCACCGTCGCGTCCAGCATGCTGCCTTGGCGCTTGCCGCCGCACAGGATTTTCGCGCCGGCCTTCTTCGCCTCATCGATCCAGCTTTCGAGCCGTTGCGCCGCGGCCTCGTCGATCATGGGACCCAGGAAGGTTTCGTGGTGTTTCGGATCGCCGGCCTTCAGTTTTTTAGTGGCCGCGACGAAGCGCTTCTTCACTTCGTCGTACAGCGACGCGTGCACCAGGATGCGCTGCACGCCGATGCAGCTTTGTCCCGATTGATAGAAGCTGCCCGAGATCAATCGCGTGATCACGAAATCCAGCCGCGGCTTCTGGTCGGCGTCGACGATGCACGCCGCGTTGCCGCCCAGTTCCAGCACCACTTTCTTCTTGCCGGCGCGCGCCTTCAATTCCCAGCCGATCTGGCCGCCGGTGAACGACAGCAGTTTCAGGCGCTCGTCCTCGACGAACGGGTCGGCATCTTCGATGCGGCAGGGCAGGACCGAGAACGCGCCTTCGGGCAAGTCGGTTTCAGCCAGCACTTCGGCGATGATCAGTGCGCCGACCGGCGTTTTTTCGGACGGCTTCAGCACGAACGGGCAGCCCGCCGCGATCGCCGGTGCGACCTTGTGTGCCACCAGGTTCAAGGGAAAGTTGAATGGCGTGATGAACGAGCATGGGCCCACGGGCACCCGCTTGACGAAGCCGCGATAGCCTTGCGTGCGTTCGGATATTTCCAGGTTCACGATCTCCCCGTCGATGCGGGTGGATTCGTCGGCGGCGATTCGGAAGGTGTCGATCAGGCGCTCGGCTTCGCCTTGCGAATCCTTGATCGGCTTGCCGGCTTCGACGCATAGCGCGTAGGCAAGGTCGTCCCTGCGTTTGCGCAGGCTCGTGACGCAATGCTCCAGCACCGCGCGCCGCTGATAGGGCTTCAGCGCTGCCATCGGTGCGGCGGCTTTCGCGGCGGCGCCGATCGCCTGTCCGATGGCCTTGGCATCAGCCAAGGCCACGCGCGTGGCGACGTCGCCGGAATACTTGTCCAGCACCGGCAGGTCGGCATTGGCCTGCACAGGCTTGTTGGCGAGATAGTAGGGGTAGCGGGATTTCAGTTGCGGCGTCCTGGGCATCGCGGTGTGTCCTGAAGCGGGGTATGTCGAGCGCACGGATTGTCGGCGGCGGTCCGTATCGAAACCGTATAGGCTGGCGGGTCGCGACCTGCTCAGTTTCGGTCGTCCACGCGCAGCGGAAGTTCGCCATCGGCAAGGCGTGCGCGCACACGGGCGCCGGGTACGGCGGCTTGCGCCGAACGCAGCACGTTGCCGGACTCGTCGAACAGGATCGCGTAACCGCGCTTCAGCACATCCAGCGGGCTGACCGCATTCAGGGCGCGTGCAAGTTCGATCAACCTTTGGCGGCGACTCTCGTCGCGGCGTTCCCACGCGGCGGCGAGTCGCCGGTGCAATTCCATGCTGCGCTCCGCGAGTTGCTGCAGGCGCGCCCGCGGGTGCCGCGACAGCAGCCGCATGTGGATATGTGCCGCGCGTGTGGCGGCGCGTTCGCGGGAGAGCCCCTGCGCACGCAGCAGGCGCTCGCGCAAGACCAGCATTCGTTCGCGACAGATGGCGAGGCGTTGCTGCGGGCGCTGGGCGTTGAGCCGGGCCGCGAGATGATCCAGCGTCTGCATGAGGTTTTGTGCGCGACGTTGCCGTATGGCCCGCAGGCGCGAATCGAGGTGCGCCAGCATGCGTCCAAGCGCGTCGCCGTCGGGCAGCATCATTTCCGCCGCCGCCGAAGGCGTGGGCGCGCGCAGGTCGGCCACGAAGTCGCTGATCGAAAAATCGATCTCGTGCCCGACCGCCGACACGACCGGAATGGGACTGTCCGCGATGGCACGGGCCACGTCCTCGTCGTTGAAGGCCGCGAGGTCTTCCAGCGAGCCACCGCCGCGGGTCACCAGCAGCACGTCATGGCGGTTCGCCCGTGCCGCCCTGCGCAACATCGCCGTGATTTGCGCCGGCGCTTCGGCGCCCTGCACCAGTACCGGCAGCACTTCGATTTCTGTCAAGGCGAAGCGCCTGCGCGCCACCGACAATACGTCGCGGACCGCCGCGCCGCTGGCCGAGGTAATCACGCCAATGCGGCGGGGAAAGGCGGGCAGTGCGCGCTTGCGGCTTGCCTCGAACAGGCCTTCCGCCTGCAATTTGGCTTTCAGTTGCTCGAATGCGCGGCGCAGCGCGCCTTCGCCCGCATCTTCCATCTGCTCGATGATCAACTGAAAGCTGCCGCGCGCTTCGTAAAGGCTCACCCGTGCGCGGGCCAGTACCCGTACGCCGTTGCCGGGCCGGAAG
>DATCSF010000173.1:0-7593 GCA_036568625.1 Rhodanobacteraceae bacterium | reverse complement strand
CGGATGCACTGAAGCGCCCCGCCGACCTGTTCGCCGCATTGCGGCGGTTCCGGCGTGCCGAATCGGTGCGGCTGGTGTTCCGCGACGTCAACGGACTCGACGAAGTCACCGACACGCTGGCGGGCACCACCGATTTGTACGAGGTGTTGATCGCGTACGCACTGCGCCAGGCGGAAGGTGCGGCGCGCGCACGCCACGGCACGCCGCGCAACGCGGAAGGCGCGCCGCAGGCGCTGGTGGTGTTCGCGCTGGGCAAACTGGGTGGCGGCGAGCTCAATTTTTCTTCCGACGTCGATCTGGTGCTGGCCTATCCGGAAAGCGGCGCGACCGACGGGGCGCGTCCCCTCGACAACGCCGAATTCTTTGCGCGGGTCGCGCGCGGATTCGTGCGCCTGCTTGCCGACATGTCCGCCGACGGTATCGCTGCTCGGGTGGATCTGCGGCTGCGGCCATTCGGCGACTCCGGCCCCATCGTGGCCTCCTTCGCGGCGATGGAACAGTATTACCAGCGCGAGGGCCGCGACTGGGAACGCTACGCGTGGATCAAGGCGCGCCCGGTTGCCGGTGACCTCGCGGCCGGCAAGCACCTGCTCGAAACGCTGCGGCCGTTCATCTACCGCCGCTATTTCGATTACACCGCGTTGGCGGGGCTGCGCGACATGAAAGCCCTGATCGACGCCGAGGTCGCGCGCCGCGATTTGGCCAACCACCTGAAACTCGGCGCCGGCGGCATCCGCGAAATCGAATTCGTGGTGCAGTTGCAGCAGTTGATCCGCGGCGGCCGCGACGCCAGCTTGCGCGCACGCGGCCTGCTGCCGGCGCTGGAGGCCTGCGCCGCTCGCGGTTACGTCTCGCAAAAACGCGCGCGCGAATTGCGCGTGGCGTACCTGTTCCTGCGGCAACTGGAAAACCGCGTGCAGATGTTCGCCGATCGCCAGACCCATGCGCTGCCGTCCGGTCCCGTGACGCGCGAGCGCATCGCGCGCGGGCTGGGCCACGCGGACTGGCCGGCGCTGAGCGCCGTGTTGAACCGACAGCGCGCCAAGGTCACCGCGATCTTCGCGGACGTGCTGCAACCCGAGGGGGATGCAGGGCACGGTGATGGCGGGCGCGCTTCGACCGGCGACGGCGCGCGGCTGTGGCGGCGCGTGCGTGAGGACGGCCTCGAACAGGCGACCCTGAAAGCCGCCGGTTTCGTACCGCCCGAGCCGTGCCTCGATGCGCTGCGCCAGGTCGCCGGCATGCACGGCTTGAGTGCGCGCGGCGCGCGCCGCATCGAGCACCTGATGCCCGATCTGATCGATGCGGCGGCCGCAACCTCCGCGCCAGCCGACGCGCTGGTGCGGCTGTGCCGATTGGTGCAGGCGGTGGCGCGGCGTTCGGCTTATCTGGCGTTGTTGCAGGAGCAGCCGGCGGCACGTGCGCGGGTCGCGGCGTTGTGCGCCGACAGCGCATTCCTGGCCGAGGATGCCATCGCGCAACCGTTGCTGCTCGACGACGTGCTGGCACCGCGGGTGGAATATCTCGCGCACGGCGCCGCCAGCATGCACGCGGAACTTGCGCAGCAGCTTGCCGTGCTGCAGGGCGGCGACGCCGAGGCAGCGCTCGCGGCGCTCGCCGAGTGGCGCGGCAGCTACCGGATGCGCACCGGAATTGCTTTTCGCGACGGCGCCGCCGATGCAGTCGCGACCGCGCGCGCGCTGGCGGAGTTGGCCGACACCGTGGTCGGCGCGGTGCTGGATCTGGCGATGCGCGAGCTGGTGACCCAGCATGGCCGTTTGCCGGGCGAGGGCAGCGGCATCGCGGTGCTGGGTTACGGCAGCCTCGGCGGCGCAGAACTCGGGTTCAATTCCGATCTGGACCTGGTGTTCGTGTACGACGCCGCGCGCGGCGAAGCGGTGAGCGACGGCGCGCGACCACTCGACGGCGCGCGCTGGTACGCGCGACTCGCGCAGCGGGTGGTGCACTGGCTTTCCGCCTCGACCCGCGGGGGGCGCCTGTACGAAGTCGATACGCGGCTGCGGCCCGACGGCGGCAAGTCGTTGCTGGTCGCCAGTCTGCCGGCGTTCGTCGCCTACCAGCGCGAACGCGCATGGACCTGGGAACAGCAGGCCCTGGTGCGTGCGCGCGCGGTGGCTGGCGATGCGGCGCTGGCTGCGGAATTCGCGCGCGAACGCGGCGAGGTGCTGCGCCGATCGCGCGAAGCTGCGCAAATCATTGCCGACATCTGCCGGATGCGCAGCGAGTGGCGCAGGCAGCGCGATCGCTCCGATGCGGGCTCGCTGGATCTGAAGCAGGGCGCCGGTGCATTGCTGGACATCCAGTTTCTGCTGCAGGGCCTGGTGCTGCTGCAGGCGCATGTGCATCCGGAGCTCGCCGCGGATGGCGACACGCCGCGCCTGCTCAAGGCCTGCGCCCAGGCTGGCGTGCTGTCCGCGCAAGCTGTCGATACGCTTGCCACCGCCCACGCGGAATTGCTGTCGCGGGCGCTGTCCGCCACGTTGGCGGGGCATCATCGCGTGGTGCCGCGCGACCTCGTGCTCGATGCACGTTGTGCCAAGGTACTGGAGATCGCCCGTGGCGCGGGCTTCGCCTTCGGCGCCGGCTGACCTGCCGCGAGGCCGCGGCACGATTCCATGGGCCCGATTTGGTAGCGCGGGTGACAACCCGCCCGTTGTGGCCCATCACTCGGACGGATGCGCCGCGCTGCTCCCGCCCTACTTGCTCTCGATGCGATCGTCCCCGCGCAGGCCGGAATCCAGCGAGCTCGTCATTCCGGACAAGCCCGCACAGCGGGCGCGCTCAGGGCTCCGTGCCCTATTGAAGCGCTGACATCCATGTCTTTTCCCGCCCGTTGTCATCCATTCCGTATCGCGAGAGGGCTCATTGCGGCGTGCGCGCGGCAATCCGCGCGCGCAACTCGGCTGCGATGGCGTGCGTCTCCCGCAGCGGCGCCACCGCGCCGCGCGGTTCTCCCACCTCGGTGAGCAGCCCACGTTCACGCAATGCCGCGTGGAAGCGCGCGATTTTTCCCGGCAACGGCGCGCTGCTGGCCGTGTGCACCAGGGCCCCGGTGGCGCACGCTTCGGAAAGCATGTTCACCGAATCGGGGGTCACCACGATGCGGTCGGCCCAGCCCAGCAGGCCGGGGTAGGGGTTGGCGCCTTCACCGTTCCAGAAAATGCCGGGGAACGCCGCGAGCGCGTCGCGCAGCTGCGCGGCAAACGCGGGCGGCGTGCGCCGCGAAATGGTGGCCAGCACACTGCCGTCTTGTGCGGTGGTGCGCACCATTGCGAGCAGTGATTTCGCAAGCGCCTCGTCGAATGCGATGCCGCGCCGCGGACCGCCCACCAGCAGCGCGACGCGCGGGCGGGGCAGCGCTTCGAAATCGGGGGACGCTTCGCGGCCGGAGGCGAGCCAGCCATCGTCGATCGGGTTCAGCGAGCCGAGCGTGGTCAGCACGTTCGTGCCTTCGAGCCGGTCGTGGCACGGCGCGACCACCGCGTCCCAATGACGCGGGTCGATGCGCGGATCGAGTATCTGCACGGCATAGCAATCGCCGGCGGACAGGTCGCGCAGCATGCGGGTCAGCAGCGCCGCGCTGCGCCCGCAGCCGATCGCGATGTCGGGCCAGGGCGCTTCGAAAGCCGCGCGGTCGCGCGGTGCCAGGGCCAGGCGTCCGCCCGGAAGGCGGCGCGGCGCGAACCATGCCCACGGCGCGCGCAGCGGCAACGCCAGCACGCGCGTGGGCACCTCCAGCGCCGACGCGAGCGCCAGCGCCTGGCGTTCATTGCCGGTGGCGCCGTCGCTGATGACCCAGGCGGATTGCAGGGGACGCGGCATGCGGGTTGAGCGGGTCGAAAAGAATCGTGATTATGCGGGAGATGCCGGGCGGGTAGCTTCAAGAACCCGGGCGCACCCGCTGTGGAACGACGCCCGCGGCGCTCGACATTCAATGGATCGCCCCTGCTCCGTCGTGTCGCGCGCTTCGCCAGTCGCGAGCGAGCGGGTGCGGAGGGTTCGAGCCGGCGGTCTATCGTGGCCCGCCCCCCGAATTCCCTGCGGTGCGACGAGGTGCCGGTGGAATACGTGCGACGTCGAGCGCGCCGGCAGGGCGACGGTCGACGTGCCGCGGGCGCTGCAGCGGTGTCGAGGCATGTCGCTGGGGTCACCTCGCGCGGAAGCTGACGCGGGGCGTCGGCGCGCTGCGTTAGAATCGCGGATCGATATCCCGCGGACAGTCAGCATGTCTTCCCAGCCTGCACCCTCCTTTCCCGTCGGTGAGCCCGCCAATGCCAAACGTCGCTACGAGGTGACCGAAGCGGACCTGCCGCTCGCCTGTCCGCTTCCGGAAATGACGCTGTGGAACTCGCATCCGCGCATCTACCTGCCGATCGTGGATGACGGCGGCGCCACCGTCTGCCCGTATTGCGGCGCGGAGTATGTGCTGAAGCGCGCTGACGCCCCTGAATAGCCTGCTGGGCTGTTCGTCCTTGTCCCCGTGGCCCGCTGCGCTGCGGGTCGCCTGCGGCGTTCAAATCGGCGGGCCTGTCGATTTTGGTTCGTGACGGTTCTTCAGGGCGTCTTGCCGCGGGGGAGGGTTGGTCTTTCATCGGCGCACCGCGTCCGCGTTCGCTGGGCGCATTTCTTGCATACTTTTTAGGCATGCCCATCGCCCTCGTCCCGCAGGGACCCGTGACCGAGCCCGTCGCCACGCCGCGCCGCCTGACCGTCGTCCAGTTGCTTCCGGCATTGGAGAACGGCGGCGCCGAACGTTCCACGCTGGAAGTCTCCCGTGCGCTGGTCGCGGCGGGGCATCGTTCGGTGGTGATTTCCGGCGGCGGGCGCCTGGTCGAGCGGCTGGAACGCGAAGGCGGCGAGCACGTCGTGCTGGACATCGGTTCCAAGTCGCTGCGCAGCGTGGCCAGGATCGGCAGCTTGCGCCGCGCCCTGACCGACATCGGCCCGGACGTCGTGCACGCCCGTTCGCGCGTGCCCGCGTGGCTGGCATGGTTCGCGCTGCGCGGCATGCGCCCGCGGCCGCATTTCGTCACCACCGTGCACGGGCTGAATTCACCCGGCCGCTGGAGCGGCATCATGACCCGGGGCGACCGGGTGATCGTGGTGTCGCAGACTGTGCACGATTTCGTGCTGAGCCACTACCCGCACGTGAACGCCACCCGGCTCACCGTGATCCCGCGCGGTATCGATCCGGATGCCTTCCCCTACGGTTATCGGCCCGATGACATCTGGCGCGACCAGTTCTTCGGCGAGTTCCCGCAGTTGGCCGGCGCGCCGTTGCTCACCCTGCCCGGACGCGGCACCCGCCTGAAAGGCCACGCGGACGCGATCGCGCTGGTCGCCGGGCTGCGCGAACGTGGCGTGGACACGCGCCTGCTGTTGCTGGGCGTGGTGGAGGCCGGTCGCGAAGCCTACCTGCGCGAATTGCAGACGCTGGCGCACGCACGTGGCGTCGCCGACATCGTGGCGTTCTCGCCGCCGCGCAGCGACGTGCGCGACGTGTTCGCGGTATCCGACCTGGTGTTGCAGCTTTCCAACAAGCCGGAAAGTTTTGGCCGTACCGTGATCGAAGCGCTGTCGCTGTGCCGGCCGGTGCTCGGCTACGCGCACGGCGGGGTCGGCGAACTCCTGGCCGAGCTTTATCCCGCCGGCCGCGTGCCGGCCGGTGACGTGGACAAGTTGATCGATCGCGCCGCGGAACTGGTGGGCCGCGCGCCGCCCATCCCGCCGATGCAGCGCTACCGGCTGGCCGACATGCAGGCGAGCGTGCTGGCGTTGTACGAGGAACTGGCGGCAATGCCGCGCGACGGTTGATCGGTACGCCCGCTGCGCAGTCGCGTCATCCGCCACCGCCTTGGCTGCGCGCCGGCAACCCGCGACAATGGGGGTCTTGTCCTTTAAGCAGGCCCAGCCGTCCATGTCCGACACCCCCAAGATCATCTACACGCTCACCGACGAGGCGCCGTTCCTGGCCACGGCCTCGCTGCTGCCGATCATCGATGCGTTCACCGATTCGGCGGGGGTAAAGCTGGAAACGCGCGACATTTCGCTGGCCGGGCGCATCCTGTCGCAGTTTCCGGACGTGCTGAAGGATGGTCAGAAGGTATCCGACGACCTGGCCGAGCTGGGGCGGCTGGCGCTGGAACCTTCGGCCAACATCATCAAGCTGCCCAACATCTCGGCCTCGCTGCCGCAGATGAAGGCGGCCATCCGCGAATTGCAGGGCAAGGGTTACGCGCTGCCGGACTACCCGGACGAGCCGAAGGACGACGGCGAAAAGGCCATCAAGGCGCGTTACGACAAGGTCAAGGGCAGCGCGGTCAACCCCGTGCTGCGCCAGGGCAATTCCGATCGCCGCGCGCCGGCCTCGGTGAAAGATTACGCGCGCAAGCATCCGCACAGGATGGGCAAGTGGAGCCCTCATTCCAAAACCCACGTCGCACACATGGAGTCGGGCGATTTCTACGGCACCGAAAAATCGGCGACACTGGCGAAGGCCGGCAGCTTGAAGATCGTGCTGGACGGCGACGACGGCAAGCAGCGCGTGTTGAAGGAAGGTCTCAAGGTTCAGGCGGGCGAGATCGTGGATGCCGCGGTGATGTCGCGCCGGGCGCTGGCCGCGTTCATCGATGCGCAGATCGCCAGCGCGCGCGCCTCGGGCGTACTGTTCTCGGTGCACTTCAAAGCCACCATGATGAAGGTGTCCGACCCCATCATGTTCGGCGTGGTGGTGGAGGCATTCTTCCGCGACGTGCTGGCCGTGCACGGCGACGCACTGAAGCAGGCCGGCTTCAACCCGAACAACGGCCTGGGTGATCTTTACACCGCCCTCGCCAAGTTGCCGGCAGGCCAGCAGCAGGCGGTCAAGGCCGACATCGAGGCCCAGTACGCCGCGCGGCCGCATCTCGCGATGGTCGATTCCGACAAGGGCATCACCAACCTGCATGTGCCGTCCGACGTCATCATCGATGCGTCGATGCCGGCGATGATCCGCGACTCGGGGAAGATGTGGAACGCCGAGGGCGCGCGCCAGGACTGCAAGGCCGTGATCCCCGATCGCTGCTACGCCGGCATCTACGAGGTGACGATCGAGGATTGCAAGGCCCGCGGCGCGTTCGATCCGGCCACGATGGGCAGCGTGCCCAATGTCGGGCTGATGGCCGACAAGGCCGAGGAATACGGCTCGCATGACAAGACCTTCCAGATGCCGGTGGACGGCATGGTGCGCGTGACCGACCAGGACGGCAAGGTAGTTTTCGAACACAAGGTCGAGGCCGGCGACATCTGGCGCATGTGCCAGACCAAGGATGCGCCGGTCGCCGACTGGGTGAAGCTGGCGGTGTCGCGCGCGCGCATTTCGGCGACGCCCGCGGTGTTCTGGCTGGACAAGAACCGCGCGCACGACGCGCAGGTGATCGCCAAGGTCGAGCGCTATCTGAAGGATCACGACACCTCGGGGCTGGACATCCGCATCCTTGCGCCGGAAGACGCGATGCGCCATTCGCTTGCGCGCATCCGCGACGGCGAGGACACCATCTCGGTGACCGGCAATGTGCTGCGCGACTATCTCAC
>DATCSF010000172.1:0-11648 GCA_036568625.1 Rhodanobacteraceae bacterium | reverse complement strand
GCCGCTGCGTTGATCTTGTCGTCCACGTCGGTGATGTTGCGCGCGTACACCAACCCCGGGTATTGCCGGCGCAGCAGGCGTGCCAGCACGTCGAACACCACCGGCCCGCGCGCGTTGCCGATATGCACGTAGCTGTAGACGGTCGGGCCGCACAGATACATCGTCACGCGGTTCGGATCGGAGGGCGCGAACGGCTCGACGCGACGAGTCAGCGAGTTGTAGAGGCGCAGCGCCATGGTCGGCAGGGGACGGCATCAGGCAAATAACAAGCGATTTTATCAGGTTGCGTCCGCTGCTTGAGCGTGGATTCAGCATCGGGGTGGTTCAATGTGAACAAGTCGTGATGACCGACGAGCTCGGGTCATCGGTGGAGTGCGTCATGTTCAAGATCCTGATCGGTTCGCTTCTGCTGGCCGTCGCGGCGGCCGCGAATGCGCAAGATTACCCGCCGCCGCCGTCCGGGCAGGCGGCGAACATCCACTACGGTTGGGCCGAGGTGCTGCGGGTCGATCCGGTGTACGCTGCGGTGGCGCAACCGCCACCGCAGCAATGCTATCCGCAGACGGTCACCCGACAGGACAACAACCACACGGGCGGCACCGTGCTGGGCGCGATCGTGGGCGGCGTGCTCGGCAACACGGTCGGCAAGGGCGACGGGCGCAAGGCCGCCACCGTGGCCGGGGCGGTCGCGGGCGGCGCGATTGGCAACCGCGTGTCCGCGGCGCATGACCAGACCTACACCACGCAGCAGACGGTATGCCGTCCGGTGGACAACTACGCGCCCCCGCAGCAGATCGTGGCCTACGACGTCGAGTACCGTTATCGCGGCGAGGTTTACATGTCGCGCCTGCCTTTCGATCCGGGCGAACGCTTGCGGGTGAGGGTGACGGTGGCGCCGGCGGATTAGGAGCGCCTGAATAGCCCTACTGCGCTGTGCACCCGGGCCACGTGGCTTGTCCTTCGGGTCGCCGCGGCCTGCCCCGACCTGATTCGCGGCTTCAATCGGCAGCCCTTGCCGGCTTGGTCGCAACGATTTTTCGCGCGTGGCTGGAGGATGGTGCGGAGCGACTATTGCGCTCTTGCAACCGGTGTGCGAGTATTCGTCGTTCGTTGTCCGCCTTCGACATGACTCCATTCGTTTCCACTGACGCGATCATCCTTACCAGCGCCCGCGCGGCCGCGGGGATGACTTCGCGCGCGCGCCGACCGGAACTCCGACATACGGCCGGGTAGGCAGTCGCGCGTTGGTGTAGTACCGAACGACGAAAAACCCGGCCCTTGCGCCGGGTTTTTTCGTTTCCTGTTCCTGCCCAGAGCACCCTTATCAACCGGCCATGGACTGGCTGCTGTCCAGCCGTCCGAACGCAATCGGGATACTTGCATGAACCTGCGTCATTTCATCACCACCCAGGACTGGAGCCGTGCCGAGATCGATGCGTTGCTGGAGCAGGCCGCTGCCTTCAAGCATTCGCCGGCAGGCACGCAGCTTGTCGGCAAGTCGATCGCGCTGCTGTTCTTCAATCCGTCGATGCGCACGCGCACCAGCTTCGAGTTGGGTGCGTTCCAGTTGGGCGGCCATGCAGTGGTGCTGTCGCCCGGCAAGGATGCGTGGCCGGTCGAGTTCGACATCGGCACGGTGATGGACGGCGAGGCCGAAGAACACGTCGCGGAAGTCGCGCGGGTGCTGTCGCGCTACGTGGACTTGATCGCGGTGCGCGCGTTTCCGAAGTTCAGGGACTGGTCCGTCGATCGCGAGGACCGCGTGATCAAGGCGTTCGCGGAATACGCCAGGGTGCCGGTCATCAACATGGAAACGATCACGCACCCGTGCCAGGAACTCGCGCACGCGCTGGCCCTGAAAGAACGCCTGGGCGAATTGCGCGGCAGGAAATACGTGTTGACCTGGACCTACCATCCCAAGCCGCTGAACACTGCGGTGGCCAATTCCGCGCTGTTGATCGCGACGAAGATGGGCATGGACGTGACGCTGTTGTGCCCGACACCCGACTATGTGCTGGACGAGCGCTACATGGCGTTCGGCGCGCAGAATGTGCGTGAAAACGGCGGCTCGCTGCGGGTGACGCACGATATCGAAGACGCCTATCGTGGCGCCGATGTGGTGTACGCGAAAAGCTGGGGTGCGCTGCCATTCTTCGGCCACTGGGACGAGGAAAAACCGATCCGCGAAGCGCACAAGCACTTCATCGTCGACGAAGCCAAGATGGCGTTGACCCACGACGCGGTGTTCAGCCACTGCTTGCCGCTGCGCCGCAACGTCAAGGCCACCGATGCCGTGATGGATGCGCCGTACTGCATCGCGATCGACGAGGCCGAGAACCGCCTGCACGTGCAGAAGGCGGTGATGGCGACCCTTGCTGCCCAATCCAAGACGGAGACATCGACATGACAGGCCACCCGCACCGCTACCGCGCGGACGTCGAATGGACCGGTAATCGTGGCACCGGCACAGACGGCTACCGCAATTACGGCCGTGAGCATGTGATCCGCATCGAAGGCAAACCGGACATCGCGGGTTCATCCGATCCGATGTTTCGCGGCGATGCCACCAAGCACAATCCCGAAGAGATGCTGGTGGCTGCCCTGTCCACCTGCCACATGCTGGCCTATTTGCACGTGGCCACGCTTGCGGGCGTGGTGGTGACTGCTTACACCGACACCGCCGAAGGGACGATGGTCACTGAAGGAAACGGTGGCCATTTCACTGAAGTGGTACTGCGGCCTGTGGTGACGATTACCGCGGCCAGTGATTCAGCGAAAGCCGCGGCCGCGCACGAGGACGCGCATCACGGTTGCTTCATCGCCGCGTCCGTCAACTTCCCCGTGCGCTGCGAGCCGCGCATCGTCTTCGAAAACACCTGACCTTCGCAGGACATCAACATCATGAGCAAGGACATCGTTCTCGCCTTTTCCGGTGGTCTCGACACCAGCTTCTGCGTGCCGTACCTGTCGGAGCGTGGTTGGCGCGTGCATACCGTGTTCGCCGATACCGGCGGCGTGGGCGCAGACGAGCGTGCGTACATCGAGGCACGCGCGAAAGAGCTGGGCGTCGCTTCGCACGTCACCGTCGATGGCGGGCCTGCGTTATGGGAACACTTCGTCAAGCCGTTCGTGTGGGCGGGCGAGGGTTACCAAGGTCAATACCCATTGCTGGTTTCCGACCGCTACCTGATTGTCGAAGCGGCGATCAAGCGCGCGGCGGAGCTTGGCACGCGGGCGATCGCGCACGGCTGCACCGGCATGGGCAACGACCAGGTTCGGTTCGACCTCACGGTGACGGCGCTGGGCGATTTCGAGATCGTTGCGCCGATCCGCGAAATCCAGAAGGAACACACCGCGGTGCGCGCGTACGAGCAGGAATACCTGAAGCAACGCGGCTTCGACGTTCGCACCAAGCAGCAGGCCTACACGATCAACGAAAACCTTTTGGGCGTGACCCTGTCGGGAGGCGAAATCGATCGTTGGCAGGCGCCTGAAGACGGCGCCCGCGGTTGGTGCAGGCCGCGTGCCGAATGGCCATCCGAACCGCTGCGGGTGAAGATCGGCTTCGTTGGCGGCGAAGCGCGGGGGCTGAACGGCGAGCGCATGGCCGGACACATGCTGCTGGCGAAGTTGAATCAACTTTTCGCGCAGTACGGCGTCGGACGCGGGCTTTATACCGGCGATACCACCATCGGGCTGAAGGGCCGCATCGTTTACGAGGCGCCGGGTCTGGTTGCGTTGCTGACGGCGCATCGCGCGCTGGAAGAGGCGGTGTTGAGCAAGCAGCAGAACCGTTTCAAGCCGGAAGTCGCGCGCAAGTGGGTGGAACTGGTTTACGAAGGGTTCTTCCACGATCCGTTGAAGACCGACCTTGAAGTATTCCTGGCATCCAGCCAGCGCTGCGTCGAAGGCGACGTCATGCTGGAAACGCACGGCGGCAAGGTCGATGCGGTAGCGGTCGCGTCACGGCACATCCTGAGTGCCAAGGGCGCGACCTATGCGCAAGCCGCGGATTGGGGCGCGGTCGAAGCGGAGGGCTTCATCAAGCTGTACGGCATGAGTTCGAACCTTTGGGCCGAGATCAATCGGTGATGGACGGATTGCTCGATGCCACGCTTGCGCACCTGCGCGCGTTGGTCGGTTTCGACACGCGCAACCCGCCGCGCACGATCGGTACGGGCGGCATTTTCGACTACCTGCGCATGCAATTGCCGGGCTTCGATGTCGAGGTGAGGGATCACGGCGCGGGTGCGGTCAGCCTGTTCGCCGTGCGCGGCAAGCCGAAGCTGCTGTTCAACGTGCACCTCGACACCGTGCCGGATTCGCCTCGCTGGAGCGCCAGCCCGTTCGAATTGCGCTTGACCGGTGATCGCGCGATCGGCCTGGGCGCCTGTGACATCAAGGGCGCCGCGGCGGCGTTGCTGGCTGCGGCAAATGCGTCAGGCGGCGACATGGCGCTGTTGTTCACCACCGACGAGGAGGGCTCCGATCCGCGCTGCATTCGCGCCTTTCTGGAAAGTCGCCACACGTTCGCGGACGTGATCGTCGCCGAACCCACGCGCTGCGAGGCGGTGCTCGCGCATCGCGGCATCCAGTCGGTGCGCGCGCGCTTTGAGGGCCGCGCGGGGCATGCGTCGAGCGAGCAGAAGCCCTCGGACAGTGCCTTGCACCAGGCCGTGCGCTGGAGCGCCGCCGCGCTGGATTTTGCCGAAGCCAGGGCATCCGAAAATTTCGGCGGGCTGCACGGCATGCGTTTCAATCTCGGCCGCCTCGAGGGCGGCATCAAGGCCAACATGATTGCGCCGGAAGCGGAACTGCGTTTCGGGATGCGGCCGCTGCCTTCGGTCGACATGGACGCGCTGCTGGACCGGCTGCGCACGCTTGTCGATCCGGCGCCGGTGATGTTCGAGGAAACCTTCCGCGGGCCACCGCTGCCTTCCGACGCGGCCAGCGCGGAATCCCGTCTGCGCGATGGGCGCTCGCTGGCGGAAAGTTTGGGCGTTCCCGTTGGCGATGCGGTCGATTTCTGGACCGAGGCCGCGCTGTTTTCGCAGGCCGGTTGCACCACCTTCGTGTACGGCCCGGGCGACATCGCGCAGGCGCACAGCGCCGACGAGTGGGTGGCGCTGGACGAACTGCAAAAGGCATCACGCATGTACCTGCACATTACGGAGAAATCACCATGAGCACGTTTGTCATCGAGGTCGCCGAGGCGGAACGGTCCGCGGGGCAACACAGCCGGAGGTTGCTTCCGGCATCCCACGCGTGAGGATGCGATCGGCATGAACGAAGTACGCAACACCATCGTCCGCCTGCTGTCGGCGATGGGCAGCGCCAGGGAAATCCAGCAGTACATCAAGCGGTTCTCGCAACTGAATGCCGAACGCTTTGCCGTGGTCAAGGTCGGCGGCGCGGTGCTGCGCGACGATTTGACTGAACTTGCCTCGTCATTGACGTTCCTGCAGCGCGTCGGTTTGACTCCGATCGTGGTGCACGGCGCGGGTCCGCAGCTCGACGAGGAACTCGTCAAGGCCGGCATCGAGAAGCGTACGATCAATGGCCTGCGCGTGACGCCGCCGCAGGCGCTGGGCATCGTGCGCCGGGTGTTCCATCAGCAGAACCTCGCGCTGGTCGATGCGTTGCACGCCATGGATACGCGCGCAACGTCGGTGGTGTCGGGGGTGTTTGCGGCCGATTGGCTGGATCGCGAGAACTGTGGGTTGGTCGGCAAGGTCGAGCGCATCGAATTGGCGCCCATCGACGCCAGCCTGCGCATGGGCTCGATCCCGATCATCGCCAGCCTGGGCGAAACCGACGAAGGCCAAATCCTCAACATCAACGCCGATTTCGCGGCCAACGAACTGGTGCGCGTGCTGCAGCCGTACAAGATCGTGTTCCTGACCGGCACCGGAGGCTTGCTGGACGATTCCGGCAAGGTCATCGATTCGATCAATCTTTCGACCGAGTACGAGCGCCTGATGGCGCAACCTTGGGTCTCGGGCGGCATGCGCCTCAAGCTGGAGCAGATCGCGGACCTGTTGCGCGATCTGCCGCTGGCGTCGTCGGTGTCGATCACGCGGCCCTCGGAACTGGCGAAGGAACTGTTCACGCACAAGGGATCGGGCACGCTGGTGCGGCGTGGCGAGAAGGTGCTGCGCTTCGAATCCTGGGAAGGTGTCGACAAGGACCGCATTCGCGCCTTGATCGATTCGAGCTTCGCGCCGCGCCGACTGACAGCCGATTATTTTGAGCGGATCCAGCCGTACCGCGTGTACGTGAGCGAGAACTACCGCACGGCGATGATCCTGACCACGGAGCATGTCGATAAAGAGCAGGGTCTGCCTTATCTCGACAAGTTCGCGGTGCTCGAGGAAGCGCAAGGGGAGGGCCTGGGTCGCGCGGTCTGGCAGGTGATGCGCGCCGAGAATCCGAAGCTGTTCTGGCGTTCGCGCCACGGCAACCGCATCAACGCGTTCTATCACGAGCAGTCGGACGGCTGTGTCAAGCAACCGCGGTTCCGGATTTTCTGGTACGGCCTGGGCGACGATTTCGAGATCATCGCCCGTTGCGTCGCGCATGGTGCGCAACGGCAACCGACCTTGATCGATTGACATGAGACGTCCATGAAGACAATTGGCATCGTTGGAGCGAGGGGCCACACCGGCGCGGAATTGATCCGCCTGGTCGCGTCGCACCCGTCGCTGGAACTCGCCTTCGTTTCATCGCGCGAGCTGGAGGGCCGGCGCGTCGACGCATGCAACGGAGCATACGCCGGGGACCTTCGTTACGAGAATCTCGAGCCGCAAGCCGTCGCCGAAAAGCGCGCCGAAGTCGTGATCCTGGCGCTCCCCAATGGCAACGCCGCGCGGTATGTCGAAGCCATCGATGCGGTCACGCCCGCTACGTTGATCGTCGACCTCTCCGCAGACTACCGCTTCGACAACACCTGGTACTACGGCCTGCCCGAACTCACCCGCGGCAAGTGGCGCGGCGAACGGCGTATCAGCAACCCAGGCTGCTACGCCACCGCGATCGAGCTCACGGTGGCGCCGTTGAGGGACGTGCTCGCCGCGCCGCCGGTGTGCTTCGGCGTGTCAGGTTACTCCGGCGCGGGCACTACCCCCTCGGACAAGAACGATCCCGAAAAGCTGCGCGACAACCTGATGCCGTATGCCCTCACCGGGCACGTCCACGAGAAGGAAGCATCGTTCCGGCTCAGCCTGCCGGTGGAGTTCATCCCGCACGTGGCACCGCATTTTCGCGGACTTACGGTCACCAGCAACCTGTATCTGTCGCGCGCGCTGGGGCGGGATGAGGTACTCGCGCGCTTTCGCGATGCGTACGGCACGGAAAAACTCGTGCGGGTGATGGACGATCCACCTTGGGTCAGCCGCATTGCGGGAAGGCACCATGCCGAACTCGGTGGGTTCGGGCTGTCTGCCGACGGCCGACGCGTCGTGATCGTGGCGACGCTGGACAACCTTCTTAAAGGTGCGGCGACCCAGGCGATGCAGAACATCAACATGGCGCTTGCGCTGGACGAGTTCACGGGGATCCCGCAGCAAACCGCCGGGGGTGGCTAGCGGGGCGCAAGTCCGCACATATTCCGAGGACTCAACGATGCGTCCACTCCATCCTTCCCGATCCACAGCCCAGGAAACATCATGACCCCACCCGTCTGGCAAAAATCCGACAGCAAGGTCGACGCAAGGATCATGCGTTTCCTTGCCGGCGACGACGTGCTGCTGGATCGAGAGTTCTTCCTGCACGACGTCACGGCCAGCAAGGCGCACGTCGAAGGCCTGGCCAACATCGGCGTGCTGGGAGACGACGAGGCGGCCGCGTTGAAACACGAACTCGACGTGCTGGCCGAAGATTTCCGCAGCGGCGCGTTCGTGCTGGACGACCGCTTCGAAGATGGTCATTCCGCGATCGAGGCGCGACTGACCGAGCGCCTGGGGGATGCTGGCCGCAAGGTCCATACCGGACGCAGCCGCAACGACCAGGTCCTGGTGGCAACGCGTCTGTGGCTGAAGGAAAAACTCGCCGCGCTGCAGGCGCATTGCACGGCGGCTGCACAGGTTTGCCTGGATCGCGCAGCGCGGGAATCGCTGCCGATGCCGGGCTACACCCATCTGCAGCGCGCGGTGGTTTCGTCCACCCCGATGTGGTGGGCCGGGTTTGCGGAAGCCTTCATCGACGACGCCTGGCGCGCACGCCAGACGCGCGAGTGGATCGACGCCAATCCGCTCGGCAGCGCAGCCGGCTATGGCGTGAACCTGAAACTCGATCGCGATCACACCACGCACGCACTCGGTTTTGCACGCATGCAGGTCAGCGCGACCTACGCGCAGCTCTCGCGCGGCAAGTTCGAGATGGCGGTGCTGGAGGCGATCGGCAGTGCCTTGCTGGACGTGCGCCGGCTGGCGTGGGACCTGTCGCTGTTCACCACGGCGGAATTCGGCTTCGTGGCGCTGCCGCCGGAATACACCACCGGCTCATCGATCATGCCCAACAAGCGCAACCCGGACGTTGTCGAACTGCTGCGTGCCAGTTATGCCAGCGTTGCCGCCGCGCGCACCGAGGTCGAACAATTGCTGTCGCTGCCGTCGGGCTATCAGCGCGACCTGCAGTTCAGCAAGGGCGGCATCTTCCATGGCGTGCATCGCGGCCTGCTGGCGCTGGAACTGGTTCCGGATTTACTGGCGCGGATGCAGTGGAACGAAGTTGCGATGCGCGCGGCGATCGAACCTGCGATGTACGCCACCGACGTGGCGATCGAACAGGCGGCGGCGGGCGTGCCGTTCCGCGAAGCGTATCGCGCCGCCGCGGAGGCCGCGCAAGCGGTAGGGCAGGGCCGCACGCCGGAAGCGAGCCTCGCCGCACGTGCGTCACCGGGCGCGGCGGGTGACTTGCGGCTGGATGCATTGCGGGAGCGGTTGGAAGCTTTGTAGGCCAGCGTGGCTGCGTCCAAGCGACAGCCCGTAACCGCTGTTCACCGGAACGGTTGCGGAGCGGCCGCGGCCGCGACACATGCGAAACGTGGAATCCATAGTCCTTGGAAGGTGCGCAAAGCAGGGAGATCGAATCATCCTGCGCTTGCCCGTGATCATCTGGAATAATGGCTCGTCCAGAATTTGTCCGGAGAGATGATGTCCCCCTTGTTCCGAGCCATCACATCCCGCCTGATGTCGATCGTCGCGGCCACCCTGTACTGCCTGCTCGCGGCATCGGCCGCTGTCGCCGCCGATGCAACGCCCGCCGCGAGTGCCCCGGCCTCCAACGCACAACTGGCGTCGCCGCAAATCGAGCACAAGGTCGATGCCCTGTTGAGAAAAATGACCTTGCAGGAAAAACTCGGCCAGTTGGTGCAATACAACGCCATTGCCCCGGCCGCGATCGACGCCGGCAATCCGCACATGGCAGGCAACCCGGAAACGCAAGAGCACATCGACGCCATGCAACTGGCGGCGACGGGACGGCTGGGATCGATGCTCAACATCGTCGGCGCCGAGCGTACGCGCGCCTTCCAGCGTGCCGCGGTGGAAAAGAGCCGGCTGCACATCCCGATCCTGTTCGGCGCCGACGTCATCCATGGCTTTCGCACCATCTATCCGGTGCCGCTGGGCCTGGCCGCGTCGTGGGATCCGCAACTGGTGACCGACCTGTCGCGCATGGCCGCGGATGAAGCCACCACCGCGGGGGTGCGCTGGTTCTATTCGCCGATGGTGGACATCTCACGCGACCCGCGCTGGGGCCGTACGGTCGAGGGCGCGGGCGAGGATCCGTATCTGGGCGCCGCGATGGCGCGGGCCTACATCCGCGGCTACCAGGGCGACGATCTGTCGCGTCCCGATCACGTCGCCGCCTCGGTCAAGCACTTCGCCGCCTACGGCGCCGCCGAGGCCGGCCGCGAGTACAACACCACCGACATGTCCGACATCCGCCTGCGCCAGGTCTACCTGCCGCCGTACAAGGCCGCGATCGAGGCCGGATCGGCCACGGTGATGAGCGCCTTCAATGCGCTCAACGGTGTGCCGGCAACGGCCAATCCGTATTTGCTGACCGAGATCTTGCGCAAGGAGTGGGGTTTCAACGGCTTCGTGGTCAGTGACTACACCTCGGTGAAGGAACTGATCAACCACGGCATCGCGCTGGACCCGGCGACGGCAACGAAGAAGGCCATCGAGGCCGGCACCGACGTCGACATGATGTCCCACTTCTACGACACCCAACCGCCGAAGCTTCTGGCCGAACACAGGATATCGATGGCGACCATCGATGAGGCCGTGCGCCGTGTGCTGCGGGTGAAGTTCGCGCTGGGCCTGTTCGAGCATCCCTATGCGCGCGGCACCGAGGTGACCCACGCCGTCCCCGCGCACCTGCCGCTGGCGCGCCGCGCGGCGGAGCAATCGTTCGTATTGCTGCGCAATCATCCGCTCGCCGGTGGCACGCCGGTGCTGCCGCTGTCGGCGCAGACGAAAACCATCGCCCTGATCGGTCCGTTGGCCGACAATGCCGGTCAGATGATAGGTGCCTGGGGCGGCGCTTCCGTAGACTCGGACGTGGTTACCGTCCGCGAGGCGATGGAAGCGCGCATGCAACGCAACGGCGGCCGCCTGCTGTATGCCAAGGGCACCGACATTGATGGCGACTCCAGCGCCGGTTTCGCCGCCGCGCTGAAGGCCGCCGAACAGGCCGACGTGGTGGTCATGGCGCTGGGCGAGTCATCCGCGATGAGCGGCGAAGGCGGCTCGCGCGCGCACCTGGACCTGCCGGGCAACCAGCAGCAACTGCTGGAACGCGTCGTCGCCACCGGCAAACCGGTGGTGTTGCTGGTGTTCTCCGGGCGGCCGCTGGTGCTTGACTGGGCCGCCCGACACGTGCCGGCGATCATGGAAACCTGGTTCCCAGGCGTACAGGCTGGGCCGGCCGTCACCAATGTGCTGTTCGGCGATGTTGCACCCAGCGGCAAACTGCCGATGAGCTTCCCGCGCGCGGTCGGCCAGGAGCCGCTGTACTACAACCAGTTCCCCACCGGCCGCCCGCCCGGCGATACCGATTTGAGCAAGCCGCCATCCGGTGGTGATCGCTACGTCTCGCGTTACATCGACGTACGCAATTCGGCGTTGTTCCCGTTCGGCTGGGGACTGAGCTACACCACCTTCGCCTACTCCAATGTGCACGTTTCGCGCGCGTCGCTGCCGCTGGCCGACGCCAACCAACCGGGCGCGAAGGACCTGGTCACCGTGACCGCGACCGTGAAGAACACCGGATCGCGCGCCGCCACCGAGGTCGTACAGCTTTACGTGCGCAACCTCGGCGCCAGCGTCGAACAGCCGGTGCGCAGCCTCAAGGGATTCCAGCGCATCGCCCTGAAACCGGGCGAATCACGCCGGGTGACGTTCAAGCTGGGCTTCACGGAACTGTCGTTCTGGGACGTGCACAGCAAGCAGGTGGTCGAACCCACGCACTACACGGTATGGGTCGGCGGCAGTTCGCTGGCGGACCAGAAAGCCGAGTTTGTGGTTACGCCATGAGTGCGACGGCGATCTGCGGCTGGATGGCTGGCGCGGACGGGTCGGGTGTGGCTAGGTGTCAGCGATGTTTCTGATCAGGCACGGGGCCCGCATGGCGGGCCTTGTTGG
>DATCSF010000171.1:0-9834 GCA_036568625.1 Rhodanobacteraceae bacterium | reverse complement strand
CCTTCAAACACTGCACTCACATGGCCCGCCCCTTCGGCGGGCCTTTTTTTTCCGGGTCTCAAGCCAGGCCGGCGTGGCGTGGGCGCTGCGCGGACCCGGTGAAAACCTCTGAAAGACGAAGCACCGGCCGGCCCTGCTGGTACACTCTTTGCATCTGTTAAATACGTCACAAAATCGATGGGGCGGGGTTGGAGATGCAGCCACTACGGATCGATCTGATTGCCGCCGCGCGGCCGAACTTCATGAAGGTGGCGCCGCTCTACCATGCGCTGCATGGGCAGCCGTGGTGCCGACTGCGGCTGGTGCATACCGGTCAGCACTACGACGCCAACATGTCCGATGCGTTCTTTCGCGACCTGGGGTTGCCGCAGCCCGATTTGCACCTGGGTGTCGGCAGCGGCAGCCACGCGGAGCAGACCGCCAACGTGATGCTGGCCTATGAGGGCGCGTGTACGGCGGAGCGGCCGGATCTCTGCATCGTCGTCGGCGATGTCAATTCCACGGTAGCCTGCGCTTTGGTCGCATCCAAGCTCTGGATCCGGGTGGCGCACCTGGAAGCGGGCCTGCGCAGCGGCGACCGCAGCATGCCCGAAGAGATCAATCGACTGGTCACCGATACCCTGGCCGACATTCTGTGGACGCCGTCGCCGGACGGTGATGCGCATCTCGCGGCCGAAGGCGTGGCGCCTGAAAAAGTCACGCGCGTCGGCAACATCATGATCGATTCGTACGAGTTGATGAAGGACCGCATCCATGCCAGCGACGCGCGGCACCGGCTGGGTCTGGACGAACGCGAATATGGTGTGGTGACCTTGCATCGCCCCTCCAACGTGGATGCGCGCGCGCCGCTGGCGGCGCTGGTCGCGCAGTTGACCCGCATCGCGGCCAGGCTGCCGCTGGTGTTTCCGGTGCACCCGCGTACCCGCAAGAACCTGGAGGGGTTCGGTCTGTGGAAGGGTCTGGCCGCGGCCGCCGGCGTCAGGATCGTGGAGCCGCTGGGCTACGTGGATTTCATGAACCTCGTCTGCGGCGCGCGCCTGGTCATCACCGATTCGGGAGGCGTGCAGGAGGAAACCACCTATCTCGGCATCCCCTGCCTGACGCTGCGCCCGAACACGGAACGCCCCATCACCCTCACTGAGGGCAGCAACCGGCTGGTGACCGCGGCCGATCTCGCATCGACGGTCGACGACCTCCTGGCGGGCCACGGCAGCCACGGCCGCAAACCGGAATTGTGGGACGGCCACACGGCGCAGCGCGTGGTGGCCGACATTCGCCGGCGCCTGCTGGATACCGCACCCGCGGTGTCGCGGACGGATATTGACCTGGCGGACGCGGGCGTGCGGCAGGCCGCGAATGCCTGAACCCAGGGAGGGTATCGATCCTTGTTGGCACTCTTGCCCTTGATTCCCGCTCATCATTCCGGGTGCCCGCGCCAGGGCGCTTTGGATTGAGGAGGCAGGTTCGCGCAGGCCGTGATTACGGGCCGGCACGAACATCGATTGCGCGCAGGACTCCTGTTCGTTCCGCACAAACCACTCCGCCATGCACGCCATCATTCTCGCCAGCTACATCACCGCCGCCGCGGCATTTCTTGCGGCGACCGGCTTGCTGGCGGTCGGTTGGCGCGGTCAGCGGACCGGCGCGCTGCTGGTCGTGGCGACGGCGGTCTCGATGGCGTGGGGCGTGCTGCTGGCGTGGGCGGAGTGGACGCACACCCTCGCAATCTATTGGCTGCTGCTGGCCGAAGTGCTGCGCTACGGCGCGTGGCTGGCATTCCTCGGCGCGTTGCTCGGCAGCTTCTCGATGTCGGGGCTGCTGCGTGGCGTGCGCATCGGCACGCAGGTGTTGTGGATCGCGCTGGCGTTGTATTGCCTGTGGCCGGCAACGGGACTGGCGCCGTTCGCACCGTTGACCTTCAACGTCGGCCTGGCGCTGGTCGGCGTACTGCTGCTGGCGCTGATCGGCGTGGTGTTCCTGGAACAGATTTTCCGCAATGTCGACCCGGAGCAGCGCTGGGCGATCAAGTTTCTTGCCATCGCGCTGGGCCTGATGTTCGTGTACGACATCTTCCTGTACTCCTATGCGGTGTTGTACCGCGAGTTCAACGTGAGCGCATGGGCGGCGCGCGGCTTCGTCGATGCGTTGCTGGCGCCGCTGCTGGTGGCGGCGGCGGCGCGCAACCGCGGTTGGACACCCGAAGTGGGCGTGTCGCGGCGTGCGGTGTTCTATTCGACCAGTCTGCTGGTGATCGCGCTGTATCTCATCGCGACCGCGGTGGGCGGCTACTACGTACGTCTGTACGGCGGCGACTGGGGCATGGTGGCGGAAATCACCCTGATCTTTTTCGCGCTGCTGGCGGTGCTGCTGGTGGCGGGCTCGGGCCAGGTGCGCTCGCGTCTCAAGATATTCCTGCACAAGAATTTCTTCAGCTTCCGCCACGACTATCGCGAGGAATGGCTGCGGCTGACCGCTACGCTGTCGGCCAGCGACAGCGATACGGAACTGCCGTTGCGCGCGGTGCGGGCGATCGCGCAGATCATGGACAGTCCGGCCGGCGCCCTGTGGACGCGCGATGACGCCGGTGCGCTGGTGCCGGAAGCCCAGTCGAACATGCCGGTACCATCCGACCTCAAGCTTGCGGCCAACCAGCCGCTGTTCGACTTCATGTGTCGGCGCCGCTGGATCTACGATTTGGGCGAACCGCCGCCGCTGGACGATGTGCGTTTGCAGGCTCCGGCAGAGTTGGCGGCGTTGCCGCGTGCCTGGTTGCTGGTGCCGCTGGTGCTCGAGGATCGCCTGATTGGCTTGGTGGTGCTGGCCGAGGCGCGGGCGCGGCGCGCGCTCGATTGGGAGGACATCGATCTGCTCAGGACTGCGGGCAGCCAGGTCGCCGGGACGCTGGCGCAGGCCGCGAACGCGCGCCGGCTGGCGGAGGCGCGGCAGTTCGAGGGCTTCAACCGGCTGACCGCGTTCCTGATGCACGATCTCAAGAACGTCGCGGCGCAGCAGTCGCTGCTGTTGCAGAATGCAGGCCGCCATCGGCACAACCCGGCGTTCGTGGACGACATGCTCGCGACGGTGGAAAACTCGGTGCAGCGGATCACGCGGTTGCTGGAACAATTGCGCGGCGAGGCGGCGCCGGCGGCACGCGCCAGGGTGCGGCTGACGGAAATCATCCAACGCGCGCTGGCCGAATGTGGCGCGCAGGCGCCGCCGCCGGCCTACGTGCCGCCGCCGGAATCGTTGTGGGTGCACGCGGACGCGGGCCAGCTGGCGACCGTGCTGGGGCACCTGATCCGCAATGCCCAGGACGCGGCCACCCCGCAGGGGCATGTCACCTTGAGAGTGAAGCCGGACCGGGGGCAGGCCGTGATCGAAATCGAGGACGATGGCATGGGCATGGACGAGGATTTCATCCGCAACCGGCTGTTCAAGCCGTTTTTCACGACCAAGGCGAGCAGGGGCATGGGCATCGGCGCCTATCAGGCGCGCGAATACGTGCGGGCACTGGGCGGAACCCTTGCGGTCGACAGTGCGCCCGCACGCGGCAGCGTGTTCACGGTCGGCTTGCCGCTGGCCGAGCCGGCGGACCCCGCGGCCGCGCGTGCAGTGGGAGCGGCGACATGAATGCGTCCGTGCGCACGCTGTTGATCGTCGAAGACGATGCCGGCCTGCAGAAGCAGTTGCGCTGGAGTTTCGACGAATACACGGCCATCGTGGCCGGCGACCGTGAATCGGCGCTGGCCGAGGTGCGCCGCCAGCAGCCGGCGGTGGTATTGCAGGACCTGGGCCTGCCGCCGGACGCGGCCGGCACCAGCGAGGGCTTCGCGACCATTGCGGCCATCCTCGAGGAAGCGCCGTACACCAAGATCATCGTCGCCACCGGCAACGGCGATCGCGACAACGCGGTCAAGGCGATCGGCGCCGGCGCCTATGATTTCTGCGCGAAGCCGCTGGACCTGGAAGTGCTGCGCCTGATCGTGGATCGCGCATTCCGCGTGCACGAGCTGGAGGCCGAGAACCGCAGGCTCAGGAGCGAATCGCGCGCGGCGCTGGAAGGCATCATCGGCACCAGCGAGGCAATGGCACGGGCCTGTCGGCTGGTGGAGAAGGTCGGCCCCACCCATGCCACCGTGTTGTTGCTGGGCGAGACCGGCACCGGCAAGGAACTGTTTGCGCGTGCGGTGCACCGCCTGAGCACGCGCCGCGACGGACCGTTCGTCGCGATCAATTGCGCGGCCATCCCGGAAAATCTCCTGGAAGCCGAATTGTTCGGCTACGAGAAGGGCGCCTACACCGGCGCCCACAAGCAGACCAAGGGCAAGTTCGAGCTGGCCCACAACGGCAGCCTGCTGCTGGACGAGATCGGCGACATGCCGGTGGCGCTGCAGGCCAAGTTGCTGCGCTTCCTGCAGGAGCGCGTGGTCGAACGCATCGGCGGGCGCGAACCGATCGCGGTGGACGTGCGCATCATCTGCGCCACCCATCGGGATCTGCGCGCGTTGATCCAGGCCGGGCGCTTTCGCGAAGACCTGTTCTATCGTGTCTCCGAAGTCACGATCCAGTTGCCGCCGCTGCGCGATCGCGCCGGCGACGCGGTGCTGCTGGCGCGACATTTCCTGGAGCAGGCCGCCAGTCGCCACGGCCGCGCGCTGCGCGGTTTCACCACCAAGGCATTGAAGGCAATCGAGGCTTATCCGTGGCGCGGCAACGTGCGCGAACTCGAGAACGCGGTCAACAGCGCGGTGATCATGGCCGAAAGCAAGCAGATCGGACCGGACGCGTTGCGCCTCGATGCCGGTGGCGGCGACGAAGCGCTGGATTTGCGCGAAGTTCGCGCAGAAGCTGAAAAGCGCGCGATCCGGCGAGCGCTCACGCGCGAAGGGGGTAATCTGTCGCGGGTAGCCAGCCTGCTGGGTGTCAGCCGGCCGACGCTGTACGACCTGCTGGAAAAGTACGAGCTGAAGAAATCGACCGATGTCGGCTGACGCCGCGTGTAGCCCAACGAACAGGGTGAGGATTGCGCATGAAAATCTTGAACAGCTTGGCTGGACGCCGCGTACTGGTGCTGGTCTCGATGGGTCTGATGCTGGCCGGTTGCGGCCTGGGCGGTGGCAAGGGCAGTGTCGCGACCGGCCTCAAGTACCAGGACAGCGGCAAATATCGTGCGGCTTACATCGAGGCCAAGAAGGTTTTGCAGCGCGACGACAAGAATGGCGACGCGTGGCTGCTGCTCGGCGAATCCTCGCTGATGCTCGGCAATCCCAATGACGCGCTGAACGAACTCGATAAAGCCCGGGCCCGCGGCGTGCCCAAATCACGGTGGGTGGTACCCACCTGTGAAGCGTTGCTGGTAACCCAACAATTCGACAAGCTGATGGCGGCCGCGACGCCCGACAGCAGCCTCGACGCCAAGGTGCAGGCGCGCGTGGATGTGCTGCGCGGTGATGCCCAGCGCCGCTTGAAGCAACCGGATCAGGCAAAGCAGTCTTACGAGGCCGCCTTGCAGGCGGAATCGGGGAATCCGCTCGCGCTGGTGGGATTGGCGAGGCTTGCGATCGAGTCGGGCGAGACCGGCACGGCCAGCCGCTATGTGGATCAGGCGCTGGCCGCAGCGCCGGGCGAGCCGCGGGCCTGGGTGGCCAAGGCCGATCTTGCCGCGGCGGCGGACGACTTCGCGGCGGCGGAAACGGCTTACCAGAAGGCGTTGGACATCGAGCATGCCGACTGGCTGCCGCAGGACAGCTTCTACGCGCGCGCGCGCCTGGTCGAGGCGCAGACCCGGCAGAAACATTACGACCAGGCGCTGGCCAACATCAAGACGCTGGAGCAAATGGCTGCCGGGCAGCCCGGTCCGCATTATCTCCACGCCGTGGTGCTGTATCAGCAGGGGCATCTCAATGAGGCGACCGCGCAATTGCAGCAGGTACTGAAGACCGTGCCCGACAACGTGGCCGCGCAGGTGCTGATGGGAGCAATCAACTACGCGCAGGCCAATTACGCGCAAGCCGAAATGTACCTCAGCAACGTGATGGGCGTGGACCGGAAGAATGTGGCCGCCCGCAAACTGCTGGCGCTGACGTATTACCGCGAAGGCCGTTCCGGCCAGGCGCTGAGTACGCTGCGTTCGCTGGCTCCGGCCCAGGCTACCGATGCCGAACTTCTGGCGCAGTTGCAACGGGCGTCTGCCGAAGGCGCCGGCCTGCCTGCACCTGGCGGCATGGAAGCCAAGCCGCCCGCGCCGCAGACCGGCATCGCCAAGGCGTCGAGTCCGGCAGGCGCCGCGAGCAGTGCGTTCGCTGGCGTCGAGCGGGCGCTTGCCGGCGGCAATTCCGCCGAAGCCATCCGCCTGTTGAAGGCGATGCCGGCGGGCGATGCCGGCATGGAGGCACAGCGCGCCGCGATGCTGGCGATAGCCTACGTGCGCGACAAGCATCCGGAAGAGGCGACCAAGACCGCCGCGGACTATGTGGCCAAGCATCCGAAGGACAGCGAAGCGCACCTCTTGTACGGTACCGCGCTGGTCGCGGCCGGCAAGCGCAAGCAGGCGCGTGCGCAATACGAGGAAGCGATCCGGATCGATCCGAAGAACCAGACCGCGCTGTTGAGCCTCGGCAGTCTGGATGCAATGGAACGCCGCTACAAGGATGCCGAAGGCCGCTACGACGCGGTATTGCAACAGGAACCGCGCAACGCCGCGGCGATGATGGCGCTCGGCAGGCTGGCCGCGATCCAGGGTGACAAGGCGGCAGCGATCAAGCGCTTCAGGCAGGCCATCGCCGCGCAACCCAAGTCGGCTGCCGCCTATGTCGAGCTGGTGATGCTGTACAGCCAGAACGGCCAGTTCGACGACGCGGTCGGGGTTGCGAAACAGTTGGCGGACGCGTTGCCGGGCAATCCGGCGGCGCTGAATGCAGTCGGTGCGGCCGAACTCAACGCGGGTCGCCACGCCGCGGCGCTGCCACCGCTCGAGGAGGCCGTGAAGCGCGCGCCCCAAGTTTCCCTGTACCGGATCAATCTCGCGCGGGCGCAAGTCCTCAACAAGAACGCCAAGGCTGCCGCAGGCAACCTCGAGGCCGTGCTCAAGGCCGACCCCGCACAGGTGCAGGCAGTCGCGCTGCTGGCATTCCTGAAATTGCAAAATCACGATGCCGCGGGCGCTCTCGCGCTGGCGCAGACACTGCAAAAACAGCCTGCCTCCAAGGTCGCCGGGTTGGCGCTGGAAGGCGACTTGTACATGGCCGAAAAGGCTTATGCCAAGGCCGCCGCGGCCTACCAGCAGGGTCTCGCGGCGCAGTATGACCGCCCGTTGGTGGTGAAGAGCTTCATGGCGCTGGAGCGCAGCGGCGCGAAGGCGCCCGAGCGCGTACTGCACGACTGGCTGGCCAAGCATTCCGATGACGCGGCCGTGCACCTGATGCTGGCCCAGTACTACCTCGATCACGACCGGAACAATGATGCCGCCAGCCAGTACGAAGAGGTGTTGAAGGCGTTCCCGTCCAACGTAGGTGCGCTCAACAATCTTGCCTGGATTTACACCGGGCAGAAGAATCCGAGGGCGCTGACGCTCGCCGAGCGCGCCCACAAGCTCGCACCCACTTCGTCCAGCGTCCAGGACACCTACGGCTGGGCGCTGGTCGAGGCCGGTCAGGCCACGACCGCGTTGCCGATCCTGCAACAGGCGGCCAAGGCGGCGCCCAAAGTGCCGGACATCCAATATCATCTGGCGGTGGCGCAGGCGCGCACTGGCGATCGCGCCGGCGCACGCGCCACGCTGGAAGCGCTGCAGAAATCCGGCGCAAACTTCCCCGCCAAGCCGGCTGCCGACAAGCTGTACAGGGAATTGAGCAGCGTCGTGGGTAGCGGCGCGGGCAAGTAATTCTCTGGCGCCGACGCGGCACCCCTCCATCGCCGAGCGCCGGCGCGCATCGCAAGGACAGGAAATGAACCGAACCGGAGAACGCGCTCAGCGAAGCATCCTGGTCACCGGCGGCGCCGGCTACATCGGCAGCCATGTGGTGCTGCAACTCATCGAAGCGGGCGAGCGCGTGGTGGTGCTGGATGATCTCTCCACCGGCTTTCGCGAAGCGGTGCTCGGCGCCGACCTGATCGTCGGCAACGTCGGCGATCGGCCGCTGGTCGCGCAGGTCTTGCGCGAACACGATGTCGACACGGTGATGCATTTCGCCGCGCGCACCATCGTGCCCGAGTCGATGGCCGATCCGCTGCGCTATTACGGCAACAACACCTGCGCCACGCGCAACCTGCTGGAATGCTGCCGCGATGGCGGCGTCGCGCAGGTCGTGTTTTCTTCGACCGCCGCCGTGTATGGCATTCCGGAGGGCGGCGTGGCTAGCGAGGATACCCCGACGGCGCCGATCAACCCGTATGGCTCATCCAAGTTGATGAGCGAATGGATGCTGCGCGACCTGGCGGCGGCGGGCGGCCCGCGTTACGTGGCGCTGCGCTATTTCAACGTCGCCGGTTGCGATCCGGAAGGTCGGATCGGGCAATCCACGAAACACGCCACGCTGCTGTTCAAGGTCGCCTGCGAAGCGGCGCTCGGCAAACGCGGGCGCCTGTCGATCTTCGGCTCCGATTACGCCACGCCCGACGGCACCGGCGTGCGCGATTACATCCACGTGGCCGATCTGGCCCGCGCGCACCTCGATGCGTTGCGCTATCTGCGCGAGGGTGGCGCGTCGACCACGTTGAACTGCGGCTACGGCCACGGATATTCGGTACGCGAAGTACTGGACGCGGTCGAGCGCGCGCATGGCTCGCCGGTGCCGTACATCGAGCAGCCGCGACGCGCAGGCGATCCGCCCTCGCTGATTGCGGTGTCGGACAGGATACGCACCACCCTCGCCTGGCAACCGCGCCACGACGACCTGGATTTCATCGCGGAGACGGCGCTGGCGTGGGAACGCAAGCTCGACGCCGTCGGAGCGTAATCGGCTCCGCGGCCGGCGCTGCGACGGGCGCACGGCGCACGGGCGGACCCGCATGAGCTTTCCGATCTACGCCACCTCACCTTTGATCTGGGCGTTGCTGCTGGTGGTGCTGCTGGCCTTGGGCTGGCGCGCGTTGCCTGGGGCCATGCGCTGGACGGGCATTGTCATCGAAGTCGTGCTGGTTGCACTGATGATGCCGTTGGGCGCCGAAGGCCTGGCGCATCTGGTGGCGGCACGGGTGCCGCCGGTGCACGCATGTCCGGCGCCGGTGCCGACCACGATCGTGGTGTTGGGCGGCGGGTTCGACTACCCGCCACGCGCTTCCGACGACTATGCATCCCTGAGCACGGTGGGCCTGCAGCGGGTGTTCGCGGCGGTGGCATTGTGGGAAAAGCTGCCGCCCGATGCGCGCCTGGTGATCGCGGGCGGTGGCGGCGGACGGATACGCGAGGCCGTGCCGATGGCGAACCTGGCCATGCGGATGGGCGTACCCGCCGCGTCCGTCGAAATCGAGGACCGCTCGCGCAACACATGGCAAAACGCGCGGAACGTCGCGGCGCTGTCGCCGGCATTGCCCAGGCGCATCTGGCTGGTCAGTTCGCCCATGCACCTGCCGCGTGCGTTGGACGCATTCCGTGCGTGGGGCTTCGCGCCGTGTGCCTGGCCGAGCGGCGCGGCAAAGGACAGCCTGGATATGTGGCCGGGCGCATTCGTGCCGCAGGGCCCGGCAATACGCACGACGGGCGTCGCCCTGCACGAACTGATCGGCGGCGTGGAATACAAGTTCCTGGCGTGGCGGTACGCGCGTCGCGCGCAGGCTCACACGCCGTAATAACGGCGGTACCACTCCACGAAACGCCTCACGCCTTCTTCCACC
>DATCSF010000170.1:0-2755 GCA_036568625.1 Rhodanobacteraceae bacterium | reverse complement strand
ATGCCCAACATGAACGGGCTGGCGTTCCTCGACAAACTGATGCGGCTCCATCCGCTGCCGGTGGTGATGGTCTCGACGCTGACTACCAAGGGCGCGAGCGAGACACTCCTGGCGCTCGAGCTGGGCGCGGTGGATTTCGTCGCCAAGCCCGAAATGGGCATCCGCGGCGGCATGCGGGAGTACGGCGATGTCATCGCGCACAAGATTCGCGCCGCCGCCTGCTCGCGGCCGCGGCGGCAGCAGGAACGCAAGCCGCGCGCGATGTTGCGCGAACCGCTGGTGTCCAGCGAAAAGCTGGTGATCCTGGGTGCATCGACGGGTGGGCCGGAAGCGATCCGCGCGGTGCTGGAACCGCTGCCGCCGAACAGCCCGGCGATCCTGATCACCCAGCACATGCCGGCGGGGTTCACCCATTCGTTCGCGCAGCGGCTCAACCGGTTATGCCGCATGACCGTGAAGGAAGCGGAAGACGGCGAGCGCGTTTTGCCGGGGCATACCTATGTCGCCCCCGGCGACCGGCACCTGAAGCTGGCACGCAACGGCGCCAATTACGTCGTCGAGCTGGACTCGGGGCCGCCGGTCAATCGCCACAAGCCTTCCGTGGACGTGTTGTTCCATTCGGCGGCGAAACACGCCGGCCGCAATGCGGTCGGCGTGTTGCTGACCGGCATGGGCAAGGACGGCGCCGCAGGGCTGCTGGCCATGCGCGACGCGGGTGCCGCCACGTTGGCGCAGGACGAGGAAACCTGCCTGGTTTTCGGCATGCCGCGCGAAGCGATTGCCCTGGGCGGCGCCAGCGAAGTGCTGGGACTGGAAGACATGGCGCCGAGACTGATGGCGCTGGCCGCGGCGTCGGGACGTGCGCAACGGGTATAGGCGACGCGGCCCACCGGCAAGCGCGCGCCCTCGAACGCAAGATTGAGAGACGAGATACAGACACATGAAAGCAATGCGCAACATCAAAATCAACACGGCCATGCTGGGCCTTTTGGCCATCCTGGCCGTGATGATGGCCGCCGCCATCGGTCTGCGCATGATTGCTGAAACGCAGACGGCGGGTTATCTCACGACCATCCAACGGGTCGACATCGACCAGCTCGACGCGGTCAATGCCATCAACAACGAGCAGAGCCTGGTCCGTTCACGGATAGCGGGCATGCTGGATGACGTGCGTGCCCACCGGCAACCGGATCGCGCCGAATTGCGGGCGGTCGCCGGCGCACTGGATGCCATGGATGGTTTGCTGCAAAAGTTCAATGCCGTCCAGAAGGGTCCGGAGCAGCAGAAGCTGGCCAGTGCGATATCCGACAGCGCCGGGGATTTGATCAAGACGATCCGTGGCCAGGCGGCCGCAATCGAAAAGGGCGACCTTGATGCGTTCAATGCCCTCAACGAGCAGATGGTCGCGCCTGCGCGGCAATTCCACGACAGCCTCGCCGCGCTGGCGCACTACGCCGGCCAGCGCAACGCCGTGATGATCGCGGATTTCAACCGTACCGACAGCCTGTTCAAATGGCTGTATCGCGGGCTGGCGCTGTTCACGCTGCTGCTGCCGGCGGTGTACCTGGGCTTGCGCCGGCTGGTCGTCATTCCACTGACCGGCGCCGTGAAACGGCTGGATGCGATTGCCAGGGCCGATCTTTCCGAGCACATCGGTGTGCAGGGCGACAACGAGATCGGGCGGCTGTTCGCCGCGATGCGGCGCATGCAGCAGAGCCTCGGCAAGATCGTCCGCGAAGCGCGCGGCAGCAGCAATTCGATCTACGTCGGGGCCTCCGAGATCGCGCGCGGCAACGCCGATCTCTCGGCGCGCACGGAAGAACAGGCGGCGTCGCTCGAGGAAACCGCGACCAGCATGGAACAGATCACCGCCACCGTGAAGCAGAACGCCGACAACGCGCGCCAGGCCAGCAGTCTCGCCAACGACGCGTCGGCCACGGCCAGCCACGGTGGCGAGGTGATGGACCAGGTGACGGCCACCATGCGCGGCATTTCCGACAGTTCGAAGAAGGTCGCGGAAATCACCGGCATGATCGATTCGATCGCCTTCCAGACCAACATCCTTGCGCTCAACGCGTCGGTGGAGGCCGCGCGCGCCGGCGAGCAGGGACGCGGTTTTGCGGTGGTCGCGGGCGAGGTGCGCAATTTGGCCGGCCGCAGCGCCGAGGCCGCGCGCGAGATCAAGCAGCTGATCGAAAGTTCCAGCCAACAGGTCAGCGGGGGTTCCGCGCTGGTGGAGCAGGCCGGCCACACCATGCGCGAAGTCGTTTCTGCGGTGAAGCGCGTCACCGACATCATGGATGAAATCTCGGCCGCCTCGCAGGAGCAGTCGAGCGGCATCGAGCAGATCAACCAGGCGGTCGGCCAGATGGACGAGGTGACCCAGCAGAACGCCGCGCTGGTCGAGCAGATCACCGCCGCGGCCGCGTCGCTGGAGGAGCAGGCGTGCCGGCTGGAAAGCTCGGTGGCGGTGTTCCGTCTGCCCGAGACGCTGCCGCAGGCCGCCGCGCACGAGATACGTTCGGCCGCACGGCCATCCGACCAGGATGCCTCGGCGATGACGCAGCGGGTCAAACGACCGGTCGCGCCGCCGCCGCGGCAAGCATCGAAGGCGGGCCGCGATGTGAAGGCCTCGCGGCTGGAGCCGGCTACCGCCGAGGACGGTTGGGAAGAATTCTGATCACCCGTCCGGGTCGCCGTTCGGCGTTCCGGGCACCGGAAACGTGAGAGCAAGCCATGATCGACAAGAGCATGA
>DATCSF010000169.1:0-7593 GCA_036568625.1 Rhodanobacteraceae bacterium | reverse complement strand
GCCGTCTGGTGTGCTGCAGGTGCTAACGGGAGCGGGCCCTACGGGGGCCCTCGTGGCGCGTGCTCCCGGCGTGAGCCGCATCGACGTGACGGGTTCGACCCATACCGGGAAGCTGGTTGCACTGGCGGCGGCGGAGCGCTTGGCGGAGTTCGGTGGGGAATTGGGCGGAAATACGCCGGTACTGATCTTCGACGACGTCGATGCGGCCTACGCCGCCAAGGCCGCCCAGTTTTCCGGGTACATCGGTTCCGGGCAGACCTGCATCGCCGGCAGCCGGATCTTCGTGCAACGCGGGATCTACGCCGACTTCGTCGAGGCGCTGGTCGCCCGCGTGGGCCGGATGAAGGTCGGGCGCGCGCAGGACCGCGGGACGGACATGGGCCCGGTGATCAGCGCCGCGGCGCGCGACCGCATCCTGAGTGTGATCAGGAACAGCACCAAGGACGGCGCGCGTGTCGCCATCGGGGGAGGGATCCCACCAGCTCCGGAGCTGTCGGGCGGGTTCTTCATCGAGCCGACTGTGATCGTCGACGCCCGCAACGACATGGCTTGCGCACAGACCGAGGTATTCGGGCCAGTACTCACTGTCATTCCGTTCGACTCGGAAGCGGATGTGACAGCGATGGCAAACGGCACGAGCTATGGCTTGGGCGCGTCGATCTGGACACGCGACGTTGCGCGGGCGCACCGAGTCGCGGGAAAACTCAGAATCGGTACGGTCTGGATCAATACCCACCACAGGAATCATCCCGGCTCGCCCTGGGGAGGATTCAAGAGTTCCGGGATCGGTCGTGAAAATGGGATTCAGGCGCTCTGGAACTACACTGCAATCAAAAGCGTTTGGGTGAGTTGTCAGGACGAGCCCATCAGCTGGTACGACACCAGGGAAGACGTTCGCCTGAACTAAGCTCGTGTATAGGGTGCGCAATCAAACGTGCAGCGTCGGCGGCAGTTCACGCACCGTGCGACGCCCGTCAAGCTGGCCTTGGGGAACAGGCAGTCGCTCACGTATTGCGGCGCGGCCAGTAAGTCTCCTGGTCGCCGTTCGTGGCCTGCCCGCTGCCGTCGAGCGGCTCCTTTTCGATTTGTTGCAGGCCGAAATGGGGCAGCTGTTCGCGTACTTCGCTATACGCGGTCCGAGGCCAGACGCACCCCGTGATTTCAATTGGTGAATTGAGGACGCTTGAGGGGGTCGAGCCGGATGTGATCGATGCATTCGCCCGCAACCAGGTCCACCACGGCAAGATGGTCGCTGACAGAACATGCAACGTATGCCAGCGCCCTGTCCCCACGCTGCGCAAATGCGGTGTGGGATCCGCCCATGCCCACCTTGACCCTTGCGGTTTCGTGATGCGATTCTGCGTCGAAAATACGGACATGATCCGACGAGAAACCGGTGGTGACGAGGTACTTGCCGTCAACCGACATGTTGATTCCGTGCGGATACGAGTCGGTATTCAGGGTCGCCAGGGAATTCAGGTTCGCGTCGAACACACTGATCGTATCATCGAGGAAATTCGCGACATATAACAGCTGCCCGTCAGGTGTCATCGCCAAATCATGGGCCCACCCACCGCTTGGTACGGTCTTGATTTTGTTGCTGGCTAGGTCTACCCGCGTGACGGATCCGTCCCAACTGTTGGCGCAATACAAGTACTGTCCGGAGCGGTTCATCACCATGTGCGCGGGTCCCTCGCCGACGACGTAGCTGCTCACGACGCGGGCGTCCGCAAGGCGAACCTTGACGATCTCGTTGGAGCCCAGACACGAAACGAAGACGCACTTTTGTGCCACGTCGAAAAGCGGGTCGTGCGGGTAGGCTCCGACTTCGACCGTCCGTACCGTATATCTCCCGTCCCTTGGCGCTGCAATGGTCAGTGTTCCCTTGAGGTCGCGGCTGCCGGTGACGCAAACCACGCCGTCCTTGTTGGCAACCGGAATCTGGGGGTGGCCGGGAGCGTTCCAATCTTGAATCAGCTGAAGGTTTTCGGCGTCAAACGCCGCCACCCGGTCGCCACCGGCATCTGCAACGAGCAGGCGCCGATGTCGATGGTCGTATCCGATGTGCGACGCTCGCCGCATCGAGCTTGTGGTCGCCACTATGTCGTCCGTGTCCGTGTCGATCCTTGCGACGCGAGTACTGCGCTCCGCCGTCCATACGGAATGGCTGTCGGACAATACGTGATGCAGTCCGGTGATTGACCCCTGCACGGGGCACAATTCACGTTGAACAGTCAACAAGTACGACTTGTCCTCCATCTGCTTCATCGCGCGTGGCCGGATACCGCCTTCGAGCAGGCTTATGCGCGTGCTCGCGTCGTAGTCGCGAAGTTGGAATTGAATGCCCGCACCGACCTCAGCTGAGTTGTAGTCGTCGATCATGGAAGCTGCGGCATTGGATCCGGACAACTCGCGAAGGTCGAGGGTCTTCATGGACATTCCCCGCATGGGCTGTACAAGTTGGTTGCTTCAAGATCTCGGGCGACGTGCGACGGCGAATATCCGCAAGGCGCGTGGTGCCTCGCGGGCTGACCGTCTGCGAGAGGCCGGCGGAAAGCCCGCAGGTAAGTGATACAGCGTAACCACGCTTGCCGCGGTCGCGATCGCACGACGTACGCACATCACCCAAGACAGCACTCATGCAGTCTTGGCGGTGGCAGCGCGGCTGAATTGGCTTGGATCCAGCAGCATGCATAGGACGGCCCCAATCACCGCAAACACGCTGGTTTCAACGATTCCCGCAACCGTCCAGCCCCAACGCGCGGCCATGGCGCCTACGGTCATCCCGGCGAATGCAGCCGGCACGTACAGTGCCACCATGAAGGTACCGGACGCGATCCCGGCGAGTTCCTGCCGCACCGATTTGACCAGGTACGCCGCGGTGTTTGTATATACGACGCCGCTGTATGTGACACCGAGGGCGAACGAGAGAATCGCTTGGGCGCTGAAGGTCGTTGGCCCACCGAACATGAGCACCCCGATCCCGGCGGTACAAAGGAATGCGGAAACCATCACGACGCGTGGCGAGAATCGATCGCCGAGTGCTCCGCCAAGGAAGGAGACCAAGGCGCCGAGCCCGTGCAATGCCAACAATATGCCCGCCTGTTCGGCCGTGAACCCGAGATGGGTACGCAGGAACGTAGGATACATACCGAGGAAGCCGAACGTAATCAGACCACCGAGGGCCGCGACGGGAATGAGGAGCAGGCTGTTTCGATTCAGCATATGCGAAGAGCCACCCTCGACCTGCACTTCAGCAACGCGTTCAGAGGCGCTGATTTTTCGGTCAACGAGTCGGGACGGTACAAACGCATACGTAACGATGCACATCACGATACCGACTACTCCGAATATGATCAGCGGTACCCGCCAGCTGTGGTACGTCGTGAGCAGGAGGGCGCCCAACGCCGGACCGATGAATGAGCCGATCGCGAATGCCGTGTTCGCGCCGCCAATCGCCAACCCGCGATAGCGACTGAACAATGCCCCGGCGATGGCCAGGAGCGCCGTGAGTTGCATGGATTCGCCCACGCCGGACGCGACCCGGTAGAGCGCCATGTCCCATACGTTCTGAGACACCACGGTCAGAATTGTCGCAAGCGAAAAAATGAATAATCCGAGATTGAAAATATGCTTGCGCGACATCCGATCGAGCAGATAGCCGATCGGTATTCCGAACAGGCCCATGCCAATATAGGAGATTGTCGAAATCAATCCCGACGTGCTGAGTGACAGGCCGAACTCCGCGCGTATGTTGGGGATGAATACGGGAAATGAGATGCGATCGATCGCGTTTATCACGTACCCCACGAGCAGGAGTACGTAGGCCATTACGACCATCACGTCGGTTCTTGTCCACCGATGCCGGGTGGATGCGCTTAATTGCACGGTATTCATGTGGCTGACGGCTCCTGCGGATGAATTGCGGAAAGGCGCGAGAGGTGCTCGAGAATCGCCGAATGGAGAAGTAAGTGCACCGTGTGAGTGTGCGAACATCCGGGTGCGCAAGACATGGAGCAGCATGGCCTCGGGACACACGCCGTGCGCGTTTGGAGGAATGCGCGTCTGAACACAGAGTGCGCAGTGGAGGACGGTTTTTGCGCGGGTCGTGCGAGAGGCCGTCGCTGGCCGTGACGGCTTCGAGCGAAGATGCTACGGCCGCCGCCCCTGCTTTCTGGCGTTGGCGCGGCTCTGCGCCGCCCCGGAGCGCACTCCGCACCGGATGCGCACGCACTCGACGTCGGTGGGAATTCAGACGATGACGGATTCGTAGGCACGTTTACCCGGGGCTTGGGTTTGGGAAGGACTCCCGTACACGTCATATGTCACATATACCAGTTATGTCAAGCTGCAATGCAACATGCAACTCGCCCCTCACGATCGCGATATCCCGTGAGGCTGGACGAAGCCGCTCCCGGGCTTTTTCACGCATTGTGGCGAATGGAGCAGGCGTGCCGGCGTGAGCCGTTCGGCGACCGCTTGCGGAACGCTTCCCGCGCGCCGGCAGACTGATCAGTGCCCAAGTGGGCCGGCACATTGCCTTTCAACCAGTCTTCCCGAAAGCGGATGGCGGCCAAATCCCGGAAAGGATCGCGGGTACGTGTCCAGCGCGCGTCAACCTCACCGCGGTAGCAGGCCACGCCGGTTGCTCCGGTCAAGCATGCCCAGCGCGCCGGTCATGGCTTTCCGGAACGGTACTCAATGATTCCCAACATCCACGTGCGCCGACCGTACGCGTGGCAGCTCATCGCGAAACAACCCATACGCGAGTGCGGCGGCGATGAACGCGACGGCACCAAACAACAGCAGCGCGTCCGTGAATCCCAACGTGAGTGCAGCCTGGAACAGCAGGCTGCCAAGCCCGAACCCGCCAAACAGCGAGAACGCCATGACTGCGACGGCTTGTCCACGGCCACCGCCAAGATCGGTGGTAATCGCCGCAAGCTGGGGATGCGTCAGGTCAAAGCCGAGCGAAAGCAGAATGATCGCAATGCGAACGCCGGGCAGCGGCAGCGGTACCGCCAGCAATATTGCACAGACTCCAGTGAGGGCAACGCCTGAGGGGATGATCAGCGCGCGCCCAACACGATCGGCAAGCTTCCCGATCATCGGGCCGAAGAGCAGACCGGGTACCCCATAGCCGAGCAGCACAAGGCCGATGCCCGTCTCACCCAGTCCGAAGCGCTGGTGCAGGTATACGCCAAGCCAGGTAAACACGCCCGACTGCAGCACCGCGTTCAACAATACATAGACGTAGGTACGGCGCCCGCGCGCGGATGCCAGGAGCCGCCGGTAACCGGCAGTCACCGCGGACCACGGTGCGGCGCTTGCCACGATCCGTGGCAATGCGGTCGTTGTCCGCATCACCACCAGCAGCACGGCGGAGAGCCCGGCGATGATGAGGAAAAGGGTTCGCCAGCCAACGAGCGGCTCGAGCAGCGCGCCCACTGCGGCGCCGGTCGCCGTCCCGCCCGCGATGGCGCCGAAAAACCACCCCACCGCACGGCCACGACGGTTGAACGGCACGACGTCGCCAATCAGGGTGAGGCAGATCGGCACGATCCCCGCCGCACTCAGCCCGGTCGCGATGCGCCATGCGATGAACGATCCCGCATGATCAGCCGTCGCCGTGGCTGCGGTCAGGGCGATGAAGATCAGCAGCGAGCCGGTGATGACCCTGCGTCGCCCGAGCCGATCCGATAGGGGGCCAACCCAGAGCGTCGCGACAGCTTCCGGTACAACGTACGCGGGCACCGCAAAGCCGACCCAGCCAATGCTGCTGCCGAACACGGCCGCCAATCGCGGGATCAGTGGCGCCACCATGAACGTCTGCACGAACACCATGAAGGCCGCACCACAAAGGGTGGGGAGCATCCATCGCGGCGCTGCCGTTTCAGTCGACGGCAAAATCGAACCTGTCATCACCGATGCCTTGCACCTGTCCGGGCGCTCCCACGATTGCCAACGAATCCCGGCAGGCGACTCCACCGCAACACCATGTCGAGTGCGCGTGCACGGATCGCGCCGCGGATGGCTACACACGTGAGCGCGATACGAGGCTGCCGCCGGGAGGACGGCCATGGCACCGGTACAAGTGTCCAGCGCCACCACGCCACCAGCGCACATCGAACGGTCACGCCGCCTTGACGCTACGTCAGGTACCGAACCTCGCCAACACCCACCCGAAGAGGTGCGGCAGACAAACCGTCGCGCACATCGTCGTGGGTACCCATGGCGACGAAACGAGCGAGGCGCTTTGGGCGATCACGAGCGGTCGATCGCTTGCCGCGCCACGTTTGGGTTGCGCAAGCCGATAAACAAACGATCGGCAGCGCCCCCTCACGCAACGACAAGCCGGTCCGCTTTCATCAGCGCCCACTGCTTTTCGTACTCCATGACCTTTGCGACCAGATCGACGAATGCGCCGTCCTTGCCAAAGCGCGAGAGCAGGTAAAGCCCGGTCTCGAGACCGGAAGAGATGCCGCCCGCGGTGATCACGCGTCCGGTGTCGACGATGCGGTGGCGATCGATGTGGCACTTCGGCGCAATCTGCGCAAGACGATCGATCGGTACGAGCTTCTCCGACGGGTCGCCGTTCTTGCGGCTCGTCGCCTTGATCCCGTCAAGGATTCCGGCAGCCCCGTAGATCCAGGCGCCCGTGCAGACACTCACCAGCAGCGTGTCCCGCGGCAAGCTGCCGACAAACTCGCGCAGGCGCTTGTTGTGCATCTCGCGCCGCGTACCGATGCCGCCCGGGATCAGGAACGCATCCATGTCCGGGTGATCGTTGAACGCATAGCGCGGTTTCACCTTGAGCCCCGCGGTCGCTTCGATCGAACCCGCGGCCTCGCCCACCAGGAACACATCCAACTCCGGGTCCATTCGCTGGGCCACCGCGAACACCCCGAACGGCGCCGTGAAGTCGACCACCTCGACCCCATCGAATACGTAGATACCCAATCGCTTGCCCATGCCTCACTCCTTCGCGCCGACTGCAGCGCACTGCATCATGCGGCGCACCTCGCCGCGCGGCCCGTCGTGCGCGTCCACCGATCCGCGTGTACGATTCGATATCTAATGTATATTCCCATTAGTACGTTGTCCACCGACGCATGCCGAAACCGCCATGACGACCCAAACCCGCTTCCCGCTCCTTGGCGAGCCGCTCGCGATCGATCTCGTCAACACACACGTGCTGCAGCGTGGCAGTCACGTCGACCTGCTCGACCGGCCCGCGGCCTTGGCGGCGTGGTTGCGTGCAGAGCGCGGGCGCATCGTCTGGCGCGGGCCCGTTGATGCTGTGGACCTCGTTGCCGTTCGCGCCTTGCGCGATGCGACGGATGCACTGCTGCGTGCGCGCCTGGAACGCGCCCTGGCTCCGGATTCCGTGGTGCGGCGGTTCAATCGCGCGTTGACCGCGCCCTCGGCCCAAATACGCCTTGAATGGACCGCAGCGGGTCCGCGCAAGTCGCTGCCTGCCGCAAGCGCGCAGCGCGACACCCTGATCCGCGCATTGGCCCTGGACGCGCTGGAGATCCTGACCGGGCCGCAGGCAGGGCTGCTACGCAAATGCGCGCATCCAGCCTGCAGGTT
>DATCSF010000168.1:0-14385 GCA_036568625.1 Rhodanobacteraceae bacterium | reverse complement strand
CCACAGCCCGATGCAGACCACCACCACCAGGGCGGCACAGGCCAATCCCATCCGCAGCCAGTGCCGCGCCCAGCCAGGCTGCGGACGGTACGCGCCGCTGCGCTTCAGGTAGCGCCACAGCAGGGCGAACTGCAGGTAATTGGACACCGAACTCGCGATCGCCATGCCGAGGTGCAGCCCCGGCACCTGCGCGATGCCATCCAGCCACGGCAGGTGTTTCGACGCGGCCGGCGCCCACAACTCGAACAGCAGCGCGATCAGCGCGAAATTGAACACCATGTTGACGATCAGCGCGATCACGCCCGCGCGTACCGGCGTTTTGGTGTCCTGCCGCGAATAGAAGGCCGGCAGCAGCGTGCGTGTCAACGCGATCGCCGGCACGCCCGCGGCCAAACCCATGATCGCGATCGCGGTCATGTGGCTGTCGAAGGCGGTGAACTGCCCGTTCTGGAAACACGCCGCCACCGCGGGTTCGGCCAGCAGCAGCAATCCGCACATCGCGGGCAGCGCGATCAGCAGCGTGGTCCGCAAACCCCAGTCCAGCGAACGCGAAAAGCCTTGCTGGTCCGCGCTGACGTGATGACGCGACAGCGCCGGCAGGATCACGGTGCCGAGCGCGACGCCGAACACGCCCAGCGGCAATTCCAGAAAACGCGTGGCCTGCGCCAGCCAGGTCTGCGACCCGGTGATCAGCAGCGAGGCTACGGCGGTATCCAGCAGCAGGTTGATCTGCGCCACCGACGATCCGAACAGGGTCGGCAGCATCAATCGCATGATCTGCCGCACGCGCGGGTGCCGCCAGCCCCAGCGCGGCAGCGCCAGCAGGTTGAGACTTCGTATCGAGGGCAGCAGGAACAGCAATTGCAGGACGCCGGCGACCAGCACCGCCCAGCCCAGCGACTCGATCGGCACCGCGAGCCGGCGTGCCCCCCACAGCGCCCCGGCGATCAGGCACAGGTTCAGGATCACCGGCGCCAGCGCCGGCAACGCGAACTTCTGGAAGCTATTGAGGATGCCGCCGCACAGCGCCGTCAGCGACACGAACAAAAGAAACGGAAACGTCAGCCGCAGCAGTTCGATGGTAAGGTCGAACTTGTGCGGCTGGTCCAATGCACCCGGCGAGAACCCGGTCGCCACCTGTGGCGCGAAGATGATCCCCAACGCCACGATCACCAGCAGCACGCCGCCGAGGGTGCCCGCGACGCGTGCGGTCAGGTCACGCAATTCCGCGTGGCTGCCGGTTTCCTTGACCTCGGTGAACACCGGCACGAACGCGGTCGAGAACGAACCCTCCGCAAACAGCCGGCGCATGAAATTGGGCACCCGGAATGCCACCCAAAACGCGTCGGTGGCGGCGCTGACACCGAACACGTGGGTGATCGAGATGTCGCGTGCCAAGCCCAGCACGCGCGAGATCATGGTCATGCTGCTGAACGAGAACACCCCGCGCAGCAGGCTGGGCGAACGGCTCATGCCGCGAGCTCCAATGCGGACCACCGGGGAGACAGGCAATTGACTGTGGATCGCCGCGCAGCGATACTAGGCGGCTTCGTTCTGCCCTTATTCTCCGGAGTCACCCCGTGGCAAACATCCAGTCCGCCAAGAAGCGCGCCCGCCAGGCCGAAGTGCGCCGCATGCGCAATGCCAGCCAGCGTTCGATGCTGCGCTCGTCGATCCGCAAGGTGCTGAAGGCCATCGAGGCCAAGGACAAGGCCGGCGCCGAAGCCGCGTACCAGGCCGCCGAGCCGGTGCTGGACCGCTACGCCAGCCGCGGCCTGATCCACAAGAACAAAGCCGCCCGGCACAAGAGCCGGCTCGCCGCGCACATCAAGGCGATCGCCTGAGTCATACCCGCTCGTGGTCCTGAAAAAGCCGGCGCCAGCCGGCTTTTTCTTTGCCCACTTCCCGGTCGCGGAACCGGTCACTCGGCCGACTCCCCGGCATCCGCCTTGCGCTCATCGAAGAACCGCTGCGCGGCGAGGCACACCTCGCGCGTGCCGATGCGTTCCGCCGCCGAGATCGCGAACCAGGGTGCGTTCCAATCCAGCCGCGCGATGATTTCGCGCGCACTCGCATCACGTTCTTGCGGCGCCCACAGGTCGATCTTGTTGAGCAGCAACCAGCGCGGACGCTGCAGCAGCTCGGGGTCGTGTTGCCGTAATTCCCCTTCGATGATCCGCACCTGCTCCACCGGATCGGCGCCATCCAGCGGCGCGACATCCACCAGGTGCAGCAGCAGGCTGGTGCGCGAGACGTGCTTCAGAAACTGGATGCCCAGGCCCGCACCTTCAGCCGCGCCCTCGATCAGCCCCGGAATGTCCGCCACCACGAAACCCTGCGATGGCCCCACGCTGACCACGCCGAGGTGCGGCTGCAAGGTGGTGAACGGGTAATCCGCGACGCGCGGGGTCGCCGCGGAGACCGCGCGGATGAAGGTGCTCTTGCCGGCGTTGGGAAAGCCCAGCAAGCCGACGTCGGCCAACACCTTCAATTCCAGTTTCAGTTCGCGCTCCTCGCCCGGCGTGCCGGGGGTGAAGCGGCGTGGCGCGCGGTTGGTGGAACTCTTGAAATGGATGTTGCCAAGGCCACCCTTGCCGCCTTTCGCGACCAGCAGTTTCTGGTCGTGCGCGGTCAGGTCGCCGATCAGTTCGTCGGTGTCGAGGTTGAATACCGAGGTGCCGACCGGCACGCGAATCGTGGTGTCCTCGCCGCCGCGCCCGTACATGTCGCTGCCCATGCCGTTCTGCCCGCGCTGCGCCTTGAAGTGGCGCTGGTGGCGGAAATCGATCAGCGTATTGAGCCCTTCGTCTGCGACCAGCCACACGCTGCCACCGTCGCCGCCATCGCCGCCGTTGGGGCCACCGAACGGGATGAACTTCTCGCGCCGGAAACTGGCGCAGCCATCCCCGCCATTGCCGGCCTGAACCTTGATGAGGGCTTCGTCGACGAATTTCATGGGAGGCCAGGAGCAGGACAGAACCGCTTGCAAGCGTAACAAGTTGTCGTCATTCCGGCGCAAGCCGGACTGCGAAGGCAGGATGCCGTAGCGAACATCCGCGAAGCCGATGGCCGCAGGGCGAGCGCCAAGGACGGCGCGAGTAGCCCAGTGTCGTTCTCCACAAGATCAAGTTCGCCGGGTTGCGGATCGCGGCTGCGCCGCGTCCGGAATGACGCCGGGTTTTGCGACCGACGGTTCAAACGAAAAGCCCCGCGCGTAGCGGGGCCTTCCAGATCGCATGTACGCGTGATCAGCCGGCGACCACGTTCACCGTGCGGCGGCTCTTGGGGCCCTTGGTGGTGAATTCCACCTTGCCGTCGACCAGCGCATACAGCGTGTGGTCGCGGCCGAGGCCGACGCCGACGCCCGGATGGAACTGGGTGCCGCGCTGACGCACGATGATGTTTCCGGCTTCGACGACCTGGCCGCCGAACAGCTTGACGCCGAGGTATTTCGGGTTGGAGTCGCGGCCGTTGCGCGAAGAACCTACGCCCTTTTTGTGTGCCATGGCGGCTTCTCCTTACTTGCTGCCACCGGCGATGCCGGTGATCTCGATTTCGGTGTAGTGCTGCCGGTGGCCCATCTGCTTGCGATGGTGCTTGCGGCGGCGGAATTTCACGATGCGCACCTTGTCGGCGCGGCCGTGGGCGCGCACCTTGGCGGTGACACTGGCGCCCGCGACCGTCGGCGCACCGACGGTGACGCCCTCGCCTTCCCCGACCAGCAACACCTGGTCGAAGGTGACCGCGGCATCGGGTTCGGCATCCAGTTTTTCGACGCGCAGGACGGCGCCCTGCTCGACGCGGTACTGGCGACCGCCGGTGAGAATGACTGCGTACATGGTTTCGGCTCTCGGGTTCTGTCGTTATTCTGGGTGGATCGGGCGCGATCCATTGCGCTCGAACCCACAATTCTAGCGTGATTTCATGGGATTGGGCAAGCAGCGCAACCGGGAGACCGTAGGTTGGGCTGACCCGGCTTCATCGGGGAAGCCCAACGTCATCCTGCAGCACCGCGTTGGGCTTCGCTGCGCTCAGCACCAACCTACGGATTCCATGGCGCACTGGCACACGTGAACGCCGGTGGTCGAAAAACGGGCGGCCAAACCCCACATCGGGCGGGTCGCTATAGTAACGGGCTTTTCCGCACGCATTTCCATGGACACCATCCGCATCCGCGGTGCCCGCACCCACAACCTCAAGAACATCGACCTCGACCTGCCGCGCGACCAGTTGATCGTGATCACCGGCCTGTCGGGATCGGGCAAGTCCTCGCTCGCCTTCGACACGCTGTATGCCGAGGGCCAGCGGCGTTATGTCGAGTCGCTGTCGTCGTACGCGCGGCAGTTCCTGTCGATGATGGAGAAGCCCGACGTCGATCACATCGAGGGGCTGTCGCCGGCCATTTCCATCGAGCAGAAATCGACCTCGCACAATCCGCGTTCGACGGTCGGCACCATCACCGAGATCCACGATTACCTGCGCCTGCTGTACGCACGGGTGGGCACGCCGCGCTGCCCGAATCATGGCACGCCGCTGGCCGCGCAGACGGTGAGCCAGATGGTGGACGCAACGCTGGCGCTGCCCGAAGACAAGCGCTACATGGTGCTGGCGCCGGTAATCCGCGAGCGCAAGGGCGAGCACGTGCAGGTGTTCGAGCAGCTGCGCGCGCAGGGTTTCGTGCGCGCACGCGTCGATGGCACCGTGTACGACCTCGATGCCGTGCCGCCGCTCGGCCTTCGCATCAAGCACACCATCGAGGTGGTCATCGATCGTTTCCGTCCGCGTGAGGATTTGAAGCAACGGCTCGCCGAATCGTTCGAAACCGCATTGCGTCTGGGCGAAGGCTTGGCGATCCTGGTCGATCTGGACGACGAGAAGGCACCGGAGCAATTGTTCTCGTCGCGCTATTCCTGCCCGCAATGCGACTACTCGCTGCCGGAGCTGGAGCCGCGGCTGTTCTCGTTCAACTCGCCGGTCGGCGCCTGTCCGACCTGCGACGGCCTCGGCGTCACCCAGTTCTTCGATCCGGCACGCGTAGTCGCGCACCCAGAGCGCAGCTTTGGCGAGGGCGCCGTGCGCGGCTGGGACCGCCGCAATCCGCACTTCTTCCAGATGATCCGTTCGCTGGCCAAGCACTACAAGTTCGATGTGGAAACGCCGTGGCGTGATCTGCCGAAGAAAACCCGCGACGCGATCCTGTTCGGTTCCGGCGAGGAGACGATCGAATTCCGCTACCTGGGCCACGGCAACGGTTCCGGGTTTACCCGCAGGCATCGCTTCGAGGGCGTGGTCCCGAACCTGGAGCGCCGCTGGAAGGAGACCGAATCCAACATGGTGCGCGAGGAACTGGCGCGCTTCATCAGCGAGCGTCCCTGCCCCGAGTGCCACGGCGAACGCCTGAACCTGTCCGCCCGCAACGTGTTCATCGCCGAGAAAAACCTGCCATCGCTGTCGGCGCTGGCGATCGGCGACGCGCGTGGGTTCGTCGACGGTCTGCAGCTCCCCGGCTGGCGCGGCGAAATCGCCGAACGCATCATCAAGGAAATCCGCGAACGTCTGCGCTTCCTGATCGACGTCGGCCTCGACTACCTGACGCTGGACCGCAAGGCCGACTCGTTGTCGGGCGGTGAAGCGCAGCGTATCCGCCTTGCCTCGCAGATCGGCGCGGGGCTGGTCGGCGTGATGTACGTGCTCGACGAACCCTCGATCGGCCTGCACCAGCGCGACAACGAACGCCTGCTGGGCACGCTCACAAGGCTGCGCGACCTCGGCAACACCGTGATCGTGGTCGAGCACGACGAGGACGCGATCCGCCGCGCCGACCGCATCGTGGACATCGGTCCCGGTGCTGGCGTGCACGGTGGCGAAGTGGTGGCCGAAGGCAAGCTGGACGACATCCTGAAGGCGCCGCGTTCGCTGACCGGACAATATCTCTCCGGCCAGCGCAGCATCGACGTGCCGCAATTGCGCCGCCAGTCCGATCCCAAGCACGTGCTGAAACTGAAAGGCGCGCACGGCAACAACTTGCAGCACGTCGACCTTGAAATCCCCGCCGGATTGTTCACCTGCATCACCGGTGTGTCGGGTTCTGGCAAGTCCACGCTGATCAACGACACGCTGTTCCGGATCGCGGCGGTGGAATTGAACGGCGCGTCCGCGCAGCCCGCGCCCTACGACGCCATCGAAAAACTGGACCTGTTCGACAAGGTGCTGGACATCGACCAGTCGCCGATCGGCCGCACGCCGCGTTCCAATCCCGCCACCTACACCGGCGTGTTCACGCCGCTGCGCGAACTGTTCGCGCAGGTGCCCGAGTCGCGCGCACGCGGTTACCAGCCGGGCCGCTTCAGCTTCAACGTCAAGGGTGGCCGCTGTGAAGCCTGCGAGGGCGACGGCCTGATCAAGGTCGAAATGCACTTCCTGCCGGACGTGTATGTCTCCTGCGACGTCTGCCACGGCAAGCGCTACAACCGCGAGACCCTGGAAATCCTGTACAAGGGCTATACCATCGCCGACGTGTTGGACATGACGGTCGAGCAGGCGCTGGAGGTATTCGCCCCCGTGCCGCAGATCGCGCGCAAGCTGGAAACGCTGATGGACGTGGGTCTCGGCTACATCAAGCTCGGCCAGAGCGCGACCACGCTGTCCGGCGGCGAAGCGCAGCGCGTGAAGCTGTCCAAGGAACTTTCGCGCCGCGACACCGGCAACACGCTGTATATCCTCGACGAACCGACGACCGGCCTGCATTTCCACGACATCGAGCAACTGCTGCGCGTGCTGCATCGCCTGGTCGATGGCGGCAGCACCGTGGTCGTGATCGAACACAACCTCGACGTGATCAAGACCGCCGACTGGATCGTCGATCTCGGCCCGGAAGGCGGCGCCGGCGGTGGGCGCATCATCGCCACCGGCACACCGGAAGATATAGCCGCGACCAAGAATTCCTACACCGGGCAATTTCTCGCGCCAGTGCTGGAAACCGCTGCCACATCGAAATCGTCACGCAAGAAGAAGCGCGCATGACCGACAACAAGAAAACCGTAGCCAAGCGGCCCCAGCGCAGGCGCGGCAAGGCCAAGCCCGCGTCCGAGATGGCCATGCCCCGCGCGGACGCGCCGGCAGTCGCCGCGTCCGCGCCAACCCGCACACTTGCCGCAATTCCGCTGCACGTGCGCTGGCGCGATCTCGACGCCTTCAATCACGTCAACAATTCGTCATACCTGACGTTCTTGGAAGAAGCACGCCTGCAGTGGCTGCGCACGGTGCCGGGGGAGTGGTTCAGCGAACACGCGATGCCGGTGATGGCGGCGGTGGAACTGCACTACCGCAAGCCAATCGAATGGCCCGCCGAAATCGACGTGCTGCTGGGTTGCGAACGCCTCGGCAATTCTTCGATGACAGTCGGCAACCGCATCGTCGATCACAACGATCACGCGTGCGTGTATGCCGAGGGCAACGTGGTGATGGTGTGGGTCGATCCCGCGAGCGGCGCGTCGGTGCCGTTGCCTGACGCCATCCGCAACGCCTGCGCTTGATCTTGCGATCGTCCATGATCGCCTCATCAAGGAATCCCTCTCAAGTACGGACAACTCGAAACAACAGACGTCAGAACGGCCATCCATGGCCTGACTTCTCACGAAAGCTTGCTTCGATCCGCTCTACTACTTCGAGACGCTTTGTTCCTTGAGTGTCAACGCCACCTTGTCCCGCAGATACACGGGCAACGCCTGCTCCGGCGGTACGCCCTTGCCCGCTGCGAACAGCGGTGCGGCGAGACGCGCGACATCGCGGGCCTGCGGGTAACGATCGCCGTCGGCCCCCTGCGGCGGAAACGGCAGCCGTTGGCGGATCGCATCACCATAGGCTCGCCAGCCGGTGCCCAGCACGTTCCATGCTTCGGCTTCGGGCAGGTCCAGCGCGGATGCGGCGAGCACGCGTTCGCGGTCCAGCGGTTCCACCAATCCATCCGCATCGAAACGAAATACGCCCGCGTAGATTTCCTCGCGACGCGCGTCGATCGCGGCCAGAATCGCTGCACCATTCCTCGGCGCCTGCATCGCCAGCGCGGCCAGTGACGACACGGGCACCACCGGAACGTCCAGCGCCAACGCCAGGCCTTGCGCGACCGAAATCGCCAGCCGCACGCCGGTGAACGCGCCCGGCCCCTGCCCGACCGCGACAACATCGAGTTGCTTGCGCACGATGCCGGCTTCGGCGAGCAGGTCTTCAGCCATCGGCAACACCAGTTCCGCGTGTCGACGTGGCGCCATTTCGCTGCGGTCGATCAGCGCGTCGCCGTGCAGCAGCGCGACCGAGCAGGCTTCCGTGGCGGTTTCGATGGCGAGAAGGTTCATGCCGACATTGTCGCATTGGTCATCGCAAAAAAACGTCGCACGTCATCCAATTCGCGCGCGCGCGGCATCGGCGGCAGGCTGGCGAGGAACAACTTGCCGTAAGCCTTGGTGCCGATGCGCGGATCGCACAGCACCAGCACGCCGCGATCATGCACGTCGCGGATCAGGCGGCCGGCGCCCTGCTTCAGCGCGATCGCCGCGGCCGGAATCTGCCAGTCGCGGAACGGGTTGCCGCCGGCGCGACGCACCGCATCGAGGCGTGCCTGCAGCACTGGATCGTCGGGCGACGCGAACGGCAGCTTGTCGATAACGACGACGCTCAAGGCTTCGCCGGCCACGTCCACGCCTTCCCAGAAACTCGCCGCACCCAGCAGCACGCCGTTGCCGGAATCGCGAAAATCCGACAGCAATTGGTGGCGCGGTGCGCTGCCCTGCACGAACAGCGGCCATGGAGAATCGGCCAGCAGGTCCGCCGCAAGCCGCAGTGCACGGTGCGAAGTGAACAGCAGGAATGCGCGCCCTTTCGATGCTTCCAGCACCGGTCGCACGGTTTCGATCAGCCGCTGCGTGTAATCGCGCGCGGCGGGCTCTGGCAATCCCCGAGGCAGATAGCACAGCGCCTGGTGCGCGTAATCGAACGGACTGCCGAGATCGAGTGTAACGGGATCGACCAGTCCCATCTGCCGGGTGAAATGCCCGAACTGTCCTGCGACCGCCAGCGTGGCCGAAGTATGGATCCACGCGGCATCAGTGGCGTTGCGCAGCGACTGCAATTGCGGTGCGAGATCGAGCGGCGTCGCGCTCAAGTCGAAACCATGGTCGGAAAGTTCATACCAGCGCACCTCGTCCTCGCCATCGCGGCCGGCAATGCGCTGCAGGCGCTGGTCCAGCACCACGCAGCGGGCGTACACACTGGCGAGGCCCTTGGAACGTTCGGCTTGGCCGACCAGCACGCCGGCAAGATCGTTCAGCGCATCGCCGAGGTTTTCCAGCGCCTCCGCCGCACCCGCGTCGGCTTCCAATTGCGCGAACGCGCCGCGCCTGGGCAACGCATCGAACGCCAACCGCGCCTTGCGCAGCGCATCGTTCACCCCGTCCAGCGCCGGTTGCAGCAGCGCCAGCGCGCCGGGCTGGCCCGCGCATTCGGCCAGCGTGTCGGCCGCGAGTTCCTTCACCTGGCGCGCGCTGATGCCAATCGAGAAATACTGTCCCGCGAGTTCCGGCAACTGGTGCGCCTCGTCCAGAACGTAGGCTTCGGCTTCCGGCAAGATCGCGCCGAAGCCTTCGCGTTTCAGCGCGAGATCCGATAACAACAAGTGGTGGTTCACCACCGTGAGATCGGCTTCCTGCGCGCGCCGGCGCGCCTTGAACACGAAGCAGTCGTCGTAGAACGGGCATTCAGTGCCAAGGCAGTTTTCGGCGGTGGAAGTGACACGCGGCCACAGCGGCGAGCCTTCCGGCACTGCGGCCAGTTCGGCGCGATCGCCGCTGCGCGTGCGCGCGCTCCACGCGCGTACCATCTGCAAATCGCTCACCTGTCCGCGCGACTTGAACTGGCCGGATTCGACCGTCTGCTGCAGGCGATAGCGGCACAGGTAATTCGCGCGACCCTTCAGAAGTGCCACGTCGGCCTTCGCACCGAGGATCGAAAGCACCCGCGGCAGGTCGCGGTGGAACAACTGGTCCTGCAGGTTGCGCGTGCCGGTGGAAACGACCACGCGCTTTCCGGAAAGCAGCGCGGGCACCAGATACGCGAAGGTCTTGCCGGTGCCGGTGCCGGCTTCGACCACCAGCGCCTCGTGGCTCTCGATGGCCTCCGTCACCGCGTCGGCCATCCGCTGCTGCGTTTCGCGCGGCGCGAAATTCGGCACCTCGTGCGCGAATGGCCCGGCCACGCCGAGCAGCGCGGAGGCAGCAGGGTCATCGACTACTTTCATCATCCGCCAAGTATTACGGAGCGCCGAAGCGCGCGAAACCGGGAACGCCCGGTCGCAACAGATCCCATCCCCACAGGCGTGGCGCCGGCCTGAATCCAGCGCTGTTACCGGCAGTAGCGTACCATTTCAATCACGCAGCCGGTCCGCGAGGCCGGTGGCGAAGCAGGAAAATCAGGGGGCCGGATGCGTGCATGGTGCAGGCATGGTGACCCCGCGAGCCGTCTGGATGGATTTTCGCTGCGTCCCGCAGCAACGTGGCCTCTGCCCGGACGCCAAGCCGCATTGCGACGTTCTGCGGATTACTCGGCTCGAGGAAATCCACGGCGCTGTTGCGGAACACCGGCCACAATTCTTCTGCATCGAATACGACTATCCCGACCAGGGACGCTTGCGGGCAGTGCCGCTGGTGAGGCGCGAGTTCCCGGCGCTGCCCGTGCTGATGTTCACCGAATCCCACTCCGAGGCGCTCGCGGTGTGGGCGTTTCGCTCCCGGGTCTGGGACTACAGGGTGAAGCCGGTCACCACCGGAACTCTTGCGCGCCTGATCGAAGGCCTGACGCGTGCGGCCGAATCCGCGCCATACAGCGGACAGCAGATCGATCCGTTTCCGCCTGATCTGCTCGCGCCTGCCGGGCATTTGCGCAGACCATTGATCGCAGCGCGCCAGACCGCGGCAGCCGTCGCCTGGATCAGCGAGCACTACGGGGAGCCGGTCCGGATCGAGATGGTGGCCGGGCTCTGTCACCTGTCCGAATCTGAATTCAGTCGGGCCTTCCATCGCGAGCACGGGCTGTCGTTCCGCCGCTTCCTGCTGCAGTACCGCATCGCCAAGGCGCGTGACTTTCTGGCCGAACCCGAGGCATCGGTCTCGCAGGTCGCGTACGCGGTCGGCTTCAACGACCTGTCGCATTTCGGACGCATGTTCCGTCGTTTCGTCGGCATACCCGCGACCCAATACCAGCGGCATTTCCAGCCACGCACGCTACCCTTGTAGGCGATATCGCCTGCTGCACGCGGCGCAGAATCGTCCCATTCGAGCGCAGCTTGGTTCTAACCACGCGGGCTTTCCCTGCCGCATGCTCGCCCTCCCCATCGAGCGGTGCGCGACAAGGGAGGAGCCCATGGCCAGGATCACCGGGGAGCTCGATCTGAGACAGATTCCGGACGAGCAATACAGGTCCGACCTGGATCTGCGCGTTGCCGTGGTGCGCGAGGGAAGCGTGCTCGGTTCGACCATCCTCAAGGCCGCCGGCGCAAAGCAACGGCGCCTGCCGTTCGAGGTGGAATTCGAGCCGCCGATCCTCCCGGGTGCACGCCTGCCCTGCCCGGTCGTCCTCGTTGCCGGGCCCAACGTGGCCGATCGCGAGCTGCTGGGCATCGACACCGTCAAACAGGTGGTTGAACTGGCCCATGTCAAGGAACGTGGCGCCGCGAAGACAGCCGCCACCCGGAACGCGGAACTGAAAATCGGCCGCATCGCGGTCGAACCGGCGATCTACTACTGCTGGTTGATCTGCTGCCGGACCTACACGATCAACGGTCGCATCGTTTGTCGGCACTGGTACTACGAACCGAAGCTGCACCGCTGGCGGTTCTGCGACGAGCCGGTTCCCGGCGCGGTGGTCGAAGCCTACGACGTTGATCGTTTCTGGTGGTGGTACTGGCGTGATCTGATCACCAGCGCCGTCACCGACATCAACGGCAACTTCCACATGAGCTTCCGCTGGTGCTGCCTGCGCTGGTTGCCATGGCTGCGCCCGAATCCCGCGATCGATCCCGACATCCTGGCCCGCATCCAGCAATTGCTGGCCACCGCACAGCCGCCGCTGCCGCCGATTCCGCCTGGCCCCGATCCGGACCCGACGATGTTCCAGCAATTGCTGGGCGGGGCCGCGGGCCTGCCCGGGCCGGTACTGGCTGCCGCGACGCAGGGCGCGTTGTCGCTGGCCGCGGTGCAGCAGCCGGGCGGCGCAATTTCGGCGGAGGCCCTGCGCGCCACGCTGCCGGCTTCGCCCGAACTGGCGGCACTGCATGTCTGGCCGTGGTGGAACTGGAGCGATTGCGCGCCGGACGTGGTGTTCCGCGCGACCCAGCGCTGCGGCGACCGCCTCAGCGTGATCTATACGGAAACCAACGCGCAGACGCGCTGGGACATTCCGACCACGTTGAACGTGACCTTGATCGCCAACGATCTCGCGTGCTGCATCCCGACTTGCCGCGATCCGGAATGCCCGGAATGCCTCAAGCTGACCTGGGTCGGCTGCACGCCGGTGGACCTGATCAGCGCCGATGCTGGCCCGCCCGACCTGCGCGGCTACGCGCGCACCCGCGCGGTGGACGCCGATCCTTGGAAGGACAATCCGTTCTACGGGTCGCTGCAGATCCAGGGCGGCGTCGGCTGGGACGTGGACTACTTCAAGGTGCAATATTCCAAGGACGGCGCACCGTGGGCCGACCTGCCGAGTCCGGCGTTCGGGGGATTCACGCGCAGTTACTGGGACGGCACCTCGTTCGTGCCGGTGGCTTTCACGCCTGCCCCCAAGGACGGCCAGTTGGTGATCGTCAGCCGTCATCACTACGAGGAGCTCAATCCGGGCATCCCGCGCTTCGGCGGCCAGGTGATCTGGAACGATTACGCCACGCTGTTCTATTTCGACACGACGCAACCGGGGCTCACCCCCGACGCGCTGTACCAGTTGCAGTTCGACGGTTTTGCCGCGGACGCGGCCGACAATTTGATTCCGGCGAGCGAGCGGATCCTGCCCACTTGCGGCAAGGATTCGGCCGAGCGGGTGTACCTGCGCATCGACAACCAGGCGCTGACCCATCCTAGTCCGTCGTTGCCGGCACCGTGCAAGATCCCGCATGCCTGCGGCGGCATTATCCACGCATGCACGGTGGAGCCGGATTGCTACATCCGCGAGATCTGGAAGAACGAGGGATCGCCGGGACAGGAATGCGTTTCGGCCTGCGACATCGCGCGGCTTGAGCCCACCGACACCCTGACGATCCACTTCAGCGTCACGTGTCCGGCAACGGTGCAGGACGGTCATCTCGGCGGGTACTGGCTGCGCGCGGAATACGGCGCGAACCAGGCCTTCTACATCACCGCGCCGTCGTACGTGGATGCAACCGGCGGCCTCGGTGCATTGGCCGCCGATCCGACCGTGGAGTTCGGGCCGAGCTACAGCCAGGCGCTGGGGCAGGGCGCGCCGCGTGCGCATTGGTACGGCGGCGATTTCAAGGTCACGCTGCACGGCTCCGATTTCCCGGAGTGCTGCGCCTACCTCTTCCGGCTGTGGGCATGGAAGCGCACCACCAACGGTTGCTCGGACCCGAGCGTTACTCACTACAACCAGTTCGAGCTTTCGTTCACCGTACTGCGCCCGGACCTGTGTCCCGGCGTGTGTCCACCGCCGCATGCGACGGCCGGGGTGGATTGAGACGGGCGACGGTGATGACGCGGGCAGTGAAACGACAGGCCAACGCGAGTCGAAAGAATCGTGAACGCCATCGACCCATGGTTCGCATTCGCGCTGGCCACGCTGGGAACCTGGCGGGTGACCCACCTGATCGCGGAGGAAGACGGCCCAGCGGATCTGGTCCTGAAGCTGCGGTCGAAGTTCGGGACCGGCGTGGTGGGGATATTGATGGATTGTTTTCAATGCCTTTCGCTTTGGATCGCCATTCCCTTCGCTTTCATCGTCACTGGCCCGGCGCTGGTATGGATACCGGCGTGGCTGGCCATTTCCGGCGCGGCGTGCCTGCTGGAGCGCCTGGGTTCGGAACGCACCGCGCTGCAGGTCGAGCCACCCCATTTTTCGGAGAACAACGAGCATGTCGTGTTGCGGTCAAGGCAGGGCGGCACTGAGGGCTAGCCAGGCGATTCAAACGCCAAAGACGCCGCGCGTCGCGGGGGCTGGCATCGCGCGCGTGGGCGGTGATGCCGCGCTTCGCGCCAACCTGCCGATCCGCTATCTCGGTGCGGCTCCAATCGTGGTGCGTGGCCCGGTCACCGGGCGCGCCTATCAATTCGCCGCCGGCCGCGCCGTCCAGCCCGTGGATGCCAGAGACGTCGCCGGGCTGCTCAAGAA
>DATCSF010000167.1:0-7162 GCA_036568625.1 Rhodanobacteraceae bacterium | reverse complement strand
ATCGGCACCAGCTCGTAGTCGACCCCCAGCTCGTTCAAGAGCCAGAGCGCGCGCAAAGCGCGTGACGGCGGTTGGCCATACAGCTTTATTTTCTTCATCTCCGCGTCTCCTCGTCGGCGCCCCGCCGAACAGCATCACCTCAACCCGACGAACGACACGTGCACGAATCGACAGCCACCGACGAGAATCCAGCCACGATGACGCCGGGCTTGCACAAAAACCCAAAATGCTCGAGCGCACGCGGGTGGCAACGACCGGCTGGCGACACCGCTTCCCGGGCTACACTGCGCCGAAATTCGGCAGGAGCGCAACCGTGAAACTGCACACCAAAATGGGCATCGGCTTTGCGGTGGGCCTGGTCGGCGGCCTGGTCGTGCACGCCGCGACCGGCGGCCACGCGCCGTGGCTGGACTGGTTGACTACGTGGATCACGGTGCCGGCCGGTCAAATCTTCCTGCGCCTTCTGTTCATGCTGGTGCTGCCGCTGCTGTTCTCGGCGCTGGTGATCGGCATCGCCGAGATGGGCAGCATGCGCGCGCTCGGGCGCATCGGCTGGAAAACCCTCGCCTACACGATCGTGGTGTCGGCCATCGCGGTGGTGATCGGCGTGGTGCTGGTGAACGTGTTCCGGCCCGGCGGCGACGTCGACCCCGCCGCGGCCAACGACCTCCTGACCCATGCTTCCTCGCGCGTTGGCGCCATCATCGAATCGAGCCGCACGCAACCCGAGGGCCTGCAGATGCTGCTGGGGATCATTCCCAGCAACGTATTCGCGGCCGCGGCCGGCAACGACATCCTGGCGGTGATGTTCTTCGCGGTGATGATCGGCGTCGGCATCGTGCTCAATGGCAAGCCGCCGGCCAAGCGCTTCAAGGATGTCATCGAAGGCTTGTTCGAAGTCTCGATGACGCTGATCGACCGGGTGATCAGGCTCGCGCCCTACGCGGTGGCGTGCCTGGTGTTCAACCTCGCCGCGCTGTTCGGCTGGGAACTGATCCTGACGCTGGCGGGCTACGTCGGTGTGGCACTGCTGGCGATGGCGCTGCACATGTTCGTGGTCTATCCACTCGCAGTGAAGATGTTAGGCGGCATGGGGCCGCTGCGGTTCTTCCGCGGCGTGCAGGAAGCCATGCTGATGGCATTCTCGACGGCGTCGAGCAACGCGACCCTGCCGACCGCGCTGAAAGTCGCCAAGGAAGACCTGAAACTGCCGCCGCGCGTGTCGCGCTTCGTGCTGACCATCGGCGCGACCGCCAACCAGAACGGCACTGCTTTGTTCGAAGGCGTCACGGTGCTGTTCCTGGCCCAATTCTTCGGAATCGAATTGAGCCTGCCGCAACAAGTGACGGTGATGTTCGTTGCCATCCTCGGCGGCATCGGCACTGCCGGCGTGCCGGCCGGCTCGCTGCCGGTGGTCGCCTTGATCTGTGTGATGGTCGGGGTGCCGCCGGAAGGCATCGGCCTGATCCTCGGCGTCGACCGCCTGCTCGACATGTGCCGCACCACCCTCAACGTGACGGGCGACCTCGCGGCGGCGGTGGTCGTCTCACGCGGCGAAGACGACGTACCCGCAAGCGCAGCGTCGTAGGGCGGGAGTAGCGCAGCCCATCCCGCCATCCAAGGCGCAAGAAGGCGAATTGGCACCCGCCCGACCAACACCGCCTTGGGTTTTATCGGCTTCTCGAACAGGGTATTTTCGCAAGATCCCGGGTATCCGCCTGCGCGGCACGCTGCCCACTCAACCATGGACACAATGAAACCGACATCTTTCATCAAAGCCGCCGCTTTGCACGCGACACTCGCTTCACTCGCCTGCCTGGCGTTCACTGCATCCTTAGCAGCCACGCCCTCGGGCCATGATGCGGGCAGCGTCATGCATGACCACGATGCGCAACCATGGATGAACCCCCGCCTCTCGCCCGACCAGCGCGCCGAACTGGTGCTGAAGGCGATGACGCAGGATGAAAAATTCCGCTTGATCCGCACCGAATTCGGCGACACGCATCCCAGGCCGCCGGGCGCACTGGGTTCGGCCGGCTATCAACCGGCCATCACGCGACTGGGCCTGCCCGCCCTCCAGGAAAGCGATGCAGGCTTGGGCGTCGCCAAGCCGCTCGACGCCGGCGCCACCGCCCTGCCCTCGGGGCTCGCGACCGCGGCCAGTTTCGACCCGTCGCTCGCCTACGAAGGCGGCGCAATGATCGGCAGCGAAGCGCATCGCCGCGGCTTCAACGTGATGCTGGCCGGCGGCGCGGACCTGGTGCGCGATCCGCGCAGCGGCCGTAACTTCGAATACGCGGGCGAAGACCCGCTGCTGGCGGGCCTCATCGTCGGCAACGCCATCGCGGGCATCCAGAGCCAGCACCTCGTCTCCACCATCAAGCACTTCGCGCTCAACGATCTGGAAACCGCCCGCAGCACGCTGAGCGCGAACATCGATCGCGCCGCCGCGCGCGAGTCGGACCTGCTCGCCTTCGAGATCGCCATCGAGACCGGACACCCCGGCTCGGTGATGTGTTCCTACAATCGCATCAATGCGGTGTACGCCTGCGAGGACGACTGGCTGCTCGATCAGGTGCTGAAACACGACTGGCACTACAAAGGCTTCGTGATGTCGGATTGGGGCGCCGTACACAGCGCCGCGAAATCCGCCCTGGCGGGCTTGGACCAGGAATCGGCCGGCGAGACCTTCGACAAGCGGGTCTACTTCGACAAGCCGCTGCGCGCCGCAGTCGCTACCGGCGAAGTACCGCAATCGCGCATCGATGACATGGCGCTGCGCATCCTGCGCAGCCTGTTCGCGGCCGGTGTGATCGACCATCCGGCCAAACCGGCGCCCATCGATTTCGATGCCGACCGCAAGGTGGCGCAACGCGTCGAGGAAGCCGGCGCGGTGCTTTTGAGTAATCAGGATTCGTTGCTGCCGCTGTCCGGCGCCGGGTCCGTGGCGGTGATCGGCGGTCATGCCGACAAGGGCGTCCTGACCGGCGGCGGTTCTTCGGTGGTGCAGTCGCCGCAGGGCAACGCGGTGCCGGGCCTGCCGCCCACGGACTGGCCGGGCCCGCGCATCTATCAACCTTCCGCGCCGCTGGCAGCCATCGAACGGCGCGCGCATGGCAAGGTGAACTTCGTCGACGGCAAGGACATCGCCGCCGCCGCGCGGCTCGCGGCGCGCTCGGACGTGGCGGTGGTGTTCGTCGAACAGTGGGCGGCGGAAAGTTTCGACCTGCCGACGCTCGCGCTGCCCGGCAACCAGGATGCGCTGGTCGAAGCCGTGGCCAAGGCGAACCCGCACACCATCGTCGTGCTGGAAACCAACGGCCCGGTCGCGATGCCGTGGCTGACCCAGGTTGGCGCCGTGCTGGAAGCGTGGTACCCCGGCGCCGCCGGCGGCGAGGCAATCGCGCGGCTGCTGTATGGCGAAATCGCCCCCAGCGGCCGCCTGCCGGTGAGCTGGCCGCACGACGAATCGCAACTGCCGCGGCCAGAAATTCCCGGCGCGGGCCTCGCCGCCATCGGTCTGCCTCCGCACGGCAAACCGGCCGAGGACGTCGACTACGACATCGAGGGCGCCGACGTGGGTTACCGCTGGTACCAGCGCGAGCGCCTCGAACCGCTGTTCCCGTTCGGCTTCGGCCTCACCTACACGCATTTCGAATACAGCGGTTTCGAAGCGCGCGTCGAACATGGCCGTGTCACGGCTTCGTTCACCGTGACCAACCGCGGCTCGCGCGAAGGCGTGGACGTGCCGCAGCTTTACGTGACCTTGCCCGGCGCGGACGAGGTGCGGCGACTCGCCGGCTGGTGCCGGATCAGCCTGAAGCCCGGCCAGTCCGCGCATCTGACAGTCACCGCCGATCCGCGCCTGCTGGTGAATTTCGACAGCCACGATCAGCGCTGGCAGCGACCAGCAGGCGCCTACCTGCTGCAGTTGGGCCACTCGGCAACGTCCTTCCAGGGCCAAGGCAAGGTGACGCTGACCGCCGCCAACTGGCCCGCCGACGCGGCGCCGACCGGCGCGCCGCAAGCTTGCGATTGATGAGCCCGCTCCTTCGAGCCGATCATGGCTACCTCATCTTAGATCGCCACCGTCCCCTTTTCCGGGGGCAGGTGCGCTGCCCCGAATCTTGCAAAAATTTCTGAAACGGTCTGAAATTGCCTGATGCAACGTGCGGCAGGGACGGACCGGCGCTTGTACGAGTTTTCCGGCTTTCGGCTGGATACCGTGGCGCGGGAATTGCACGGGCCGGATGGCGAACCGATCAGGCTTACGTCCAAGGCGCTGGATGTTCTCGTGTACCTGATCGAGCAGCGCGACCGGATCGTCGACAAGAACGAGTTGCTCGCGGCCGCATGGGCGGGCCGGGTGGTCGAGGAAAACAACCTGAGCCAGGCCATTGCGGCGCTGCGCAAGGCATTCGGCGTCCACGCAGGCGAGCACCGTTTCATCGTCACCACGTCGGGGCGCGGCTACCGGTTCGTCGCGCAGCTCACCGCCGGTTCTTCGCCGCACAAACGCCGCGCCGAGGATTCCCTCGACCCATCCGCCGCCGCGGAGCGTCTGTATCTCGCCGGCCGGGACCTGATCGATGCGCCCAGCCTGACCCGCTGCAAGCGCGCCATCGGTGTGTTCAGGCAGGTGCTCGACATCGATCCACGCCACGCACGCGCATGGAGCGGACAGGCCTTTGCGTGGCGCGCGCTCACCATCACGGGCGACATGGACCCGAAGCAGGCGTTTCCGCTGGCCAGGGCCGCCGTCCAGCATGCGCTGGCGCTGGACCCGGACCTGCCCGAAGCGCACGCCGCGCATGCCTTCAACCTGTCCTGGGGCGACTGGGACTGGGATGGCGCCGAGCAAGCGTGCCAGCGCGCGATCAAACTCGACCCGCGTATCCCCGATGGGCATTTCGCCTACGCGCACCTGCTCAACAATCTCGGCCGCTACGGCGAAGCCCTGGCGCAAGCGCGCCAGGCACGCGAGCTGGATGCACTGTCCCCGCTGGTCAACGTGCTCGAAGGCGGCTTTCTGGCCAGTGCAGGCCGTACCGACGAGGCCAACGTGCGCCTCGCGCGGGCGCTCGAGATCGCGCCCGAATTCTGGGTGGCGTTGCTGGCGCGCGCGGGCATGGCGATGGCGCGCAAAGACGCAGCAACCGCCATCGAACTCCTGCAACGCGCGGCATCCTTGTCCGCACGCAGCAGCCAGGTGTTGGCCGTGCTCGGCGCGGCGCTGGTCGCCGCGGGCAACCGGACCGGCGCGGAGCGGTTGCGCGAGGAATTGCAGACGCTGGCGCAAACGACCTACGTGCCGGGCACCAGCCGCGCTGCCATCAGCAACGCGCTGGGCGACTACGATGAAGCGCTCGACCTGCTCGAACTGGCGTTCAAGCAGCGCGACGTGCGCATGATCTTCATCAGGATCGACGCGCGCTGGAACAACCTGCGCCCGCATCCACGCTTCCACGCCCTGATGGAGCAGATGCGATTCACCGCCGGCGACGCGCGCGGAATCTTGTAGTTCGCATCACGTCGATGCCACGACGTGTGCGGTGCCCGCCGATGGAAGCGCTCTTTCTGCGAACCGGGCCATCCCGGGCCCGGTTGCACAGTGGTTTGCCCGCTCACGGATACGGAATGCCGACGAGGTTGCCCTCTGCCTCGGTGACATAGAGGGTATGGGTCGAGCGATCGAACGCGCGCTGCAACACGGTTTCCGGGTCGTCGCCGGGCCGGCTCATGGTGGTGCCGAACGACGCGGTTACCGGCCTGACCGGTGCGACGAGGAGATCTGCAATCGCCGATCGCAAACGCTCAGCCACCCTTTGCAACCCGGGCGCGTCGACGTTCGGTACGATTACCAGGAATTCTTCGCCGCCCCAGCGCGAGATGCACTTGCCCGCGCGCAGAAGCCATGGCAACCATTGGCGACCGCCTGCAGCACCTTGTCGCCCGCCGGATGGCCATGCGTATCGTTGATCGCCTTGAACCCGTCCAGGTCCAATCGGCCGGGCGAGCGATCACTCAAATTTCGCAAACGCGGCGGATTCTGGCGACGGCGACCTGTCCGTTGTCGATCCCGCGGCCCGCCGATCGTCGCAATGGCAGGGACACATCGATCCGTACAGGAGTACCGACATGCGCAAGCTCATCGTTCCCGCGTTCATCAGTCTCGACGGCGTGATACAGGCGCCCGGCGGCCCGCAGGAAGACACCAGCGGCGACTTCGCCCACGGCGGTTGGGTCTGGCCTTACGCCGACGAGTCCGAAGAAGTGATGGGCGGTGTGTTCGAGCGCCCGTTCGCGCTGCTGCTCGGACGCCGCACCTACGACATCTTCGCCTCGTATTGGCCGCACGTGCCGAAGGATGCGCCGCATCGCGGCATCGCCGACCTGTTCAACGGCACCGCCAAACACGTCGCCACCCACCATCCCGACACGCTCGAATGGCAGAACAGCCACGGCCTAGGATCGGACATCACCGCCGCGGTGCGCGAGCTCAAGCGCGGCGACGGCCCAAACCTTGTCACCCAGGGCAGCAGCGAACTCGTGCACCAGTTGCTGGCCACGGACCTCGTCGACGAACTGCTCTTGCTGGTCTATCCAGTACTGCTCGGGCGCGGCAAGCGCCTGTTCGACGACCATGCGCAGGCATCCGCGTTCCGCCTCGAAGAGTCAAAGACAACTTCCAAAGGCGTACTGGTCAACCGTTACGTCCGCGAGGGCGAGGTGCAGACGGGATCGTTCGAGTAACGGAATGGCGCGTCCAAATCCTGCTTTAAAAGTGAGCCCAACCCGTTTCCCTTCCGAATGCGATAAGGTTTAAACCATCCATCGCTACCGGGGAGGGCAGCATGGCACGACGCAAGCACGGGCTGTTCGATTCGATCGCATCGATGCCGTGGCCAGCCGGCATCGCGCTCGGCGTCATCGGTTACATTGCCATTCGGTACGGGGTCGGATGGTATCTGTCGTCCAGAGGCGGTGCTGCGCTTGCAGCTGTAGGCAACGCGGCGAACGGTGGAGCATTCGGCCCGATTGCATGGGCATGGCTCGGAATTTGTTGGGTTGCCGCATTCTGTTCGTTCGTCGTCCGCCGCCAACGCGGTCGCTTGCTGGAAACGCAAACGGGTCTCGACAGCCTGCGCGCAATGAGTTGGCG
>DATCSF010000166.1:0-19464 GCA_036568625.1 Rhodanobacteraceae bacterium | reverse complement strand
GATCGGTCGAGCCGGCTTTGCACACCTGTTCCCGTAGCGGCCGCCACTGCATCTGTTAGACTATGCGAATGCGATGCGTTTGCAATTACTGGCGACTGCCGCTGGCGGCCGTTGCGCTGACCCTGTGCGGCATGGCGCCGGCCTTTGCCCACGCCGTCGCCGGCCAGCGCCTGTTCCCGTCCACGCTGACGTTCGACGATCCCGGCATCGGCGCCGAACTGCCGCTGGTATTCAGCCATGTCCGCGAGGACGGCCGCAACCAGGACGACTTCGATATCGAGGTCGCCAAACCGATCACGCCGAACTTTTCATTGATCGCGGGCACTGGCTACTCCGGCGCCACCGGGGCGGGAGCGCCGCCCGTGCACGGATGGGGCAACCTGGAACTCGGCGGCGTCTGGCAGTTGTACCGGAATGCTTCGAGCGAATCGATCGGTTCGTTCTCGATCACCCGCAGCTTCGCGCACACCGGCAGTCGCGCCACCCGCGACGATGTCTCCGCGTGGTCGCCGGAATTTCATTTCGGCAAGGGCTTTGGTCAGGCGGGCGCGAACTGGCTGCGGCCGTTCGCGCTGACGGGCTCGCTCGGCCTCGACCTGCCGAATGCCAGCGACGAGCCGCGGATGTTGGACTGGGGCCTGGCGCTGCAATACAGCATTCCGTACCTGCAGGATTTCGTGAAATACGCGGGCATCAAGGCGCCGTTCGACAAGATGATTCCGGTCATCGAACTGCCGATGCAGACCTGCCTGGACCGCGGCTGCCGCGGCCAGACCACGGGCTACATTGCGCCCGGCGTGATCTGGATCGGGCGCTACATGCAATGGGGCTTCGAATTGCAGGTGCCCGTGAACCATCGCAGCGGCCATTCGATCGGCGTGATGTTCGGCTTTGACCTGTATCTCGACGACCTCACGCCACATGGTTTCGGCGCGCCCCTGTTCCGCTGATCCGGATTCGTGATGCGTACACTGCTCCGCACGCTCGCCTTCGTCTTCGCCCTGATCGTTGCATCCGCCGCGGCGGCGCACGCGTTTCCCGACAACTCCTCGCCGCACGTCGGCGCGACCGTCACCACCGCGCCGACAGAAGTGAAGGTCTGGTTCGACGGCGAATTGGAGCCTGTGTTCTCGACACTGGTCGTGAAGAACGCCGCCGGCACGCAGGTCAGCCATGGCAATGGCCGCGTCGCCCCAGACGACCACAAGCTGCTCGAAACGGCGCTGCCGGCGAAGCTGCCGCCCGGCACGTACTCTGTGTACTGGAGTGCCGCAGCGCACGATGGCCATCGCACCGCCGGGCACTTCGTCTTCACGGTGAAATGAGGCCACCGCCACGCCGCTCCCGATCGCCCTGAGCGCCTTCGACATCGCGACGCTGATCGCGGTGGTCGGCGCGCTGGCATGCCTGGTCGCGGTGGTGCCACGCGACACCGCGGAGGCGCTGGCGCGAAACCTCCACGCGATGCTGGGCTTCGCGCTGGCGTTGCTGACACTGTCGAGCTTCGGCATCGTGCTTTCACGCACGCTGGAATTGAATGGCGGCACATGGGGCACGCTGTGGCGTGACATGCGCCTCGCGCTGACGGTCACGCACTTCGGGCACGTCTGGTGGTGGCGCGTTCCGGCGCTGGCTCTGCTGTGGCTGGGCTGGTGGGTGCGGATGCGCCACACTCGGGCGCGCTGGACTGGATGGCCGATGTTGCTGGCGGTCGCCGTAATCGCACTGACCCGCAGCGAAACCGGCCACCCTGCCGACCACGGCGATTTCACGCCGGCAATATGGATCGACTGGTTGCACCTGCTGGCTGCGGGTGCGTGGGTGGGCAGCCTGTTTGGCATGGTGTTGGCCGTGTTTCCGCGGCTGTTGCGCGCGGACGAGAAGCCGCCGCGACAAGCGGCACGAATTTTTCAGCGGCTGTCGACGCTTTCCGGCGCCGCCCTTGCCGTGCTGGTCGCGTGCGGCATTTACAGCGCGGTTCAGCAGCTCGGCGGCGTGAGCGGATTGTGGACCACGCGCTACGGTCTCAACCTCGACGTGAAGCTGGCATTGGTGTTGGCCATGATCCTGATTGGCGCGCACAACCGCTACGTGAAGTTGCCGCGGCTGCTGGCGTGCGCCGGCTTGCCGGGCCGGCCATCCATGCTCGCCCGGTGGTTGCAACGACGCAACGCCGGCGCACCACGGCCTGCCGCGACCGGCGCGCTGCGTGCCTGCGCGCGTGCGGTGCTGGTGGAAAGCCTGCTCGGCCTGGCGGTGATCGGCGCGACCGGCGCGCTGCTGCACGCGATGCCGCCGGCCGACGCACGGCCGATGCACGAACTGCACGCGTCCTCGAGCGCGAACGCGAGGATTGCGACAGCGCGTCAAGGCTTCGGAATCGGGCCCGGCGCCGCGAGGTAATGCCGTTCGCCCTTCACCGGATCGAAATACACGGCGGTCAGTCGACCGGTTTCAGGATCCACGAAGCGTTCACCGGTGTCGGACCAGCGCGGATCGGGGCGCGCATCGCTTATCGGCTTGTAGCGCCAGCGTTCAATCGCCAGCGCGAGGATCAGGATCAAACCGCCGATCACGAGCTGCGGCAGGAACACCAAGGTGCCGCCGACCAGCAACGCAACCGCCGCGATCAGCAGAAGCAGCGCGCCGGCGACGTACAGCGCGATTGCCAACATGTCATCAGGCCCTTTCGATCACCACGGCCGTGCCGTACGCCACGATCTCGCTCATGGTCTGTCCGATCTCGGACGAGTCGAAGCGCATCACCACCACCGCGTTGGCACCCATCGCCTGCGCGTTCTGCACCATGCGATCGGTGGCGTGGCGGCGAGCTTCCTCCAGCATCTGGGTGTACTCGCTGATCTCGCCGCCCACGATGGAACGCAGACCCGCCATCACATTGCCGCCGAGGCCGCGGCTGCGCACCACGAGGCCAAACACCTGGCCCTTGGTTTCGGTGACCTTGTAGCCCGCAACGTGTTCGCTGGTCACGATGATCATGGATGTTTTCCCTTTCGATCCTCCCTGATCGCCGTTTCGTTGAGGTTCTGTCTTGCCCTTGATGGCAAGCAGCTCAGCCTGCGCCAGAACGGCCATCCTTGGCCCGACTTTCAGCAACAGCCGCTTCGAACGAAGCCACTGCGGAAATCACCGCCGCGTATTGCCCAGCAGCCGCAGCAGTTCCAGATACAGCCACACCAGCGTCACCATCAATCCGAATGCGCAGTACCACTCCATGTACTTGGGTGCGCCCTGCGCGGTGGCACGCTCGATCAGGTCGAAATCCAACACCAGATTCAATGCCGCGAGGCACACCACCAGCACGCTGAACCCGATCGCGAGCGGGCCGCCGCCGCTGATGAACGACATGCCGTTGCCGTGCGTGAACGCCACGATGCCCCACTGCACCAGGTACAGCAACGCGATGCCGCCGGTGGCCGCGATCACCCCCATCCGGAATTTCTGGGTGACCTTGATGACGCCGCTGCGGTACACGGCCAGCATTACCACCAACACGCCGATCGATGCCATCACCGCCTGCAGCACGATACCGTGGTAGCGCACCTCGAACATCGCCGAAACGGCGCCGAGGAAAGTGCCTTCGGCCAGCGCGTACAGCGGCGCGCTCACCGGCGTCCAGGTCGGCTTGAAGGCGCTGGCCAGTGCCAGCACGAAGCCCAAGATCAGGCCGCCCCAGAAGAACGGCTGGACCGCCTCGAGGCCGGCAACCACGTTGCCGCCGCTCGCCGCCAGCATGAAGCGGTGCCACGTCCATGCACCGGTGATCAGCATCAGCACCAGCAGCAGGCCGGTGCGCGCGAGCGTGCCGTTCAAGGTCATCGGCTCGGCGGTGGCCGGCAGGTTCTGGAAAACCTTGTCGCGCAGGACGGGATTGTTGGTTCGCAAGGCCATGGATTTCCTCACTCGAATGGCTGGATCGCCGGTGTGTGTCGTCCCCAGACTTTAGCGGACGCTCCGCAGGGTCGCCAGGCGGGCGACCACCCGCGATTCGACCCCGCGCCGGGCTTAGGGTTCCGCAAATTACTGGCTCAGCCCGCGCGGGTGAAGCCGTCCGCACTCCATTCTTCCGAGCCCACCCCGTGGTGCACCGTGAACAGGCCGTGCGGATCGTAGCGTTTTTTCACGGCGAGCAGGCGTGTGTAGTTGGAGCCCCAGAAGGCACGCTGCCAATCCTTCAGGAAGTAATCGCTTTCCGAGACATACGAGCCGGCGTCGGGTGCGACCTTGTACAGCGACTGCATGGCCTTCGCGCATGCTTTCGCGTCATGGCGTGCGGCGGCAATATCCGGCTCGTGTCCGGGAATGCCGGCGAACGCAGGCGGCTGGAATCCGCCGGCAATCGCCAGCGCGAAGGCATTCAGCACCTCGGGGTTCGTCGCCGTATCGGTTCCGGACTGAATCGCATCCGCTAGCCCGCCCGCCAGTCCCTTGTTGAAATGCAGTTGAACGCCGTGGTCGCGAGTAAATGCAAACAACGCATCGGACAAGTCCCCGACACGACCCTGCCGCAACAACTGTTGGGGCAACCATGCCGAACCGTAGCTGGTGAGGAACATGCCGGACTGGTCCGCATCCCCGGCCCACACGATGTTGTCGATCGGCGCATTCGGGCGCGGGTCCGCAACGACCACACCCGGTTTCTTCCGCAGTGCTTCCGGGTTCCAGACCATGCGCGCTGGAATCGCAAACACCTGCAGCGGCGCGCTGACGCGATAGTCCTTCGGCGAGGCCTGCACGAAATCGAAGAACGGTTTCCATGCCGCTTCGGCGCCGGCCTTGTCCAGGCCCTGAAACGACATGCTGACCCGAAAGCTGTTCGACGGCAGGAAATGAACGGTTTCGCCCCAGTGCGGATTGAACAGGTGGTCGTGATAGTGCGAGAGAAAGCGATTGATCAAGCGCCGGTATGCCTCGTCGGAATTCGACTGCACCGTGGCGTTCGCCACCCCGAAGAACTCCGGCAATTCATGCGTGCGCAACGTCAGCCGCGTGATCACGCCGAAGCTGCCACCCCCACCGCCCTTCAGTGCCCAGAACAGCTCGGGATCGTTGCAGGCATTGACGGTGCGGATCTTGCCATCCGCCGTGACGACTTCGGCCTCCAGCAGGTTCGCCGCCGCGGTGCCGTAACGCTTCGACCAACTTCCAAAGCCGCCGCTGCTGACCAGACCCGCGACACCGACCGTCATGCAGCCGCCACCCTGCACATACCGCCCGCCCTTCGTCGTGACCGCGTTGTAGGTGCGGCCCCAGATTTGCCCCGCGCCCACGCTCACCGCCGGCTGCGGCTGGATCTTCCCTTCGCACCCTTTGGGCACGAAGGCGTCGTGCATCGTGATGTCCTGCATGTGATGCGTCCAGACCAGCAGCGAATCGGGCGCATCCGAGGTGCCCTGGTAGCTGTGTCCCGCGCCCTTCACCGCCAGCCGCAGCTTGTGTGCGCGCGCGAAGTTCACTGCGGCGGCGACATCGTTCGCGCTCTTGGCCGCGACCGCGTAGGCACTGGGCTTCGACGTCCACGCATCGACCCAACCTGATGTTTGCGTCAGGTTGGCGTGGTCGAGAATGTAGTATGGATTGCGAATCTGCCTGAAAAAATCGACGCAGGCCGCGCCGGAAGGGTCGGCGCGGCACGCGGCCAGCGGATCGGCGAGCTTCGTCAGGCGGCCGCCGACCTGCCTGTTCAAGGCGTCCCAGTCGGTGGCTGAGGGCCAGCCTGATTCGCCCGGCCGCACGCGATGCAGCGTTCGCGCGGCGGCTGCGGTTTTCGCCCACAGCCCCTCGGGAACGCTCGCCAGCAAGGCGCCGAACACTGGCGCGCCGGCCATCCACTTCAACAACGCGCGTCGCTTCATTGTTCCGCCCTCCGTCACGAAACCGCGGAGCATACTCTCGCACTGAACAGCCAGAGATTTGCGCAACCCGGGTGGCCGCCGTCACTCGCCGCGCACTGTCTCGACCTGCTCGATCGGACGCACGTCTGGCAGGAACATCGCGAGGATCCCCAGCAGCGGCAGGAACGCGCAAACCTGGTACACGAACACGATCCCGAAATGATCGGCGACCACGCCCAGCACCGCGGCGCCGATGCCGCCCAATCCGAAACTGAAGCCATAGAACAGGCCGGACACCATGCCGATCCGGTGGGTCAGCATGTCCTGCGCATACACGATGATGGCCGGAAACGCCGACGCCAGCACCAGGCCGATCACGACGCTCAGCCCCACGGTCCAGCCGAGGCCCACGTACGGCAACACCAACGTGAAGGGCGCGCAGCCCAGGATCGAAAACCAGATCACGCGCTTGCGGCCGATGCGGTCGCCCAGCGGCCCGCCGATCAGCGTTCCGAGCGCAACCGCGAACAGGAACACGCCCAGCAGGTTGGCCGCGACGTGGGCAGACACCCCAAAATGCCGGATCAGGTAGAACTCGTAATAGCTGCTGATGCTGGCAAGGTAGAAAAATTTCGAGAACATCAGCACCAGCAGCACGAGAATCGTGTGCACGACAGTCTCGCGGGAATACAGAGGCCGGTCGGTCGCGGCACGCCGCGTCACGCGCTCGTCGACGTGCTGCTTGTACCAGCGGCCCACCTGCAGCAGCACCACGATCGCCAGCAGGGCCGCAAGGCCGAACCAGCCCACGTGCGCACGGCCCACCCGCAGCACGATCACCGCCGCAAGCACCGGTCCCAGCGCCTGCCCCAGATTGCCGCCGATCTGGAACAGCGATTGCGCGAGACCGTAGCGCCCACCGGAAGCCATGCGCGCGACACGCGAAGATTCCGGATGAAAGACCGAGGACCCGCAACCGATCAACGCCACCGCGAGCAGCAGCACGGGATACGTCGGTGCCGCCGACATCAGCAGCAAGCCCGAAAAGGTGAAGCACATGCCGAGCGGCAGCGAATACGGCAGTGGGTGCTTGTCGGTAACCATCCCCACCACCGGCTGCAGCAACGAAGCGGTCAACTGGAACGTCAGCGTGATTGCGCCGATCTGGAAGAAGCTGAGATCGAAGTCACCCTTCAGCAGCGGATAGATCGCGACGATCACCGACTGCATCATGTCGTTCAACATGTGCACGAAGCTGACCGCGCCGATCGTGCCGAAATGCGCGCGCCGCGGCGGCCTGCGGACGGGTTGGCCCTGCGGCACGGCGACATGCGCGTCGTGCATGGCTGCGTTTGCCTGGATGCGGTTTGCGTCGGCGATCGTCACGCCATTTTTTCCGCAGCGGCCACAATGTCGGCCTCGTTCGGCAGCACCAGCAGGGCCGCGTCCGCCAGCGGCGTGTAGGTATCGGCACCGACCACGCGCTGCAGCGGCTTGTCACCCAGTCCCGCCTCGACGATCGCGGTGATCACGCCCTCGCCCACGCCCGCGCTGCGGCGGCCTTCGTCCAGCACGATGATGCGTTTGGCGGTTTTCGCCTGCGCCGCAATGAAGGTTTCGTTCAACGGCACCAGCCAGCGCAGGTCGACCACGCGCACTTTCCACTTGCGCCGCTTTTCGATGTCGCGCGCGGCACGCAGCGCCATCGGCACGCCGTTGCCGAAGGTGAAGATCGCGAGGTCGTTCGCCTTGGCGTCGTACACGCGGCCTTCGCCCAGCGGCATCGCCTGATCGGGCGCGGGATACCCGAACTGCCACGCACCATCGCCGTGCTCGTACAGGTCCTTGGTCATGTACAGCGCGATCGGCTCCAGGAACGCGCACACGCGACCGTCGATCTTGCACAGCGCCGCCAGCGTGCGCAGCATCGTCGCGGCATCGTCGCCACGCGATGGGCACCCGACGATGAGCCCGGGAATGTCGCGCAGCGCGGCGATCGAGTTGTCGTTGTGGAAGTGGCCGCCGAAACCCTTCTGATAACCCAGCGACGCGATGCGCACCAGCAGCGGATTGCGATATTGGTCGTTGGAGAAGAATTGCAGCGACGCGGCCTCGCCACGGATCTGGTCGCAGGCGTTGTGGAAATACGCGAGGTACTGGATTTCGGGGATCGGCAGCAGCCCTAAGTTGGCGTAGCCTTGCGCCAGTCCGAGGATCATCGTTTCATCGAGCAGCGTGTTGAACACCCGCGCGCCCTTGAACGCCTTGTGCAGCCCGCGCGTCACCGTATAGACGCCGCCCTTCTGCGCCACGTCCTCGCCGAACAACAACGACTCCGGATACTTCGCCAGCAGGTCGTGCAGCGCCGAATTGATCACCAGCGCGAGGTGCCGCGGCGGCAGTTTTTCGGGCAACTTGTCTTCGCCACCGAAAATTACAAGACGCTTGTCGGTGTAGTCCGCGCGCGCGGCCTCGGTGGCGACCGCCTTCGGCGTGTAGGGTGCCAGCGGTTTCATCACCGCCTCGAGCGATTTCAGTTTCGGGCGCGCATAGGCTTCCTCGGCCGCGGCGAAACAGCGCTTGCGGGTGGTTTCGTAGAGATCCAGCAAAGATTGTTTCGTGAACAGGCCGGACCCGAGTGCGATAGCCGCCGAGCGCAGCAGCGGATCGGTCGCCTCCAGCGCCATCAATTCCTCGAAGCTGCGCCATTCGATTTCGAAATCGGTGCCGGCGTGGCCGGCCAGGCGCGTGGTTTTCAAGTGCAGGAACGTCGGGCGGCGCGTACTGCGGCAATGCTCGACCGCGCGCTGCACCTGCGCGTAACCTTCGGCAAGATCGAGGCCATCCGCGAAGAAATAATCGAGATCCTTGCGATCGCGGAAATTGTTGGCGATCCATCCCGTCGGTGTCTTCACGGAAATGCCGATGCCGTTGTCCTCGCACACGAACAGCGCGGGCGCGGGCAACCGCTGGTACGCGGTCCACGCGGCCGCGTTGAACGCGGTCTGCGCGGTGGCGTGATTGCTGGACGCATCGCCGAACGAACAGATCACGATCGAGTCGTTCGGCACCGGCAATGCGTGGCCGATGCGCTGCGCCTGCTCGATCGCGATGGCCGTGCCCAGCGCCTTGGGCAGGTGCGAGGCGATGGTGAAGGTCTGCGGCAACACCCACAGCGGCTTGGAACCCCACACCTTGTGGCGCCCGCCCGAAGCCGGGTCCTCGCTGCTGGCCGCGAACGACAGCGCCGAATCCATCACCGGATCCATGCCCGGCAGCTTGCGGAAGCGTTCGGCCATGAACGCGCCCGAGCGATAGTGCAAGAACGCCGGATCGGTGTGGCGTGTCAGTCGCGCCACCATCGCGTTGCCTTCGTGGCCGCTGGACCCGATCGTGTAGAACACCTTGTTCTGCACGCGCAGCACACGCGCCATCAAATCCAGGTGCCGCGAAATCAGTTGTGATTCGAAGAGTTCGCGAAAGTCGCGTGCACTGCATGCGCTGCCCGGCAATACCGGTGCATCGTCGCGCGGCTTGCCCGCGACTTCACCCTGCCACGCCTGCACGAATTCGGCGAAGTTCTGGTCGACGATTTCGGCGCGGTTGAAGCCCTTGTGGCGCGCCGGGATGGGGGTCTTGATCACGTTCATTTTGATGTTGTCGATGCGGCACGCGCGGCGCGGCGGGCAAACCATTCCTCGCGCGACTGCCCCCAGATTTCCATGGGGTCGTTGTCGTGCGGTGCCGGCAAGCGGCCCGGACCCTGCCGCGTGGAACCGAGGCGCTTCGCGACCGCTTGCGATGCCGTGTTTTCGGGCGCGATGCAATGGATGATCCGGAGCCAGCCGAGGTTTGCGAAAGTCCAGTCGATTGCGGCGATCGCGGCTTCCGTGGCGTAGCCCTTGCCCCAGGCTTCGCGCGCAAGCGTCCAGCCGATTTCATCGCCAGGCCAGCCTTCCGGATGCAGCGGACCGACCCGGCCGATCCACTTGCGGTCGCTCTTGCGGATCACCGAGAAGGGCCCGAAGCCAAGGACGTGCCAGGAGCCGACATTCGCCAGAAAATGCCGCCATGCCTCGAACGCCGATTTCGTGCCTCCGAGATGGCGCATGGCTTCGTCATCCCTGCCCAGCGCGGCCCACCCCTCGAAATCCTCGCGCCGCGGAACACGCAGGGTCAGGCGCTCGGTTTCCAGCACGGGTTCGGGCAACGGCACGGCGCTCGGCATCGATCACTGGCCTGCCGGATGGTAGGTGCAACCCGGCTCGGCGCCCGCGATGTCGGGAATGTTGGGGCTGTAGCAGGCGTACTGCACGCCCTTCTTGCCATCCTTGTCGGTGATGACCTTCGGCACCAGTTGCACGATGCCGCCGGTAACGCCGACCGCCGGACTGAGATATACATTGATCACGCCGCCGTTGCTCACCAGGATCGAGCTGATCTCCTGGCTGCTCAATTGGTTGGGCGCGGCCACGTGCGCCTCGGTATTGCTGGACGGCGGCGTCGGGTTCGACAGCATCGCGTTGGCCACGCCGATCTTCACCAGCGCCAGCTTCAGCGAAGTCAATGCGATGTGCATCGCATTCGCGTTGACCGCAGCCAACGCGCCACTGGAAGCAAGCATCGCGCCAATCGCAAAACCGGCGAACCACTTGTTGCGAAGATTCATGTCAATCTCCCGCCGCAGCGCCGCGATCGAAGCGGCTGTTGTGAAAAGTCAGGGCATGGAAGCCCGTTCTGGTGCCGGTGAACCCGATATGCCCGTCCCATTCTCGAGCACTGGGCGAGGCAGTGATCACGGACGATCGACTAAAAAGCATTTATTCCGGTCAGTTCCCTTCCAACCACCAGTTGATGCACGGTCTGCGTGCCCTCGTAGGTCACCACCGATTCCAGGTTCAGCGCGTGGCGAATCGCGACGTGCTCGGTGGTGATGCCTGCGCCGCCCAGGATGTCGCGGCATTCGCGCGCAATATCCAATGCCATGCGCACATTGTTCCATTTCGCCAGCGAAACCTGGGTCGGGTGCAACTGGCCCGCATCCTTCAGGCGGCCCAGGCGCAGTGCCAACAACTGCGCGGTGGTGATGCGGCGCGCGATGTCGGAAAGCTTCAACTGGATGCCCTGGTTGGCCGCGAGCTTGCGACTGAACAGCACGCGTTCCTGGGTGTAGTCCAGCACCTCCTTCAGGCACGCCTGCGCCGCGCCGATCGGGCCCCAACTGATGCCGAAGCGCGCGGAATCGAGGCAGCTCAGCGGGCCGCGCAAGCCTTTCACGTTCGGAAGCATCGCGCCGTCGGGCACGCGCACATCATCGAGGAACAGCGCCGACGTCACCGAGGCGCGCAGGCTCATCTTCTTGTGGACTTCCTGCGCAGCAAAGCCTTTGGTGTTCGTCGGCACCAGGAAGCCGCGCACGCCGTCGTCGGTCCTGGCCCATACCAACGCCACCTGCGCGAGGTTGCCGTTGGTGATCCACATCTTGGCGCCGTTGATCACCCAGTCGCCGCCATCGCGCTTCGCGACGGTTTTCATGTTGGCCGGGTCCGAACCGCCATGCGGCTCGGTCAGGCCAAAGCAACCAATGATTTCGCCCTTGGCCATTTTCGGCAGGTATTCGCGTTTCTGCTCCTCGCTGCCGAACGCGAAGATCGGATACATCACCAGCGACGATTGCACCGACGCGAAGCTGCGCAACCCCGAATCGCCACGTTCCATTTCCTGGCAGATCAGCCCGTAGCTGACCTGGTTCATCCCGGCGCCGCCGTATTCCTCGGGAATCGTGGCGCCCAGCAGGCCGAGTCCGGCGATCTCCGGGATCAGTTCGGCCGGAAAGCGCGCCTGATCGAAGCAATCGCCGATGATCGGCAGCACCTTGTCGTCGACGAAGCGTGCGACCGAATCCTGCACCATGCGCTCTTCGTCGGAAAGCATGGCGCGGACATCGTAGAGGTCAAGCGGGTTCAGGCGGGGAGAGGCCATGCGGGTTTCACGTGGTCAGGGCAAGCGCATTATTGTAACGACAACGCCCCCGGGGCGCTGCCATCAGGGAATCGCGGCCGCGCGCTTCGGACGGCGATCCACGGCAACCAGTTTTGGGTTCCGCCTGCGGGCACGCCCCTGCCCCTCCCTGAAACGGAACGACATCGGCGCGATTACCGATTGCTCACCCCGTGCGGGACATGCCCGGTCGCCACGTGCCGGCGCGCCGACTCGACGTTGATCGGCGAATCGTCGAAAAACAGATCCGCGCCGAACGCTTCCAGGAACGGTCCCTTGTCGCGGCCGCCCAGAAACAGCGCCTCGTCGATGCGCACGCCCCACTGGCGCAGGGTCAAGATCACGCGTTTGTGCGCGGGCGCCGAGCGCGCCGTGACCAGCGCGGTGCGGATCGGCGAATCCTCGGGCGGAAACGCTGCCTGCAGGCGGTGCAGTGCGGCCAGGAAATTGCGGAACGGGCCGCCCGAGAGCGGCTCGTTCCAGCGTTCGGTCTCGTTGCGATGGAAGGCATCAAGGCCCTGCTCCTGCGACAGGCGCTCGGACTCGTCGCCGAAGATCACCGCATCGCCGTCGAACGCGATCCGCAACTGCCCGGGGTATCCGCCGCGCACCTGCGACGGCAGGATCGTGGCCGCCGCCACGCCCGAGTTCAGCGCACGCGCCACGTTCTCCGCGTTGGCCGACAGGAACAGGTCCACGCCGAACGGCGCGATGTACTCGCTGGTCGCCTCGCCCGAAGTGAAGGCCGCGCGGCTGATCGCAAGCGCGTGGTGCTGGATGGAATTGAAGATGCGCAGGCCGGTGTCGCCGGAATTGCGCGACAGCAGTACCACTTCGACGTACGGCGTATCCGGCGCGGGCCGGTTCAGTGCCAGCAGTTTCTTCACCACCGGGAACGCCACGCCCGGCTGCAGCACGTCGTTTTCGTGCGCGATCTGGTAGGCGCGATAGGCTTCCAGCCCTTCCCGCTCGAACAACTCATGCGATTCGGTGAGGTCGAACAACGCGCGCGAGGAAATCGCGACAACCAGCTTGTCGTCGCGTGCGGGCATCTTGTCGTGCGGGTCGGTCGCGCTCACGCACGCAGTCTAACGCGCACCGGCGTGGTAACCGTCCCGGCCGGAGCGGCTGTTGCGAAAAGTCAGGCCAAGGATGGCCGTTCTGATCCCGCCGACGGCAAGGCGCGGCACGTATCGGCAGCCAACGAAGCTGCGTTCAGGGATGAACGCCCCAAAGGGGACGCGAAATCTCCACCAGCACCCACGCCATGAACGCGCTGATCGGCAACGTCAGTATCCACGACCACACCATGCGCTCGACCACCGTCCAGCGCACCGCATTGAAGCGCTTGGAAGCGCCCACGCCCATGATCGAGGACGACACCACGTGGGTGGTCGAAACCGGCAGGCCAAAGGCCGATGCCACGATGATCACCGCAGCGGAACTGGTTTCCGCCGCGAAACCATTGATCGGGTGCAGCTTGACCATCTTGTGGCCCAGCGTCTTGATGATGCGCCAGCCACCGCCCGCGGTGCCCGCCGCCATCACCAGCGCGCACAGCACCTTCACCCACACCGGGATCGGGAAATGCCCGCCGACGTCCGATACCCGCAGGAAATGCAGCCACGCCGGCAGGTGATCGAAATTGTGTGCGGCCGTGGCGCTGGCCAAAGCGAGCGCGATGATGCCCATGGTCTTCTGCGCGTCGTTCAAGCCGTGCGACACGCCCATCGCGGCGGCCGAGAACAACTGTGCCTTGCCGAACAATACGTTCACGAACGGCGTGCGTCCGAACCTGCGCAGGTAACCGGTGCGGTTGCCGAACCACGCGAACAGCGCCAGCAACCCGCCCATCACAACGATGCCAAGCACGAATCCCCCCAGCGGCGACGCCACCATCGGCACCAGTACCTTCGGTATCAATCCGCCGCCGCGCCACCAGTGATTGGGGTCGGTCGCCCAAATGATCGCGCTGAAATTGCCGTCCGCAGCCGCGAACGCCGCGCCGCACAGCCCGCCGATCAGCGCGTGCGAGGATGACGACGGCAGGCCCAACCACCACGTGATGAGATTCCAGATCGTCGCACCCAGCAGCGCGCAGATCAGCACCTCGCCGCCGACCTGCAGCACGCCCGCGTCGATGAGGCCCGTGGCGATGGTGACCGCCACCGCCGTGCCCCACAGCGCGCCGATCAGATTGGTGGCAGCGGCCAGCAATACCGCCTGACCCGGCGACAGCACCTTGGTCGCGACCACCGTGGCGATGGAATTGGCGGTGTCATGGAAGCCGTTGATGTAGTTGAACACCAACGCGATGACGATGACGGCGGTGAGAAGGCCAAGGCTCATTGGAATGCGGGCATGGGAAATGGACAGTGGCGGCGCAAGACGGTGGTTTCGGACACGTGCGGGAAATGTGTGCGCAGCGGTGTCCCTCCTGCAAGAACCTGGGAACGCCCGGTCGGAGTACCCTCGCCGCCCAGCCTCCGTCCCCCGCTCATGAATTCGTCGACGCGGCTTTCCGGTCCCCCTGAGTCAAGGGGGCGGCGGGTGGACGCGCAGCGCACGTCCGCGGGGGTTGTGGAAACACGCCACGACCGCACGAAGTCGAGTTCGCTCACGAATTCTTGAGAACGATCGAATAAATGACGTTGCCCACGTCGCGGCAACGGTCGATGGCCTTCTCGAGCAACTCGAACAGGTCCTTGGCCAGCATCATCCGGATCGGGTCGTCGCTGCCGAGATAAAGATCGCGATACGGTTCCAGCAGCAGCCGGTCAGCCTCGGACTCGGTGGCCTGCAGCCGGTCCTGCAGCTTGCGCATCCGGCCGATGTTCATGCCGTTGCGGAGCTCGCGCACCATTTCCGCCACGCCGTCGGTCGCGCTCATCAGCAGGCCGGCGCGCGAGGCGAAATCGATGCCCTCGACGCGCCCGGCCACGATCACATAGCGTTCCGCAAACTTCTCGATGGTCTTGGGGATGCGGTACAGCGCCGAGGACATCGCCTCGATGTCCTCGCGGTCGAGCGCGGTGACGAAGGTATTGACCAGCGCCTCGCTGATCTGCGCCGCCAGTTCCTTTTCGCGTCGGCGCGCGGCGCGGAAACTGTCCAGCAGCATCGGCTCGCCGTGCGCTTCCAGGAGGCCCTGCAGGGCCTTGGCGCCATCGCGGGCCGCGCCCGCGCTGGATTCCAGAAGGGTGTAGAAGCGATCCCCTTTTCCAAACATCGTTTGCAGCGAAAACATGGCGCGTTCCATTCCAGGCGCAAAAATCCTGCGAATGGTACATGAGCAACCGGCCCATCCGAAGCAGTTCCCCGCTTGCTAGACTTCCGGCATGGAATCTCCCGCGCAGCCCCAATGCTGACCGAACTCGGCCTGGTGCTGGTGCTGGCGCTGGGCAACGCGTTCTTTGCGCTGGCCGAGATCGCCCTGATCGCCGCGCGCAAGAGCCGGCTGCGCTTCATGGCTCGATCCAGCACGCGCGCGCAGGTGGCCTTGCGGCTGGCGCAGCGCCCCGACCGTTTCCTGTCCACGGTGCAGGTCGGCATCACCCTGATCACCCTGATCACCGGCGCCGCCACCGGCGCCTCGATCAGTGACGCGATTCGCGCGCGGCTGGCCGAAGCCGGGCTGCCGATCGCCGCGCACGCCTCGCTGCTGATCGGGCTGGTGCTGGGCTTCATCCTCGTCACCACCATCAACATCACGATCGGTGAACTGGTGCCCAAGCGCGCGGCGCTGGTCGCGCCCGAGCGCATCGCGCAGATCGTGGCGTTCCCGATGCAGGTGATGACCTGGTTGATGTCGCCATTCGTGTGGTTCCTCGACATCATCACCGGCACGGTGCTGCGGGTGCTCAGGCTGCACCGCGTCAGCCGCGAAAAGGTCAGCGAGGAAGAAATCCGCCTGCTGGTCGCGGAAGGCGCCGAACAGGGCGTGCTGGATCTGGACGAGCGCAACATGGTCAATCGCGTGCTGCGGCTGGGCGACCGCAGCGTGGACAGCGTGATGACGCCGCGCCCGCGCATCGCGTGGCTGGATGCCGCCGCGCCACTTCAGGAAAACCTTGCGGTGATCCGGGCGACGCCTTATTCGCGCTATCCCGTCTACCGCGAAAGCGAAGACGACGTGTTGGGCGTGCTGGAAGTCAAACGCCTGCTGCAGTCCATCGCGCAGGAACCGGGCGGCCAGGCCGGGCACCTGGATCTTTTTCGCAAACTTTCCAAGCCGCTGTTCGTGCCCGCCACCACGCGGGCCCTGGACCTGCTGGACGAATTCCGCGACGCCAAGACGCCGTTCGCCCTGGTGGTAGACGAATACGGCGACATCGAAGGCCTGGTCACCCTGAACGACGTGCTGACCGCGGTGGTCGGGCACCCCGCCGGCAACGGCGGCAAGGCCGCGCCCGGCGACGCCCCGGCGGTGCGCCGTGATGATGGCAGCTGGCTGATTGCCGGCTCGCTCGCCACCGACGACTTGCGCGAGCTGCTGCAACTCGACGAACTGCCGAACGAAAAGGAAGGCGACTACTACACCCTCGCCGGCATGCTGATCGAAATGTTCGGCCACATCCCCGTCACCGGCGAAAAGATCGCATGGCAGGGGCTGAACTTCGAAATCGTCGACCGCGACGGCGCGCGCATCGACAAGGTTTTGATTTCGCCGACGACGGCCGTTGCGCGCGACGACGAAAACGGCATGGACGGCGGGTAGCGGCCGTCCCCGTCGTCCGCGTGCGGAATCCGCTGCGCGAAACCACCATCAGGCAACCTGTCGTCGCGCGACGGCTGAATTGCCCCGGCGTTCACTTGACCTGCAAGTCGACGGGGCAATCGCCACGACTCCCTGCAATCCTGCCTGGCCGGCGCCTTTCGCCGAACGACTGTTGCCCCGATGTATCCATGGGCTTATAATGCGAATGATTCGCATTATGAATGCGACTCACAGAAGGGGTTACACATGCATGTTGGTCTTGCCCCGGTGCCGTCTCGGGGCGCCGCGGGATGCGTCAGACACCAGCTCCACGTCCGGATCGCCGCAGCCGTTGCGCTGTGCCCGGCACTGGTGCTGACGACGCCGGCAGCCCAGGCGGCCACGCCGGATGCGGGCGAATCCGCCCGCACGCAGGTTCAGGCCAAGCCTCGGCGATTGGTGACGACGCTCGAAACGGTGCAGGTCACGGCGCCCATCCCGAAAAAAAGCGACTCCGCCACCAAGACCGACACGCCGATCGCCGACATTCCGCAATCGGTTTCCGTGGTGACAGCCGAACAAATGCAAAACCGCGGCATCCAGGGGATCGAGGAAGCCATGTGGTACGTGGCCGGTGCGCAGGGCGGCGGCTACGGCCCGGATTCGCGCAGCGACTGGCTGCTGGTGCGGGGTTTCTCGCCCGCGCGCTATCTCGATGGACTCGCGCTGCCCGACGGCCCCGGTACCGGCATCACGCGCATCGAACCTTATAGCCTGGAGCGTCTGGAAGTGATCAAGGGCCCCTCCTCGGTGCTGTACGGCGCGATGCCGCCGGGCGGCATGGTCAACATGATCAGCAAGCGGCCCACCGAACAGCCGCTGCACGAAGTCGAGATCCAGACGGGCAGCTTCAACCTGCGCCAGGGGCAGTTCGATTTCGGGGGACCGCTCAACGAATCGGGCACCGTGCTGTACCGCCTCACCGGCCTGGCGCGCAACAGCGACACCATGGTCGATTACATCGAGGACGATCGCTACTACCTCGCGCCGGCGCTCACGTGGAACCCCTCCGACGCCACTTCGCTGACCCTGCTGTCGCGCTTCCAGAGGGGCGCCACCGCCTCGGGCGGCGGTTTCCTGCCGGCGGAAGGCACCCTGCTGGACAACCCCAACGGCAAGATTTCCCGCCATCGCTTCACCGGCGAGCCGGGTCAGAACGATTACGACAAGACGCTGGCCTCGATCGGCTACGAATTCCGCCACGACTTCGCCAATGGCGTCACGTTCAAGCAGAACCTGCGCTATGGCAAGGCCGACGTCGACAACAACGGCGCCAACATCGGCGCTTTCGGCCTGCTTGCCGACGGCCGCACCCTGCTGCGCTACGCCTTTCCGAACGAGAACCACACGAAAACCTTCGGCGTCGACAACAACCTGCAGTACAGCTTCGACACCGGCGCGTTGCGGCACACGGTACTGGCGGGCGTGGACTATCGCCGCACCAACGACGACTATGCATCGGCTTTCAGTTTCGACGCACCTCCGCTGGACGTGTTCGATCCGGTCTATGGCAGCCCTGTCGCCGTGCCCGCCTACACCAGCCACGCGGTGCAGGTTCAGAAGCAACTGGGCGTGTACGCGCAGGACCAGATCGATGTCGGCCGCTGGGGCTTCACCGTGGGCGGTCGCCAGGATCACGTCGACACCGGGACCGACCAGCTGCTCGGCGGCACGCACGCGCAGCAGACCGACCATGCTTTCTCGGGGCGCGTCGGCGTCAACTACCGGTTCGACGGCGGGTGGGTGCCCTACGTGTCGTGGTCGCACTCGTTCCAACCCACCGTCGGCATCGATTTCGCCGGCAACGCCTTCAGGCCGACCACCGGCGACCAGTACGAAGCCGGCCTGAAATTCCAGCCGATCACAGGCAACGGCCTGGTGACCCTCGCGGCCTACCAGATCACGCAGAAGAACTCGCTCACCGTGGATCCCAACCACGTCCTGTTCCAGGTGCAACAGGGCGAAACGCGGATGCGTGGCGTGGAACTGGAAGGCCGCTGGAACATCGGCCGCAATCTCAGCCTGTACGGCGACTACACATGGAACGATTCCGAAGTCACCCGTACCAACGATTTGCCCTCGCTCGGCAAGCAGATTCCTTTGCTGCCCAGGCGACAGGCCGCGCTGGGCCTCGACTACACCCTGGTTGCGGGTCCGCTCGCCGGTCTGGGCTTCGGTGGCGGGGTGCGCTACGTGGGTGCGCATTACGGCGACATCTACAACCAGTGGGAGACGCCGTCCTACACCCTGTTCGACGCCGCCGTCCACTACGACCTGCCGAACTGGCGATTGCAGCTCAACGCCAGCAATCTTTTCGATCGCGAGTACGTCTCCGTGTGCAACAGCGCGGCATGGTGCTACTACGGCTACGAGCGTACCGTCACTTTCAGCGCCCGCTACCGTTGGTGAGTCCGGCACCGTGAGCATCGGGTGGAACATTCTGGGATTGTTGACCGCGGTGGCTTCCGCTGCCGCGTTCTATGCGACCTCCCCGCATTGCCACTGGCGGTTGTCGCGTCCCCGGTCGCGCCCCGGCAGGATCGCCGGCGTGTTGCTGGCCGCGGCATCGTTGGCCGTGTGGGTACACGCGTTCGGCGCGGCCGTCGGTATATCCACGGCGCTGGCCATATGGATGCTGGCCGTGATCGCATTGCCGTGGTTGGCGCTTTTCGCCAAGACCGCCGGCTCGACAAGGAACTCCTGATGTGGGGCCGCGCCAGCGCCGGGGTGGTGCCGGGTTTCTTCGTCGCCGCGGCATTCGTGGGCTGGGTCTGCTGGTTGCTGCCGGGGCCTTGGCAGCGCACGCTGGTGCCGGGCCTGGTGGGCGTCTTTCCGGCCTGGGTGGCCATCATC
>DATCSF010000165.1:0-23147 GCA_036568625.1 Rhodanobacteraceae bacterium | reverse complement strand
GCCTTGCCCACCGCACGCGCGTCGCCACGGCCCGCGGCGAGCGCCAGCAGATCGCGCGCGACGTCCTGACGGCGCTGCATCCCACCCTGCTCCGCCAGCAGCCAGGCCTGGCCCGGGTTGCCGCCAGCCGCGGCCAGCACGGCGTCCGCGGACCCGACACCGCGCGCTTCCAGCCACGCCAACGCTTCGCTTGGCGGCGGCACCGCGATGTCGATGCGCTGGCAGCGGCTGCGGATCGTCGCGCTGAGCCGCCACGGCTGGTCGGCCACCAGCACGATCAGGCTGGCGTCGCTCGGTTCTTCGAGTGTCTTCAACAAGGCATTCTGGGTTGCGACATTCATCGCTTCGGCGGGATCGATCACCGCAATTTGCCAGCCGCCGAGTTGGCTCGCCATCGCCAGCCGCGCCGACAAAACCCGAATCTGCTCGACCACGATTTCCTTGCGCATCACGCCGGTCTTGGGATTCGGCTCCAGCGTGACCCGCATCCGGTCCGGATGCGTGCCCGCCGCCAGCAGTCTGCACGCGCGGCACGCCCCGCACGCACGTCCGGCGCGCGGCGCTTCGCACAAACGCGCGCGTACGAACATCTCGGTCAACGCACGTTTGCCGAGCCCGGGGGGGCCGCACAACAGCAACGCGTGCGGCAGCGTGCCGTTGGCCGCGCGCGCCGCCAGCAGGCGCCAGGCAGGCTCGCACCACGCCGGTAGCGGATCGCCGGGGGCGATGGCGACAGCGGCGGGTTCTTCGTCTGTCACGTCGGCACGCTCGTTCGCAAACCATCGATCGCCGACACGGCGTCGCGCAACACGTCGTCCGCCGACCTCGAGGCATCGATCACATGAAAGCGTTGCGGTTCGGCGCGCGCACGCACGAGATAGGCGGTGCGCACGCGTTCGAAAAACTCGTCGCGCTCGGCCTCGATGCGGTCCGCATCGCCACGCTGGCTGGCGCGCGCGCGACCGTGCGCGACCGGAAGATCCAGCAGCAAGGTCAGATCGGGTTTCAAACCGCCCGTCGCGATGCGCTCCAGTTCCGCGATCCGCGCAGCATCGACGCCGCGTCCGCCGCCTTGATACGCGTAGCTCGCGTCGGTGAAGCGGTCGCACAGCACCCAGCGCCCGGAGGCCAGCGCGGGTTGCAGCACTTCGCGCACCAGCTGCGCGCGCGCGGCGAACATCAGCAACAGTTCGGTTTCCACGGCCATGCCCCGGTGCGCAGGATCGAGCACCAGCGCGCGCACCGCTTCGCCCGCCGGCGTACCACCGGGCTCACGGGTGTAGAGCACGTCCAGGCCGCTGCGTGCGAAATGCTCGCGCAGGCCGGTGAGCAGCGTGCTCTTGCCCGCGCCCTCGCCGCCTTCCAGCGTAACCAACCGCCCAGCAGTGGCACCTCGCTTGCCCGGACCGTCACTGGCAATCATCGACATCGACACGCTCCCCGAGCCCGTCAAACCCTTGACCCAGGCGGGCTGAATGTCAACGTCACCCGCACAATGCTGTCGTGAGGCAAGTTCACTGTTTCTTCCCTAGGATGTACTTTCGCACCGCCGCGTTCTGCTCGGCCAGCGTCGCGGAAAATTCATGGGTGCCGTCACCCTTGGCCACGAAGTACAGCGCGTCGCCCGCCGCGGGATGCAACACCGCGCGGATCGCGGCACGGCTGGGCAGCGCGATGGGCGTGGGCGGCAATCCGGCGTGCAGGTAGGTGTTGTACGGCGTGTCGGTTTCAAGGTCCGATTTGTGGATCTTGCCGGTATAAGCCGCGCCCATGCCGAAGATCACGCTGGGGTCGGTATCAAGCTTCATGCCGAGCGTGAGCCGCCGCTCGAACACGCCCGCGATCTTCGGGCGCTCAGCGGGCACGGCAGTTTCCTTCTCGACCAGCGATGCCAGGATCAACGCCTGATACGGCGTCTTCAGCGGGATCGATGGGTCGCGTGCCGCCCATTCTTTCGCAAGGTATTCCTGCATCGCCTTGTGCGCACGTTCGAGGATGTCGAGATCGGACATGCCGAGCACGTAATCGTAGGTGTCCGGCATGAACTCGCCTTCCGGCATGTTCTGTCCGGCTTTGCCAATGCGCGCGATCAATGCATCGCCGAGAAGGCCGTACGGCGTGTGTTTCAGCTTGGGCGCAGCATTCAGCGCGTCCACAACCTGCGCGAAGGTCCATCCGTCCACCAGCGTGACGCGCCGATGCAGCACCCTGCCCGCGGCCATGTTTTCCAGCAGCACGGTCGGGGTCATGCCCGGCGCCAGCGCGTACTCGCCTGCGTGCAACCTGTTGGCGACGCCCAGGCGCATCGCCAACGCCCGCCACAGCAACAGCGGCGCGTCGGTGAGCTTTTCCTGCCGCAGTTGCGCGACGATGCCGTTGAACCCCTCGCCCTTGGCGATTTCCAGCGCCTGCCCGCTAGCACGCACGGTCAACGGCGTGCGCGTGAAATGGAGGTACGTGAGGCCACCCCACGCGATCGCCGCAACGATGGCCAGGATGACGACGATCGACAACGTGCGCACGGCAATATTGCCGCGCGCGACAAGCCTTGCTCCGGCGCGGCTCCGATGACGCGTCACGCTTCATCTCCCGGGAACCCCAACGCGCGCCAATGCGCCTGCGCGGCGCGCGCATGACGGCCTACGCGCAGCAAGCGCCCGTCCAGCGCGCGCACCGGCAGCACACCGCGCACGCTCGAAGTCAGGAATATCTCATCGGCCCGCATCAGGTCTTCCTTCTTCATTGTTCGCACATGAATGTCCGGCAGGGTCTCCAGCAACACGCCGCGCAACACGCCCGCCACGCCGCACGTGTCGACCGGCGGGGTCAGCAGCACGCCGTCGATGCCGACGAACACGTTGGCCGCCGTCGCGGAGACCAGGTTGTCCGCCTGATCGAACAACAAGCCTTCGACCATGCCCGCGTCCGACCATTCCCCGCGGGCGAGCACCTGTTCAAGCCGGTTCAGGTGTTTCACTCCGGCCAGCTTCGGCTGCGCCGCAAGGCGCAACGCACAACAGCGTACCCGGATTCCATCGCGGTACCAATCCGCAGGCACCTGCGGCGCCGGGAACGCCGCCACGATCCGCGTGACGTGTGCCGGCGACGTCGGCGCATAGCCCCGCTCGCCAATCCCGCGTGTCAGGATGATTTTCACCACCGCATCCGGCAACCCTTGAACGACCCGCGCGAATTCATCGGCGAGCATCGCCGGATCGGGCACTGGCAATCCGAGCCGGCCGCAACCGTGGTCCAGGCGCGCGATGTGACGCGACCATAGTGGCGCCGCGCCATTGACGGCGCGAATCGTCTCGAACAGGCCGTCACCGTAGGCAAGCCCGCGATCGAACACCGACACGCGCTCCTCGGCGACGCCATTGACCAGCGCGCGCGCCGTCATGTGTCGCGTCCCAGGGCGCGCAGCAGGCCGCGGGCTTTCGCGCGGGTTTCGGCGAGCTCGCGTTCGGCGTTGGAATCCACCACGATGCCGGCGCCCGCCCGAAAGCCGAGGCGATCTCCTTCGAGAACCATCGTGCGGATGAGAATGTTCAAGTCAAGATTGCCATTGCGGGAAAGATAACCCAGCGAGCCGGTGTACGCCCCGCGTGCTACGCCTTCCAGCTCGGCAATGATCTGCATGCAACGCACCTTGGGGCAACCGGTGATGGTGCCCCCGGGAAACATCGCCGCGACCGCCCGCCCCGGCGTCACGTCCGGCCGCAGCCGCCCGCGCACGTTCGAAACGATGTGATGCACGTGCGCATAGCTCTCGACCGTCATCATCTCGTCCACCCGGACGCTGCCGGGCAAGCAGACGCGACCGAGGTCGTTGCGCTCCAGGTCGACCAGCATCACGTGCTCGGCGCGCTCCTTGGCATGCCCCAGCAGTTCGGCGACGCGGGCCGCATCATTGTCGCCCGCGACGCGCGGCCGCGTGCCCGCGATTGGCCGCGTCTGCGCGATGCCGTGGCGAATCTGCAGCAAGCGTTCCGGCGATGAACTCGCGATCGCCCAGCCCGGCTGCTGCAACAGCCCCGCAAATGGCGCGGGATTGGCTCTTCGCAACGCGGCATACAGCGCTGCCGGCGCGGGTTCCGCGCCGAAACGCACCTGCCATGCGCGCGACAGGTTGACTTGGAAAGTATCGCCCACGCGCAGGTAATCATGCACGCGCGCGACGCCATCCAGAAATCGTTGCGGATCGTCTTCGTGCAATTCGCACAGATCCGGCAACGACGAACCGACGATCACGCCCGCCGGAAGCGCGTCGAGATCGAGCCGCATTGCATCCAGCAAACCCTCGCGCCCAGGTTCAGCCACCAGCCAAGTGCAATCCTCCGTTCGATCGACCAGGATCGCTGCCGGACAGCGCAACGCCAATGCAACCGGCACGCGCGTGGCTCGCGCGGCGGGAATCGCGAGCGTGGGCTCGACTTCGGCCGCGAGTTCGTAACCGAGGTAAAGCAGCCAGCCGCCGACGAACGGTAATTCTGCAGCAACGCCGCCACCGTCATGCTGCGCCAGCCACGCGGTATCCAGCGCGTCCAGAAAGCGGGCGCCGCGGTCCCTACCATCCGCGCCGCGTACGCCGCGGCCGCGCGCAAGCGTCAGGCTGTCTTCGGGAAACGCGGACAGGATGTCCCAACGCGCCGCCGGCCCAAGCGCGGCGCTTTCGAGCAGCGCGGGATAGCGCTCGGGCCGCGCGGCTGCCAGCGCAAGCAGGTCACGCGTTCCCGCGAGCCGCAGGCAGGCCACGTCATCACCGCAATCGCCGCAATTCAAACACGCTTGAACAGCAGTGTACCGTTGGTGCCGCCGAAGCCGAACGAGTTTGAAATCGCGATGTCGATTTTGCCTTCGCGCGCGGTATTGGGCACGAAATCGAGATCGCAACCCTCGCCCGGCTCGTCCAGGTTGATCGTCGGCGGCAGCACGTTGTCGCGCATCGCCAGCAGGGTGAAGATCGCTTCCACCCCGCCGGCCGCGCCGAGCAGATGCCCGGTCACCGACTTGGTCGAACTCATCGCGAGCTTGTGGGCATACTCGCCGAAGACCCGCTTGGCCGCCTGCACTTCACCCAGGTCGCCCAGCGGCGTCGAGGTGCCGTGTGCGTTGATGTATCGCACCTGGTCGGGATTGACGCCCGCATCCTTCAGCGCATTGTCCATGCAGCGCGCCGCACCTTCTCCACCCTCGCTCGGCGCGGTGATGTGGTACGCATCGTCGCTCATGCCGAAGCCGGCGAGTTCGGCGTAGATCTTCGCGCCGCGCGCCTTCGCATGTTCGTATTCCTCCAGCATCAGGATGCCGGAACCGTCGGACAGCACGAAGCCGTCGCGGTCCTTGTCCCAGGGGCGGCTGGCGCGGGTCGCCTCATCGTTGCGGGTGCTCATCGCGCGTGCCGAGCAGAACCCGCCGATCGCGGTCGGGGTGACCGAAAACTCGGCGCCGCCCGTGAGCATCGCGTCGGCATCGCCGTACTGGATCATGCGCATCGCGAGGCCGATATTGTGGGTCGCGGTGGTGCAGGCGGTGACGCAGGCGATGTTCGGGCCCTTCAGACCGTGCATGATTGCGAGATTGCCCGACACCATGTTGATGATCGAGCCCGGCACGAAAAACGGCGAAATCTTGCGCGGGCCGCCCTCGTGGTACGCAATGGCCGTACGTTCGATGCTGGCGATGCCACCGATGCCGGCCCCCACCGCGATGCCGATCCGCGGCGCGTTGGCCTCGGTGATGCCGATGCCCGAATCCTTCAGTGCCTCGGTGCCCGCCGCGACGCCGTAGTGGATGAAGGTATCCATCTTCTTGATGTCTTTCGGCGGAATGTACTGCGCCGGATCGAAGTTCTTGACTTCGCCGGCAATGCGCGTCGGGAACGCGCTGGCATCGAAATGCGTGATCGGGCCGATGCCACTCACGCCCGCCACCACGTTCTGCCGCGCGGTGGCGACGTCATTGCCGACGGGCGAGACGATGCCTAGCCCGGTGACCACTACACGCCGCTTGTTCATGGTAACTCCGTGTTGGGAATGTTTTCCGGGGCCAACGCGCCCTGTACGCCTACTTCACGCAGGTTCCGCAGGCAGCCCCCGCGAAGGTCGACGCCATACGCCGCCGCACAGTTACAAGCCCATCAAAGCGAAAGCTGCGCACTGAAGGCGCAGCTTTCGGGTTGCCGCATGGCACGTCGTCGCGCCGCCTGTAGGCATGCGCCGAAGCCGAATCAGGATTTGACGTGCGCCTTGATGTAATCCACCGCCTGTTGCACGGTGGTGATCTTCTCGGCTTCCTCGTCGGGGATTTCGGTTTCGAATTCCTCTTCGAGGGCCATCACCAGCTCCACCGTGTCCAGCGAGTCCGCGCCCAGATCATCCACGAACGAGGCGTTCGGCGTGACGTCCTCTTCCTTGACCCCCAATTGATCGACCACGATCTTCTTGACGCGCTCTTCGATGCTGCTCATGAGACAGTGCCTCCCGGGACAAATGTTCGAGGTCGGGACTGACCCTTCCCCACTCGGTCCGTACGCGCCGCGAACGGACGCACGATAAAGATTCTTCCATCAAGGCCCCTAGGGCCGGTGCGGCGATTCCGTGACCATCCTGATCACGACACGAAAGTCGCCATAATACCCGGTTCCAATGGGCATATCGAGTGCGATTGTCCCTGATCGCCGCACCATCGATCTACCCGCAAACTCAAGGCGCCTCCAACAGCTAAGGGCCAGAGCGGCCTTCCATGACCCGACTTCCATTTGTGCAATCGACCATGATCGCCGCTTCGTCCTGCCGCTTCGCGTGCGCTGCCGTGTTGGCCATCAAACACCAAAACGGCCATTCTTGGCCTGACGTTTCAGAACAGCCGCTTCGACTGGACCATTCTTCTTACGGCATGTACATGCCGCCGTTGACATGCAGCGTCTCGCCGGTGATGTAACTCGCGGCGGGCGAAGCGAGGAAGGCCACGGCATGCGCGATATCCGCCGGCGCACCCAGGCGGCCCAGGGCAATGCTACCTTCCAGCGCCTTGCGTTGCTCATCGGTGAGCGCGCGGGTCATGTCGGTGTCGATGAAACCCGGCGCGACCACGTTGACCGTGATGCCGCGGGAACCGATTTCGCGCGCCAGCGATTTCGAGAACGCGATGATGCCGGCCTTGGCCGCAGCGTAATTGGTCTGACCGGGATTGCCGGTGACGCCGACCACCGAAGCGATGTTGACGATGCGGCCCTTGCGCGCCTTCATCATCACGCGCATCACCGCTTTCGACGTGCGGTAAACCGAAGTCAGATTGGTATCCAGGATCGCCTGCCAGTCCTCGTCCTTCATCCGCATCAGCAACTGGTCGCGGGTGATGCCGGCGTTGTTGACCAGGATTGAAAGACCGCCCTGCTCCTTCACGACCGCTTCGATCAGTGCTTCCACCGCGGCGCCGTCGGTGACGTCCAGCACGCGGCCTTCGCCACCCTGCGCGGCCAGGCGCTGGCCGATCGCCAGAGCGCCGGCTTCGGAAGTTGCGGTACCAACGACCTTCGCGCCCTGCGCAGCCAGTTCGTCCGCGATCGCGGCGCCGATGCCGCGCGAAGCACCGGTCACCAGTGCGATTTCGCCTTGCAGCGCGTGTGTCATGCCTGGGCCTCCGCCTGTGCCGTGCGCAGTTCCACCGGCGTACCGATCGAACGCGCGTCCAGCGACTTGTCGATGCGTTTGCAGAGCCCGACCAACACCTTGCCGGGGCCGCACTCGAAAATTTTCGTGGCGCCGTTGCGCACCAGCGACTGCACGGTGTCGGTCCACAGCACCGGCATGTACAACTGACGTTCAAGCGCTGCGCGGATGAACTCGATGCCGACGTGCGCCTTGGCGTCGGCGTTCTGCAGTACCGGAATTTCCGGGACGCGCCACGGCAGTTCGGCCATGCGCGCGGCAAGCTGCTGCGCCGCGTCGCGCATCAAGGGGGTGTGCGACGGCACCGACACCGCGAGCTTGACGACCTTGCGCACGCCGAGTTCGCCCAGGCGTTGAATCGCGCGATCGACCGCACCGGAGTGGCCCGCAATCACCAACTGGCCGGGACTGTTGTAATTGGCCGGCGTGACGATTTCTTCACCGGAAACTTCCTTGCACACCTGCTGCACGAGTTCGTCGTCGGCGCCCAGCACCGCCGCCATCGACCCCGTGCCTGCCGGAACAGCCGCCTGCATCAGGCGACCACGCTCGGCAACCAGTGCGGCGGCTTCGCGCAACGGCAGTGCGCCTGCACACACCAACGCCGAATATTCACCGAGACTGTGGCCGGCGATCTGGCCGGGCAGCGTCCCGCCCTGCGCCAGCCAAACCCGCCAGACCGCCACGCTCGCGGCCAGCAGCGTGGGTTGGGTATTTTCGGTCCGGCCGAGTTCCGCTTCGGGGCCGCTCTGCGCGAGCCTCCACAAATCGAGGCCGGCGCCTTCGGAAGCTTCGTCGAAAACCTTTCGCACTTGCGGAAATTCGGCACCCAGTTCGGCCAGCATCCCGACCGATTGCGAGCCCTGGCCGGGGAAGACGAAGGCGAGGTTGGCGGCGGGCACTTGACTGTTCATGCTTTGCTTACTCATGCATAGGGATTGGGGTGGGTAGCGGTGGGTGCAAGGATCGCGACGAATCGCACCCGAAGCCATTGGAAACGTGGCATGTCTCCGCGCGACAACGACGGTGCGCGCCGGCGCCGCCTCACTTCCCCGCTCTCAATACCGCACCATCGCGGAGGCCCAGGTAAACCCGCCGCCAAAAGCCTCCAGCAGCAGGTTCTGCCCGCGCTTGATGCGGCCCGAGCGCACCGCGGCATCCAGCGCCAGCGGTACCGAACCGGAAGACGTGTTGGCGTGCTTGTCGACGGTGACGACCACCTGCTCCATCGACATGCCGAGGCGCTTGGCTGTCGCTTCGATGATGCGCAGGTTGGCCTGGTGCGGGATCAGCCAGTCGATCTGGCCGGCATGCATGTTGGCCGCGGTGAGGGTTTCGTCCACCAGCGCGTCCAGTGTCTTGACCGCCACCTTGAATACTTCCCGCCCGCTCATGCGGATGCGCACGCCGTGGTTCTTCTCGTCCTTGAAACCGGCCGATACGCCGACCGGGTTGTACAGAAGCTCCTTGTAGCCGCCGTCCGCGTGCAGGCAAGTCGCGATCACGCCGGGCTCGGCGGAGGCTTCCAGCACCACCGCGCCGGCACCGTCGCCGAACAGCACGCAGGTTTCGCGCTCGGACCAGTCCACCATGCGCGTCAGCGTTTCCGCGCCAATCACCAGCGCCTTCTTGACCTGTCCTGCGCGCACGAAATTGTTGGCAACGCCCAGCGCGTACATGAAACCCGAGCACGCGGCGTTGACGTCGAACGCCATGCAGCCGTTCGCGCCCAGCCGGTTCTGGATCAGGCACGCAGTGGCCGGGAAAATGATGTCGGGCGTGGTGGTGCCCAGCACCACCATGTCCAGCTCGGAGGCCTTGACGCCGGCATCGCGCAACGCCTGCCCGGCGGCGCGAAATGCCAGATCACCCGTGGTTTCGCCGTCGGCGGCGACCCGACGCTCGCGGATGCCGGTGCGGGTGCGGATCCATTCGTCGCTGGTGTCGACCAGCTTTGCCAGGTCCGCGTTGGTGACAACACGTTCCGGCAGGGCACTGCCGGTGGCGAGGATGCGGGCGTAAGTCAAGGTAGGGTTCCCCGTTCAATTAGGGTCTGGTGCGCGCACAAAAAAACGCGACGGCGCCCGCAAGCGCCGTGCGTGGATTGGCGACATTGCCACCAACGAGGTCAATCCTCGTCGACGATCGCCTGCTTGTCCTCGATCACCTTGCGGCCACGGTAGTAGCCGTCCTTGGTGATGTGGTGGCGGCGGTGGATCTCGCCCGACGTCGGGTCGGTGGCGAGCTGCACCTTGTCCAGCGCGTCGTGCGAACGGCGCATGCCGCGACGGGACGGGGATTTGCGGCTTTTTGCAACGGCCATGATGGCTCTCCTGAAAACAATGCTAATGACGGACATTCCGCCTTTCGTACCGACCCTCGCGGCAACCCATCTGACATGGCTCCGACCCCGTCAAACCCTCGTGCAACAAGGCTTGATCGCCCCTTGACTCAAGGGGCTGAAGGGTCGGGAGCACGCCGACAGGGGCCCAGAGGATCCATGCAATTTTACTTCCTGTGTGATTCGAGCAACTTGCGCAATTCCGCGAACGGATACGTGGCCGTCTCGCCCGATTCCGCAGCCTGCGGATGGTCTTCGGGCGCACTCCATTCGCCCTGCAAGGCCTCGCTGCCGGGCTTGACGGGTACCAGCGGCAAGACCAACAACAATTCGTCCTCGATCACCCGGCGCGGCGATAGCGCGCCGCTTTCCAGCAGTAGCGGCTCGCAGTCTCCGGGCAGCGCGTCCGCGTCCTTTTCGTCCGCCAATAGCCCGAGCCGGGTATCGACTTCGGCCGGAAACACGAACGGTTCCAGCGTTCGCTGGCACTGCAGCGTCAGGCCAGCCCGAAGCACCACGTGCAGTTGCGGACCGCCCAGCTCGCCCTGCTCGAAGTCCAGTCGATAGGCAACCTCGCCGCAATCTTCCGCCAGCGCCCCGACCAGCCGCGGCAATTCCGCAACCGGCAAAACGCCTTCGAAAGACCGCCGCCCGGCCACCGTGCGTTCGGCGTCCACACTCGCTGGCAGGGACGCGGACATAAGCGCGGAATGCTAGATTCTGCACTGCACAAAGTCAACCGGCGAGCGGCACTGCGGCTTGGCCCGTATCATGCTTGCCATATCCTCATGCCATTGTACCGGTTCGCCTTTTGACCACCCTCCCCACCGGCCTGATTGCCATCGGCCTGCCCGCACTGGTGGCGGTGGTCGCCTGCGTCCTGATCGTATTTCTGCTGGCCCGCCACATGCGCCACCAGCGGGCGCTGCGCACGCTTTATCTGGAAGCCGACGGCCTGGAACACGACCTCAAGGAGTGCCGCTCGCGGCTGGCGCGTGCACACGCATCCATGTCGATGGGGCCCAACCAGCCGGCCGCGGGCGAAGCCGAAGCGCGCCAGGCGGTCGATGCCGCACTGCGCGAACTGCTGGCGCATCGGCTTTGGTTGCGCGATGAAGCCGACAATGCCAACCAGCGCGAGCTTGACGCAGCCGTCAGTGCGATCGGCAAGGCCCGCGGCGCGCTGGGACGGCAATTGCAGGAACTCGATTCCGCGCAACGCGCGCTGGAAACCGCGGTGCGCGACAAAATCGAGGATCTCTCGCAACGATGAACCCACCCAGGATCGTGCTGGCCTCGACTTCGCGCTACCGGGCCGAACTGCTGCGTCGCCTGTTGGACCAGTTCGAACAAGTCGCGCCGGACGTGGACGAACGACCACTCCCCGGCGAGGCACCGGCAGCGCGCGCAACCCGCCTCGCCGCTACCAAGGCCCAAGCGGTATCGAGGATCCGGTCCGACGCGCTGGTGATCGGTTCAGACCAGGTTGCTGCGCTGGGCGATGCCGTGTTGCACAAACCCGGCAGTGTCGAAAATGCACATCAACAATTACGTGCAAGCAGCGGAAACAGCGTGGATTTTTTTACTGGCTTGTGCGTGATCGACGGCCGCGACGGACGCCTTGAGACTTGTGCCGACCATACCCGCGTGGTATTTCGCGATCTTTCCGACAACGAGATCAAGCATTACGTTGCGCGCGAACGCCCGCTCGATTGCGCGGGCAGTTTCAAATCCGAAGGTGCGGGCATCGCCCTGTTCGAGCGCATCGAAAGCGAGGATCCGACCGCACTGATCGGGCTGCCGCTGATCGCGCTGGCGCGGCTGCTGCGGCAGGCAGGCGTCGCGATACCTTGACCTTGTTCGCGCAGGCGTGACGCGCGCTGCCGTACACTGCCTGCACGTCAAGAACGCGCCAAAAACGACATGGACCAAACCGTCCCCTCGGCCATTAGGGCACCCGCCGACAATCTGTTGCGCCAGCGGCTGGATGCCGCGATCGCGCAGGTCAACGAGGTCCTGGTCGGCAAGAACCGCGCAGTACGGATGGCGTTCGCCTGCGCGCTGGCGGGCGGGCATCTTTTGATCGAGGATGTACCGGGCGTCGGCAAGACCACGCTGGCGCACGCCCTCGCCGCGACGCTGGGGCTGACTTTCCGACGCATCCAGTTCACCTCCGACCTGCTGCCGACCGACATCGTCGGCGTCAGCGTGTTCGACCGCGATAGCGGCGCCTTCCGGTTCCAGCCGGGGCCGATCTTCGCGCAACTGCTGCTGGCCGATGAAATCAATCGCGCGACGCCCAAGACCCAAAGCGCGTTGCTGGAAGCGATGGCCGAGAACCAGGTCACCGTGGACGGCGCGAGCCGCGCGTTGCCGCAACCTTTTTTGGTGGTGGCCACCCAGAACCCGCTGGACATGGCCGGCACCTACCCGCTGCCCGATTCGCAGCTCGACCGCTTCATGCTGCGCATCGCGCTGGACTATCCCGATGCCGAAGCCGAACGCCGCCTGCTGACCGGCGAAGATCGCGCGGGCATGGTCAATCGTCTGGCGCCGCGCCTCACCGCGCCCGACATTGCCGCGCTGCGTCAGCAAGCGCGCACGATCACCGCCAGCCCGGCGCTGGTCGATTACGTGCAGGCGCTGATGACCGCCAGCCGCAAGCACCACGAAATCCGCACCGGGCTGTCACCGCGCGCCGGGCTTGCCCTGCTGGCCTGCGCGCGTGCATGGGCGCTGCTGGGCAATCGCGATTACACGCTGCCCGAGGACGTGCAGGCGGTGTTCGTGGCGGTCGCGGGTCACAGGTTGATGCCTGCACGCAACCTTGCGCGCGACACGCTGGCGCAGATGCTGCTGGAATCCGTCGCGGTGGAGTAACGATGGACGGCATTGCGCATCGCGGACCTTTCGCCGTCGCGGCGCGCGTCTTGAACCGGCTGCCCGGCCTCGCGCGTGGACGCCAGCCGGAATCACTGCCGGTGCGGCTGGACCGCCGCCGCATCTACATCGTGCCTACGCGCGCCGGGCTGGGTTTCGGGCTGTTGCTGATGGTGATGCTGTTCGGCGCACTGAACTATCAGAACAACGCGGCGCTGCTGCTGACTTGCATGCTGGGCGCGGCGCTGGCCGGCAGCATGCTGCTGACCTGGCGCGAATTGCACGATCTCATCCTGCGCTCGCTGCACGCCGAGCACGGCTTCTGCGGCGCGCGCCTGCCGCTGCAGCTTGCGTTCGCCGACGACCGTCGCGTCCGCGCCGGCCTCACCATCGCGGTGGACGCACAGGAGCAACCCTGTCCATTGCGGCCGGACATCAGTCGCGCCAGCGTGACCATGCCCACCCGATCGCGCGGCTGGGTGGATGTGCCACGCCTGCGGATTTCCAGCACACTGCCGTTCGGCTTGTTTCGCGCCTGGAGCTGGATCACGCCGGCGCAACGTGTGCTGGTGTATCCGCGCGTCCTGGGCTGTGTGCTACCGCCCGCGCGCAACGACGATCCGAACGAACGCATCGCGGGCGGCGACGACTTCGCGGGCCTGCGCGATTACCACGCGGGCGATCCGATCCGGCACGTCGCGTGGAAGGCCAGCGCCCGCCACGAGCACCTGCTGGTGCGCGAGTTCGACCGCGCCGCGCCCAGCCAGCCATTGAAGTTCGACTGGAACGCCTTCGCTGGCGTGGATCGCGAAACCCGCATCTCGCGGCTGACTGGCTGCGTATGCGACGCCTACAATGCCGCACATCCGTGGATCCTGATCCTGGAGGACGGCCGCGCGCTGGGTCCCGCCAGCGACGCCGCGCATTACCATCGCTGCCTCACCGCGCTGGCGGAGCTGCCGTGAAGCGCCACGATTCGCCGCCAGCCATCCGCGTCGCCGTGTCGCCGCTCGCCGAGTTGCCCTTCAGCCTGTTGTGCGTGACGGTGTTCTGCACGCTGGCCGCGCATGCCGCGCACCTGCCCGCGTGGTACACGGCCGCACTCGCCGTGATCCTTGCCGCGCGCTGGTGGCAACGTCGCCGGCAGCCCCGACGCGTCGCGGCCTGGTTGCGCATCGTGATGCTGGTGGCGGTCCCGGCCGCGATGGTCGCCGTCTACGGCACGCCCTTCGGCCGCGAGCCCGGCGCCGCGATCGTGTGCGGGCTGCTGGTGTTGAAGGTGCTGGAAACCGAATCGGCGCGCGATGCAGGCATGGCGGTCGGATTCGCGTGCTTCATCCTGATGAGCGCACTGCTGTTTGACCAGTCGATGGGATTCACCATCGTTGTCGGCCTGATGCTGTTGCCCGCGCTGGCGACGCTGCGCGCGCTGCAGCCGGGCCTGCCCGAGCCCGGCTGGCTGCCAGCATTCAAGACGAGTACTGTGTTGCTGGCCACCAGCCTGCCCGCCGCGCTGCTGGGTTTCCTGCTGATTCCCCGGCTGGCGACGCCACTATGGGGCGCGCCCGACGGCGGCGGCGTAGCGCGCACCGGCATCACCGATCGCATGGCGCCGGGCGATCTGCATTCGCTGTTGACCGACGACGCGGTGGCGATGCGGATCGGTTTCGAGGGTCCGCCGCCACTGGAAAACCTGCGCTACTTCCGCGGCATGGTGTTGTGGAAGTTCGACGGCCGCGCGTGGCTGCCCGGCGCGGCGGCGCGGCGCCCGTGGCGGCCAGCGCCAGTTGGCGTCCGCGGCCCGGTAAGGTACTACGAGGTGACGCTGCTGCCCAGCCATCGTCACTGGATGTTCGCGCTCGACGTACCGATCAAGGGTCCCGAAGACGCGATCATGGGGCCGGATCACACCTTGTGGTCGAGCAAACCCATCGATCACGCGATTCGCTACCGCATCGCTTCTGCCACCGATTATCGGCTTGCGCCGGAACGGCTCGATCCGCGCATCCGCGCGGCTGCCCTGGCATTGCCGGACGGGTTCGATCCGCGCGCGCGTGCACTCGCCGAACGCTGGCGCGCCGCGGCCGGCGCGAACGACAGGGCCATCATCGGCGATGCACTGGACCTGTTTCGCAACGGCGGCTTCGTGTACGACCTCGATGCGCCGCCGCTGGGCCGCAACAGCATCGACGATTTCCTGTTCGACACCAAAACGGGGTTTTGCGAACACTACGCCAGCGCCTTCACCTTCCTGATGCGCGCGGCCGGCATTCCGGCGCGCGTCGTGATCGGCTATCAGGGTGGCTACTGGAACGATTTCGCGCATTACCTGCTGGTCCGCCAATCCGACGCGCACGCGTGGTCGGAGGTGTGGCTGGCCGGGCGCGGCTGGGTACGCGTCGATCCCACCGCCGCGGTCAGCCGCGTGATCCTCGCCGGCACCGGCGACGCGGCCGGCGACGTCGGTGGCGGCGGCGGCAATGGGTGGTTGCCATGGCGCGACCGGCTGGACGTGATCAACCGCTGGTGGGGACAGGCGGTCATCGGTTTCGATGCATTGTCGCAAAGCCACCTGTTCCGCCGGTTCGGTATCGAGCACACCACCGCGCAAATGCTTGGCGTGGCGCTGGCGATCGCGATATTCGTGGCGCTCGGGCTTGGCGCGCTGCTCGCGACATTGCGCCCGCGCGCCAAACCGCGCGACGCGCTCGCTGCCGCACAATTGCGCCTGCAACACCGCCTCGCGCGCTGCGGCATCGTGCGCCGGCGCGCCGAAGGGCCGCACGACTTCTATCTGCGCACCGCCGCGGCACTTCCTGATTCGGCCTCGGCTTTGCGCGAACTGTCAACCGAATACCTTGCCTTGCGTTATGCTTTTTCTGAACCGCCGCCTGAACGGATCCGCGAATTCGTGCGGCGCGTGCGTCATTTCCGGCCACGCCGTGTGGTCAAATACCTGTAGCGGTTCATTCCGGAGGATGCCATGTCGCGTCGTGTCCTGTTTCTTTCCGTGGCGGGTGCAGTGCTCTTGGGGGGCTGCGCCACCATTCCGCAACCGCTGGTAGGCAACTACGCGCCGGTGACGCTGGAGGCCGCGCGCAGCGGCACCACCGGCGCCACCCAGGTGCGTTGGGGTGGCGAAATCGTCGAGACGCAACCGCGCGAGCAGCAAACCTGCTTCTTCGTGCTCGCCGAGCCGCTGGATTCGCAGGCGCGCCCGAAGCGCAGCGAGGAAAGCCTGGGCCGCTTCGTGGCTTGCAGGCAGGGTTTCTACGATCCGGAAGTCTTCGCCAAGGGCCGCGAGATCACCGTAACCGGCACCCTCGCCGGCACCGTCCAGCACAAGATCGGCGAGTTCGACTACACCTATCCGAGGGTCGAAGCCAGCAACATATACCTGTGGAAACCACGTCCCGCATACGCGGCGACACCCTACCCCTACGGACCGTGGGGTCCATGGGGCGGGTTCTGCGATCCGTTTTGGTCGCCTTGGGGCTGCGGCTGGGGCGGGCCGGCGTTTTTCCCGCCGCGCGTGATCGTGGTGCCACGGCGCGCGCCGCCACCACCTCCGCCGCCGAAGAAAGGCTGATCGACACGTTGCATGACACGACGCCCGCGCAGGCGGGCGTCGTTTTTCACGCTTCTGCTCAGGACATCTTCTCGGGCATCTGCCTGCCCGCCAGCAGATGCACGTGCAGGTAGAACACGGTTTGCCCGCCACCGCGGTTGCAGTTGATCACGCAACGATAACCCTCGTCGGCGAAGCCCTCGCGCTTGGCGTACGCGGACGCCGCCAGCAGCAACTTGCCGAGCAGCGGCGCATCGGCCTCGCCGCAGTCGTTCAAGGTCGGCAGCGATTTGTTCTTGGGGACGAACAGCACGTGCACCGGCGCCTGCGGGTGGATGTCGCGGAACGCGAGGATGTCGCCGTCCTCGTACACGACGTCGACGGGAATCTCGCGACGGATGATCTTGTCGAAAATCGTGTCGCTCACGCGTACTCTCCTTTTTCGATGCGCAGCAGCATGCCATGCGCGGCGGGCGCCACCAGTTTGAAACCGAACTGCTCGTACAGCCGGTTCGCCGTGCCGTCGGCGATCAATCCAACCATCGTGCGCGAATGCGCGCGGGCATGCACCTGTTCCATCAGCGCCTGCATGATGCGCCGCCCCAGTCCGCGCCGCTGCCAGAACGGCGCCACCGCAATGTCCACCACGAACAGGAACAGACCGCCGTCGCCCACCACGCGACCCATGCCGACCAACTCGTCACCCACGCGTACACACACCGAGCACCAACTTGCCTTGAGTCCCTCCCGCGCACCTTCGGGGCTCATCGCGCTCAGGCCGGCGGCCACGCGCAACGTCAGATACTCTTCCACTCCCGGAACCTGCAGTTGCAACACGGGTTCGCCTTGTGTCGACATCGCATCTCACTCCATCGTCATGCGGCTGCCGAATGCGTGGGCCAGCGTGCCGCGATCGACATATTCGAGTTCTCCCCCCAACGGCACGCCATGCGCCAATCGGGTCGCCCGTACGCCAGCCGCGCGCGCGAGCTGCCCCAGCCAGTGCGCGGTAGCCTCGCCTTCCACGGTGGGATTGGTCGCGATCACCAGTTCGTGCACTTCGCCACCGCCAAGCTTGCGCGTCAGGAGGTCGCCGCCGAGTTCGTGCGGCCCCATGCCATCCAGCGGCGACAAACGCCCCATCAACACGAAGTAGCGGCCGCGGTAACCGGTGGCCTGCTCGATCGCCAGCAAGTCGGCGGGCGTTTCCACCACGCACAGCAGCGCAGCATCGCGCGACGCGTTCGCGCAAATCGGGCATTCGTCCGATTCGCTGAAATTGCGGCAAGACCTGCAATGGCCGATGCGCTGCATCGCCCGCTGCAAGCATTCGGCCAAGTGCACGCCGCCTTCGCGATCCCGCTCCAACAAATGGAATGCCATCCGCTGCGCGCTCTTGGCGCCGACGCCAGGCAGGCAGCGCAGCGCCTCGATGAGTTCGGTCAGGAGATTGGAGTTTTGGCTCATCACGATCCGCAAGGCAAACAACCGGCGTACGAGCGTCCGGGGATGACAGGTTGCGCGACGCCGGGCACCGGAGTGTACACGTCAGTACATGAGGATGCCGAGCGCCGCCGGCGCGCAAGCTGTCGACCAAATCGGCAGGACTGCCGACTTGAATAGCCCGGACAAGTCCAGCGAGGCTCTGGCGACCCACACAACGAGCCACATGGATGTGGCGAGTTGCGCAGCAGCTTGTACGTCCCGCGTCAGAACGGCAGCTTGAGCCCCGGCGGAAGATTCATGCCGGAACTGACGCTGCCGAGTTTCTGCTGGCTGGCTTCGGCAACCTTGTTGACGGCGTCGTTGACGGCGGCCGCCACCATGTCCTCTGCCATCTCCGGATCCTCGGCGATCAATTTGCGATCGATGTGCACGCGACGCACTTCGTGGCGACCGGTCATGGTCACCTCCGCCATGCCGCCGCCGGCGCTGCCGGTCACTTCGAGTTTCGCGATTTCTTCCTGCGCGCGCTTCAGCTCTTCCTGCATGCGCTGCGCCTGCTGCATCAGTTGTCCCAATTGTCCTTTCATGCCTGTCTGCCTGCGGGTCGAATGCTTTCCGGGATGATTTGGGCGCCGAGCTGGCGTTGCATGTCCTGGACGATCGGATCATCCGCCAGCGCACGTTCGGCCGCGGCCTGTTCGTCGGACCGGGCCCTTGCCGCGCGGGTGGCCGGCGTCTCGGCGACCGCCCCCTGCACGATGCGCACGCGCAACTTGCGGCCTATCGCATCACCGAGCTGATCCTGCAACTGTCTGCAAAGCGCATCGCTGCAAAAAATCATGTGCTCGGGTTTCAGGGCCAGCGTCAGCACGTCGCCCTCGAAGGATCGCGGTACCGCGTGTTGCGCGAGCAATCCCACCGGACCGCCCAAGCCCGCCCGTTGAATCCATGCTTCCCAGTCGGCGATGCCATCGATGCGCGGTGCGGCCGACCTGGGCTCTGTCGGATGTTCCGGAACATCCGCGATGCCGTTCGGCTGATCCGTTTCCAGCCGGGGAGTCGCCGCGCGGGCCGTGGATGCGGCTCGTGGGGACGGTACAGGTTCACGCACCGCCGGTGCGGCACGCGGCGCGACGCTTCCGGCGCCATCCGCCGTGCTCCGAAACGCCAGCATACGCAGCAGGGTCATGTCGAACCCGGACCGCACATCCGGCGCCAATGGCAAATCGCGCCGGCCATGCAAGGCGAACTGATACCACACCTGCACGTCCTCGGGATCGACTTCGGCTGCGAGCGCGTCGAGCACTTCGCGCTCGAATTCGTCGCCCTCGAAGCCAGGCACCAATTGCCGAAGCTGGATGCGGTGCAGCGCGGTCGCGAGTTGCTCCAGCACCACCGCGAAATCCGGCGACAAGCCCGCGATGCGATCGGCTTCCACCATCAGGGCCTTGCCGTCGCCGTCGGCGAGCGCACGCAGCAGTGCGCCCACGTCGTTGTCGGCGATGGTGCCCAGCATTGCGCGCACGTCGTCGCCGCGCAGTGAACCGCCGCCGTGCGCGATGGCCTGATCGAGCAACGACAATCCATCGCGCAGCGAACCGTCCGCACCGCGCGCGAGCGCCTCGATCGCTCCGTCATCAAACGCGACGCCTTCGCGACCCAGGATCATCCGCATCTGTCCGATGATTTGCTCCGGCAGCAAACGCTTGAGGCCGAACTTCAGGCAGCGCGACAACACCGTCACCGGCAGTTTCTGCGGATCGGTGGTGGCGAGCAGGAACTTCACATGCCCGGGTGGCTCTTCCAGCGTCTTCAACAACGCGTTGAAGGCGCTCCTGGAAAGCATGTGCACCTCGTCCACCAGGTACACCTTGTAGCGCCCCTGCGCCGGCGCGTACTGGGCGTTTTCGATCACCTCGCGAACGTCGTCCACGCCGGTGTTGCTGGCCGCATCGATCTCGATAAGATCCACGAAACGGCCGGCATCGACCGCCTTGCAGATCGCGCACTCACCACACGGGTGCGCGGACATGCCCTTCTCGCAATTCAGTGATTTCGCAAAGATGCGCGCGATGGTGGTCTTGCCCACCCCACGCGTGCCGGTGAACAGGTACGCGTGGTGCACGCGCCCGGAATCCAGCGCGTGCGTCAGTGCCCTGACGACGTGTTCCTGTCCGACCAGTTCATCGAACTGCTTCGGGCGCCATTTGCGGGCGAGGACCTGATAGCTCATCCGTCCATTGTGCCAAGTCGGGGCGACAAGACCAAGGCCGCAAAATGGCGGCGGCCCCGCCAGCGTATCTCCGGCGCACGAGTCAACCGATACCGTTGCTTCCTTCCGGACCTGGCGGGATTTTCGATCTATCGTCGCGGAGGCGCCGACGGGGCCACCATGAACAACTGGCGGAGAGGGCGGGATATGTTCGCATCATCCCTGATGCTCACCCCCGGGGCCAACCTTCGGTTGTCCAAATTCGTTCCAGACGAATTTGTCGAACCCGCGGGTTCTCACCCGCACCCATGCATCTCACGATTTTCCTGGAACTGGCGGAGAGGGCGGGATTCGAACCCGCGAAGCGGGGTTTAGCCGCTTACACACTTTCCAGGCGTGCTCCTTCGACCGCTCGGACACCTCTCCGAGGAAGTGAACGCAGCAGGATACCGGCGTGGACGCGTCCGAGCAATCATTTCCGTGAACCCGGCGTCGGGTGAAGCCACTCCGACGCGCCCTCGACGTAGTGTTCGCGCTTCCAGATCGGCACGCGCGCCTTGACCTCGTCGATCACGTAACGGCAGGCGTCAAATGCCGCCGCACGATGGCCCGCCGACACACCTGCCCAGACGGCGACCTCACCCAGCGCGAGATCGCCGATCCGATGCACACAGGCGACGCGCTCGACCGCGAACCTCGTGCGCGCTTCCTCAATGATCCTTCGGCCCTCGGCCTCGGCCAGCTCGACATAAGCCTGATACGTAAGTCCACTCACGGCACGGCCATCGTTGTGACCGCGCACGCGTCCCTCGAAGCAGACCACGGCGCCGACGCCGGCGGCTTCCAGATCGTGCTGCAAACGCGCGGCATCGATCGGTGCATCGCTGACCGAGAACATCTCAGCCCCCGCTGACCGGCGGCAGAAACACCACTTCATCGTTGTCGGCGAGACGGTGATTCCAGTCGGTGAACGCGCCGTTGACCGCCACCCGCAGCCGATCCGGCGTGAAGGTAAAACCGTGCCGTGCAGCAAGCTCGGCATACAGAGCGCGCACATCCCCCGCCTCGCTCGCGACGGTTTCCTCCACGCGACCCGCCGCGTCGCACAACGAGGCGAAATACAACAGCCGGTAGTTCATCGCGCCGCTCCCTGTTTTCGCGATACAGCCTTGCCGGCCTTCACCGTGCGCTTGCCGCCGGATTTTTCCAGCAGGCGCACGCTTGCGATCACGATTTCGTGCGACAGCGCCTTGCACATGTCATATACGGTCAGCGCCGCCACGCTGGCGCCGGTCAACGCCTCCATCTCCACGCCGGTCTTGTGGCTGATCGCAACCTCGCAACGGATCGCAAGATCGGTATCCGACACAAAATCCACTTCGATCCTACAGCGCTCGATCGCCAGCGGATGGCAGAACGGAATCAGCTCGTGGGTGCGTTTGGCGGCCATCGTTCCGGCCACGATCGCGGTATCGATCACCGGACCCTTCTTGCTGTGCAGGCCGCATTGGCGCAAAGCGCCGGCAACGTCTTCCGGAAAGCGCACCACGGCTTCGGCAACCGCGGCTCGCGCGGTCGCTGCCTTGGCACCGACGTCCACCATGCGCGGGCGATTGGATGAGTCGAGATGGGTGAGTTTGCCGCCGCGCATTCAGCCTCCGATCGCAAACATTTCGACATGCTCCAGCACACCTGCCGCGCGCAATTCCGCGCGACGGTCGCTGTAGCGATCGCCACGATGGCTCCATATGCCTGCGATGGCCGCGCGCACAGCCGCGTCGGATTCGCCCGCGCGCAACAATGCGCGCAGATCGTGTCCGGCGTGCGCGAACAGGCAGGTGTACAGCTTGCCGTCGGCCGACAGTCGGGCGCGCGTGCAGCCGCCGCAGAACGGCTTGGTCACCGAATCGATGAAGCCGACTTCTCCCGCGCCGTCGCGGAAGCGCCACCGGCGCGACGTGGATGCAGCGCTGCGCGGAAGCGGCTCCAACGGCCAGCGCTGGTCGATGCGCCGCACCAGCTCCGCACCGGGGACGACCCGGTCGCCGCGCCAGCCGTTGACGGTGCCGACGTCCATGTATTCGATGAAACGCACCACATGGCCGGTGCCGCGAAAGCGGGCGACCAGATCCAGCACGCCCCCATCGTTCACGCCGCGCATCACGACGCAATTGATCTTGATCGGCGTGAAACCCGCCCGTTCTGCCGCCGCAATTCCCGCTTCGACCTGCGCAAGTTCGCCACGCCCGCCCGACATCCTGCGAAATACATCCGCGTCCACGCTGTCCATGCTGACGGTGACGCGCCGCAGTCCCGCAACCCGAAGGGGCCGCGCGAATTTCTCCAGCAGCGCGCCGTTGGTGGTGAGCGCCAGATCCTCCACGCCCTCGATCGCCGCGAGGCGTGCGACCAGTTGTGGAAGATCACGCCGCAGCAACGGTTCGCCGCCGGTCAGCCGCAGCTTGCGCACGCCCAACGAGACGAACACCCGCGCAATGCGTTCGATTTCGTCGAAACCCAAGCGGTCGCGGGCACGCAGGAAAGCGTGGTCGACGGGATACGCTTCTTCAGGCATGCAATACGAACACCGGAAATTGCAGCGATCGATCACCGAAATGCGCAGGTCGCGAAGCGCGCGCCCCAGTGCGTCCGGTGGTGCGGGCGAGGTCTGCAATGCCAGCGGCGCTTCCGGTTTCATCAACCTGCTTCCGCCCGCACCGGGTGCGGCGCGAGCAAGGGATAACGGCCATCCGGTTCCGCGACCTTGAAGCCGCGCACGCGCAATGCCTGCGCATCGGCTTCACTGCCGTAGTGATAAAGCAGCAGGCGCGCGCGCAAGTCGTCGGGGTATTCGCGTTCGAGGTCATCGACGCCGGTATGCGAGGGGTTGCCGGCCCGCGCGCAATCGTGTGCAACCAGCGTGTGCGCGTCGGTGATCGCCGAAAGCACTTCCGGAATCGGGCGGGTGTCCCCGGTCCACGCGAAGCAGCCGCGCAACGCGACGCCATACGAGGTGCCCGGTACGTG
>DATCSF010000164.1:0-12727 GCA_036568625.1 Rhodanobacteraceae bacterium | reverse complement strand
AGCGGGTCCGCGCAAGTCGCTGCCTGCCGCAAGCGCGCAGCGCGACACCCTGATCCGCGCATTGGCCCTGGACGCGCTGGAGATCCTGACCGGGCCGCAGGCAGGGCTGCTACGCAAATGCGCGCATCCAGCCTGCAGGTTGCTCTTCGTGGCGCGCAACCGTCGACGCCGCTGGTGCTCGGGCGCGATTTGCGGCAATCGTGCGCGCGTGGCCCGGCACGACGCCATCGGGCGACGTGCCACCTGACTTCATGGAGCCACTGTCCGCGCATCGGTTTTTGCGGCACCCCGTACCTGTGCGCAACGCGCCATCAAGCACTCCGTGTCGCCGGCGCGCCAGTGAGACTCCGGCCGCTATGAGACAGTCGCGGCCCGACTCGATCTCCCAAAGTGGCTGTTGTGACGATCGGTCAATTGAACGATTCCATAACTGAACACGCTAGTGACCATCCAGCGATCGTCCAGATGGCGCCAGAGGATCACTGACTCTTGATGGTGTCTTCGATCCACCGCGCGTAGAAGGAAACGCGTGTGTCGGACACTTCCTGCCCGCATGCACCCATGCGAAAGGTTCCGGCGCGCATGGCCAGCAGGTCCGACTTCGTTCCGTGCAGGCCCTGGGCGATGCCCGCCAGCTTCCACGTGCCGTGATCTTCGATCAGGACAGGCCCGCCGCTGTCGCCACTGCCTGTCATGCCCTCCAGCGGCAGGGCAGCGCTTCCGCAGTCGAACTTGTAGTAAAGCCATTGGTCTTTGGCGGCCACGATCCGATTGTATGCACGGCGCAGCCGGGTTCGGTGTGGTGCGTCCGGGGCGGCTCCGGTCAGACTGTTCCCTGTCGCACCCTTGCCAAAAATCTCCGCTACGCGCCCGAGTTCGTCAGGGCGGAGATAGAGCTTCATTGGTTCGACCTCATCGACCGGCTTCGCCAGCTCCAGCAACGCGATGTCGTGCATGGCGGCCCGATAGGACTCGAAGCCTGCCATCCACGCTGACGGATCCTCCGTCCTCATGAGTTTGAGCAGCTGGTTCCACTGTGTCCAGCTTTTCGGGAAATCCGGGTAGACAATGATCCGCACGACCGTCCTGCGCTTGCCGGCGATGGTCACGTAACTGTGTTCCGGCATTGCCAGCATCATCTGTACGGCGTGTGCAGCCGTGAGCACCCAGCGTTTCGCGATCAGGGTTCCGTGGCCCTCCATCGGCAGATCTGCAAGGGCTGGCAATGCGTTTTCGGAAACCAGGTATTTGGAGTCCGGAACGTCGCCGCGGATGACGACGGCGTTGGCCCCCGCGGTGACCAGCAGAAAGGCAAGCATCAAGTATCGAAAGCGTTTCATGGTCAGTGTGTTTCCTTGGTGGCTCAGTGTGCCGGGTGAGCCGGCTTCAAGGTCAGCGGCTCCGACTTGCTCGCGAGAAGCTGCAACATGGCGGTGCGGCGTTCGTGAAATCGTGGAAGAATCTGTTTACCTGCGTGGACAGAAAGAGTTTGACCCTCGCGATGAGCGCGCAGACGTAACGCGAGAATGGCCGCATGGACACGCTGCATGCTGCCGGGATCATCTATGGGTTAGCCGCACAGGACGACGTTCGGAAGATCCGTGTCGCTGGTGGACACGGGCAGGCGATATCGAAAAACCTCGTGAGCAAAGACGTCAGCATCCGAGCAAGGAAGAGCGGCGACAAGCGACCGCCGAACCCGGTCGAATTGTCGACCTGGCCCGACGGCGCCTTGCTCGATGCACTGCAGCGCGCCGCCTTCGAATACTTTCCGCTCAATACCCGTCCCGACAACGGCCTGATAGCGGATACCTCGCGCGAAGGCTCGCCGTGCAGCATCGCCGTGGTCGGTTTCGGCATGGCCGCGTATCCGGTGGCCGTGGAACGCGGCTGGATCGGGCGCGCCGATGCCGTGCAGCGGATCCTGGCGGCGCTGCGCTTCTTCCGTGATGGCGACCAGAGCGGCGCGCCAACGGCGACCGGTTACCGGGGCTTCTATTACCACTTTCTCGACATGCAAACCGGCAAGCGCGTCTGGCGCTCGGAGCTGTCGATGCTCGACACGTCGCTGCTGATCGCCGGCGCATTGACCGCGGCGCAGTATTTCCGATCCGAGGGGGCGAAGGAACGCGAGTTGCGCAGCATTGCCCAGGCGTTGTACCGCCGCATCGACTGGCGCTGGGCGCAGGATCAAGCTGCGACAATCCGGATGGGCTGGAAACCCGAAAGCGGTTTCCTCAACTATGGCTGGGAGGGCTACACCGAGGCGGTGCTGATGTACGTGCTGGCCATGGGCTCGCCCACCCACCCGGTTTCACGCGATGTCTTCGAGGCCTGGACTGCGACCTACCAGTGGGAAAACCTGTACGGCTACGATCACCTCTACGCCGGTCCCTTGTTCCTGCACCAGTTCTCGCACGCGTGGATCGACTTCCGCGGCATCCGCGACCGCTTCATGCGCGCAAAGCGCTCGGATTATTTCGAAAACAGCCGGCGCGCGACCTGCATCCAGCGCGAGTACGCCCGGCGCAATCCGCATGAATTCGCGGGCTACGGTGAAAACGGCTGGGGCCTGTCCGCCTGCGAGGGGCCGACCGGTTCCGGCGTGACTCCAACCGGCGAGACGTGGCCCTGGTTTGGCTACACCGCGCGTGGAGTCCCCTACGGCCCCGACGACGGCACGCTGTCGCCACCGGCCGTATTGGCCGCCCTGCCGTTCGCACCCGGGATCGTGCTGGAGGCGATACGCGATTTGCTCGCACGTTATCCGGAGGCGATGTCGGACGGTCGGCTTGCCGGCGGGGTCAATCCGACGCTGACGGACCCCCTCGGACATGCGTGGGTTTCAGCGGGGCACTACGGCCTTGACCAGGGCATCGTCACGATGATGATCGAGAATCATCGCAGCGGACAGATCTGGCGACTGATGCGTGATTGTCCGCACCTTCGCCGCGGATTGCGCCGGGCCGGTTTTCGCGGCGGCTGGCTGCAGCGGTCGATCAACGTGAGGTCGCTCTGATGGCGAGACCCATAAGTCCCGAGGCCGCTGCCCCGCAGGATGCCCGCGAGCGGGCGCGCGTGGCCGGCCTTCGACCGCAAGGAAGCACCAGCTCCGAACCCGCGAATCGCTATCCGCTGGTGGTCATCGGCGCCGGATTCGCGGGGCTGGTCGCTGCGGAAACGGCTGCGGCACACGGCGTCAAGGTTGCACTGATCGAACGTGATGTCATCGGCGGCACCTGCATCAACACCGGCTGCGTGCCGTCCAAGGCGATCATCCGCACCTCGCGGCTGTGCGCGGAAATGCGCGACGCAGTCCGTTACGGCGCACAGGTGCCACCGGCAATCCCCCTCGACTTTGCCGCGACGATGGCGCGCGTGCGGCGCATCCGGGCGCGCCTGGGTGGGCAGGATTCTGCACGCCGGCTGGCCGCGGCGGGCGTGGACGTGTTCTTTGGCGATGCCAGGTTCTCCGGCCCTGAGGCCATAAGCGTCGATGGAACGACGCTGCACTTCGACAAGGCGCTGATCGCGACCGGTGCGCGACCGAGGCAGCCGGATATCCCGGGACTCGCGGAAGCCGGGTACCTCACCAATGAAACCTTTTTCGAAATCGATGCGCTGCCGAGGCGCCTGCTGGTGATCGGCGGCGGCCCGATCGGCTGCGAGCAGGCGCAGGCGCTGCGCCGGCTCGGCGCCGAGGTCACGATCGTGCAATGTGCGCCGTTGTTTTTGGAACGCGAAGAACGCGATGCCGCGCAGCTTCTGTCGGACGCGCTCGCGCATGACGGCGTCCGGGTGCGCCTCAATACCCGGGTGCTCGGCATACGCACGGAACCAGGCGGCAAGCGGGTCGACCTGGTCAGCGACGATTACCACAACACCATCGAGGTAGACGCGATCCTCGCGGGGGTAGGACGTGCGCCGAACGTCGAAAACCTGGGCTTGGAGTCAGTCGGCGTCGAATACGATGTCGATCGCGGGGTTCACGTCGATGATTTCCTGAGCACGACCAACCATCGGATTTTTGCCGCAGGGGATGTGTGCCTCGAACACAAGCACGGGCACACCGCCGCGGTGTCCGCCGAGATTGCGGTAGGCAATGCGTTGCTTGGGAAACACGGGCGCTGGAGCAAGGTGATCCTTCCGTGGGTCACGTTCACCGATCCCGAAGTCGCGCACGTCGGGCTGTATGTGCGCGAAGCCAACCTTCGTCACATTCCGGTGAAGACCTTCACCATCCTGATGCACGACATCGATCGCGCGGTGACCGACAGCGAGGAGGCGGGATTCGTGAAAATCCACGTCCGCGAAGGCACCGACAAGATCCTCGGTGCGACCGTGGTGGCACGGCACGCGGGCGACATGATCAATGAAATCACGCTGGCGATGATGGCGAAGATCGGTTTGCGCAAGGTGGCGCGAGTCGTGCATACCTATGACACCCAGGCTGAGGCGATCCAGAAGGCCGCCAAAGCGTGTGAACTGGCCATGACGATGACGGCTTCGTGAGCGTTGGGAAACAGCGTCGGTACCACGTCCGGACTGTCGTCGAATTCGCGCAAGCTCCTTATAAGGCGGGTGGTCGGCGCGTTCGACTCGCGGTAAAGCGGCCCCTAGGCGGCACGGGTCATCGTTACCGCTCCGTCAGTCGACGGCTGGCTGCAACCAATCGACTGACCCTGCTCCAGCAACCACTCGGGCGCGCGCACGCACCCACCCACCAAATGAGCTGCAGGCGGACACTTTATGCTTCTTATCCGCGGGCACTTTATGGTTTCACGAACATGTGCGCGTGCAACCAATAAACTGGCCGCCAGAGTGAAGCATCAAGTGCGCGGTCTTGGACGACCGCCATGCAGCGCTTGAGCCTTGCCGGCGAATGGCGCCCTGCACGAAAAAAATCGATGCCGGCAGGAGCCCTGGACGTGCAAGTCGGCAGCGCGCGCGCGGTAGACTGGGTCGATGTCCGTTGCCAAAAACCTCCACCTCGGCCATGCCGGCGAGGCGTACCCGGACGCGTTCTATGTGCGTCTGCGGGAACGCCGTTTCATCTCCGCCTTGCATGCCCAGGGCGCCTGGCAACCCGGCGAACAACACCTGGCGCCGGCTTCCGGGTTGGTATTGGCCGAGGTCGAGCGCCGCTTGCCGAGCGACAAGCAGGTGTCGCGTGCGTCCTTCGACGTGCTGGGCGTCATCCATTCCGGTGAATTCACCATCGACGTCGAGGTGGTGCGGCCGGGCCGCTCGATCGAGCTGATCGAAGCCAGCATGCGGCATGGCGACCGCACCAGCATCCGCGCGCGCATCTGGCGCCTCGCGGGCACGGACACGACGCAAGTGCAAGGCACCGAATGGGCGCCATTGCCGCCACCCGAAGCCATGCGCCCGCTGCCGCTTGCGTCGGTCTGGGGTGGCGGTTTCATTGACTCGCTGGAGGCGCGCCAGCACGTGGATGCGCGGCCGGGCCGCGGCCTCAGTTGGATTCGCACACGCTATCCGCTGGTGGAGGGAGAGACCGATCCGCCTGTCGCGGGTTTCCTGAAGCTGATCGATACCGCCAACGGGCTGGTCGTTCGCGAACACCCCGGCAGCGTGTTCTTCGCCAACGTGGATCTCACCGTGCATTTCCATCGCCGGCCCGACGCAGGATGGGTCGGCTTCGATACCCGCGTCAACTTCGGCCCCACCGGACTCGGAGAGACATTGTCCGTCTTGAGCGACATCCACGGGCCGGTCGGCACCGCTGCGCAAAGCCTGACCGTGCGCGTTGGGCGGCAATAGCACGGCGGACCCCGATCGCCGGCGCTTGAACGAACGCCCACGGAGGACATCGGGCTACGAAGCGCCCGCCGACGGTGATCGGCGTTGCGTCGATCGGTTGAACCGGCCATCCAAAGCGGGCGCTTCTTCGCGCGCCCTGTGCTTCACATCGGCAATGCCCTCCACCGCCATCACCCGGAATCGTCAGCGACAGTTGACACCGAAATGTGGGCAAACGCCGGCGTCGCCGGCAGTCTCCCGCGACGCGATAAGTGTGACAGTGCTCACGCGTTGGCAAACCAATTGCAATAAAACGCAGCGCGGAATCACGGGGCCTGCTTGTGGAGGTGTAGCCTGCGACCGCTGATAGTCGCCGTCGCAACGGGATTCGCGCCTCACGCTCAAGCCATGAACGCATTGGTCGTCAATGACATCGTGCCGGAGGCCATTTCGGTTTTGGAAACCCTGCCGTTGTCCGTCGCCTTGCTGCACGAGGACGGTTCGCTGTGCTACGCGAACTTGCCCGCCCGCCGCCTGGCGACCGTCGTGGATGATGATGCAGATGTTGGCCTGTCCAAGCTGATCAAGAACCCGCCGTGGTTGAACTCGGCCGCCGCCGGGGCAAGCGAGGGCTGCGAGGATCTTCTGAACTGCGATGGCGCCGACGGGCAGCCGTTCTGCGTGGTGCGTCAGTGGCGCGACTGCGGCGATACCGGGCTGCGCAGCGTAACCATTCGCCCGGCACGCTCCGACGATGAATACCAGATCCCATCCCATGCGGCATCGCCCAAACGAGGCGATGCCATGCCATCCGAGCAGCGCCGGATGGTCCAGGCGGACAAACTGGCCACCGTCGGCCAACTGGCTGCGGGCATGGCGCACGAGATCAACAACCCGATCTGCTACGTGCAGTCGAACATGGGGACCTTTCGCGACTACACGAACAAGCTTTTCGGGCTGCTTGAGCTGAGCGATGACTTGCTGCGCGACTCGCGCCTGACGGCCGAGGAGCGCTGGCGGACAATGGAGACCCGCAAGCAGGCCATCGATTTCGCCCTGATCGTCCAGGACCTGCCGGCCCTGTTGGAGGAATCTCGCGAAGGCGTAGACCGGATTCGCAAGATCGTGCAGAACCTGCGCGACTTTTCCCGCATCGACCTGAACGATTCTTACCAGTTGTTCGATGTGCACCGCGCGCTCACGACCACCCTCGAGATAGTCCGAAGCCTTGGCGGAAGGCACTTGCAGTTTTCGACCCATTTCGGATCGTTGCCGCTGATCCAGTGCAATCCAACCGAATTGAGCCAGGTGTTCATGAACATACTCGTCAATGCCACCCAGGCTGTTGATGCCGGCGGATGCATCGAAATCCACACGCGCGAACTCGACGAGGCGCATGTGCAGATCGACATCAGCGACAACGGGTGCGGCATGGACGAGTTCGTCCTCAACCACATTTTCGAGCCGTTCTTCACCACCAAGGGGGTGGGCAGCGGCACCGGCCTTGGCCTGTCGATCACGTTCGGCATCGTCAAGAAGCATGGCGGCGAAATCGTCGTGCGTTCGGCAGTAGGCAAGGGCTCGCTGTTTCAGGTGACCCTTCCGGTCAAGCATGTGGATACCGCAATCCTTTCTCCCGCCTGACGGCACCGACATGTACAACATTCTTGTCCTGGACGACCAGCCGGCCATCGTCAATGCGATGCGGCGTGTGATCGAGCGGATTCCCCCCGACTGGCTCGACACCCGCTGTCGCGTACACGGCTTCGATAACCCGGCGACCGCGCTGGAAAGCCTGCGCGACGTTGCCTACGATGCGGTCATCTCCGACCTGCGCATGCCGGGCGTGGACGGACTGGCGTTCCTGCGCCAAACGCTGGATTTGCAGCCCGACGCCATCCGGATCGTGATCAGTGGCCACGGGGATCTTCCCGCCATCATGACCGCGATCAACGATATCCGGATCTACCGTTTTGTGGCGAAGCCGTGGGACGACGCCGAATTGCAACTTACCTTGGCGCTGGCGCTGCAGGCGCGTGGATTACAGCGCGAGAACCAGCGCCTCGCAGACGAAGTTCGCGTCCAGCGCGGCAAACTGTCGAAGCAGGACGCGATCCTGCATCAGCTCGAAGCGGAATGCCCGGGAATCACCCACGTCGAGTACGACGAAACCGGGGCGATCATTCTGGGTGAGGACGATCATTAGAAGAGCGGCGGCGCTCATTCCAAGCTGGCGGCAGCCTGCGCCGTGCGCATGGCATCGCGCAGCGTTTCGCGCAGCTCATCGTCGTTCCACGGCTTGGTGAGGAAGCGATAGACCGCTCCGCCATTGATGGCTTCGGTGACGGCGCCGAGGTCTGCATAACCGCTCAGGATCAGCCGGACCGTATTGGGATGCGTGGCTTTCACCCGGCTCAGGAACTCGGTCCCCTTGCCTTCCGGCATACGGTGGTCTGACATCACGACGTGCACGTTTTCCGTGCCCAGAATGTCGAAGGCCTCACGGAACGTGGACGCGGTAAAGATCTGATAGCCGTCCCGGCGCAACAGGCGTGCCAGCGCCCGCAGCACGTTTTGCTCGTCGTCGACCAGCAAAATGGCGCCGTCCCGATCATGGCCACCCAGATCGCGGGGGTACATCACGGGCTCGCGCAACATGGCCAGCATGGCGTCGGCCGTGACCGGCGCGCTTGCGAAGTAGCCTTGCACGAACTCGCAGCCATTCCGCTCCAGGAAGGCCAGTTGCACCGCCTTTTCCACGCCTTCGCCGACAACCGCGAACCCGAACTCGTGGGCCAACGCGATGATCGCACGGCAGATTCGTGCGGCATTCACGTCGTCGGGCACCGCCGAAACGAACGAGCGATCGATCTTCATGCGGTTGACCGGCAGCCGTTGCAGGTGACCGAGGCTGGATTGCCCTATGCCGAAGTCGTCCATGGACAGCTTGACGCCCATCTTCCGCAACTCCCGCATGATCCAGCCGGCTTCTTCGACGTTGGTCATGATCGCGGTTTCCGTGAGTTCCAAATCCAGGAAACCTGCGTGCAGGCGCGAAGCGTCGAGCGCCCGGCGCACGTCCTCCAGCAGTTGCCGTCCCCGCATCTGTGCGCGCGAGACATTGACGGACAAGGTGAAATCGCCGACCCCGAGGTCCAACCAACGGCGAGCCTGTGCGCAGGCCTCCTTCAATACCCAGCGCCCGATTTCGTCGATGACCCCGAGATTTTCAGCCAGGGGAATGAACTGCTCGGGCATCACCAGGCCGTACTTCGGGTTACGCCAGCGAACCAGGGCTTCCATGCCGGCCACCTCGCGTTTGATCGTGCTGAGTACCGGCTGGTAAACCAGTTCCATCTCGCCACGCTCTACCGCACCGGTGAGTTCGTCGGCCAGCTTGAGCTGCCTGCCCAACCCTCCCGCGAGCGTCGCGGTGAACGAGTGCACATCATTACCTCCAGCGCGCTTCGCCAGGTAAGCCGCCGCCGAGGCCTGCTGCAGCAATTCGCGGACGCTCGATGCGGTGTCCGGGAAACAGGAAACGCCCACGCTGGCCGTCATGCGCCGGGTGACCGAGCCGAGCTTGAACGGCGGTTCCAGCGCCGCAGCGACGCGCTGTCCCATATCCAACTGATCGATGGCCGCGTCCTCGCCGACGAATGCCGCCACGAATCCGCCGCTTGCAGTCCTGGAAACCAGTCCGGGATTGCCAACGCAACCGACGAGCCGCTCGCCGATCAGGCGCGTCAGCTTCGCCGCGGTGCCGAAGTCATACAGTTCGTCGATCACGGCGAGGCGATCGATGCGGATGTGGCAGACGATGATGCGCGAGCAGTCGTGTATGGCGCGCACAAGTTCCGCCGTCAGGTTTTCCTCGAAGGCACGACCCAGGATCAGGCCGGACAGCGGATCATGGCGGGCAGGGTGCCCGCAGGCATCCCGTGTGTACGCAGGCTCCGCAATCTCCCGCAAGGTGCACAGGGCATGTGCAACCCCGCCCTCGGGGTCGGGGATCGGGCGAACCTCCAGGCGGCACCGGAACGGTTCGGGCCGGCCGGCCCGGCACACCACGACGCCGTCGGAAGCAGTGTGAAGATCAAGTTCGGGGGAACCCTTGGAGGGTGCCAGGATCTCGGCGAAAGGATGTCCAACGAGCGCGTCGCGATGCATGCCCAGCAAGGCTTCGAGCGCGGCATTCACCCTGACGATGAGATGGTCGGAGCCAGTCAATGCCACGATCAGGTTGGGGTGGACGCTGACCTCGAAGCTACGCAGGAACAATCCTTCCGAATCGGTCCTTTTCACAACGTCCCCTCTTCCCGATTGGCGCTTGATGGATTGCCTCGTGAGGCCGGGGACCCAGGTCAGGTCTATCCGGCAGATCTCCGGCGGCTGGCGTGGCCACAACGGACGGGCCCACGATCCTTCCCGACAGCCAGGGCCGTCCGGATCATGGGCGAACCGTACCCGCTCGTCCGGGGGCGAACGGTACGTGTACAGGCCACCGCTTCACAAACCTCTTTCACGCAAAACGTGCTGCCGCTCACAAAACCCGCGAACGGGTCTGGCGGTCCGCGCGTGAATCGTCGAGCGAAGCAGATGGGGCACCGGGCGGTGTCACCACTCTCCGCGGGGCCAGCGACAGGACGGTTTCCGTTGCGCAGGACGAGGCGCTCGCCAAGTAGCCATCTGCTCGCGTCCGCATCGAAACGCCACGCTGATCCGCGGATCTGCATGCACGTCCTGCTTGGGGATGCCGTGGTCGTAATGCGACTGGCTCGCATAATCCATCAGCAGCAGGCTGCCCGGCTCCAACTGCAAGTGGATTGCATGACGCGGCGGCGGCTTGGCGCGAATCACCATCTCGCGCGTTGCGCCGAGCGAAAGCAGCGCGATCGGTCGATCTTCAGCGAGCCTGCCGAGTTTGTCGTTGTGCGGCGCGACGCTGTCATGCTGGTCGCGATAGAAATTCAGTCCGGCACTGTCGAAGGGCACGCGCAGTTCTTCGCGCATGCGCATCGCGATGTCGCCGAGCGGCGCCGGCAAGGCCGGATCATCCAGCCGGAAGTGCGCCACCAGCCGGGGTACGGCGACCATGCGCTCGTACATCATCCGGCGCTCGCTGCGCCAGGCGATGCCGTCGCGCAATTGCCCGAACCACTTGTCGGCGAGCGCGGCGGCCACCCAGCGTGGCGTGTAGGCGATCCGGCCGGTCGCATCGTCGATCGGCACGAAGGCGCCGGTTTCTGCCCGGAAAAGCTCGTTCTGCTGCATGGAATCTACGATTTCTGGCGACGAGCGCAGCCACTGGCGCCCGTATGCCAAGGGTACTTATACTTGTACCATTATGGAACAGCTCACCGACCGTCAGCGCGCCATCCTCGAATTCATCGCCTTCCGCATCGACGGGGGGCTGCCGCCGACGCTGGCCGAAATCGCCCAGGCTTTCGGCTTCAACCAGCCGCGCGCGGCCTACAAGCATTTGCTGGCGCTGCAAGCGAAGGATTGCATCGAACTCCTGCCGGGCCGCGTGCGGGGGATCCGCCTGAAAAAGCACGCCCCCTCCGGACTGCCGCTGATCGGACGCGTCGCGGCGGGCAAACCGATCCTCGCTGAAGCGCACATCGAACGTCATGTCGCGGTCGATGCCCGCCTGTTCCGGCCACGTGCGCATTTCCTGCTGCGCGTGCAAGGCGATTCGATGCAGGGTGCCGGCATCCTCGATGGCGACCTGGTCGCGGTGCACCGCACACCGGAAGCGCGCGACGGACAGATCGTGGTGGCGCGCATCGAAGACGAGGTCACGGTCAAGCGCTTGCGCATCCGGCACCGGCGCCTGCAATTGCATGCCGAGAATCCGGCCTATGCGCCGATCGAGGTCGATCCGCGCCGCACGGCGTTCGCGATTGAAGGCTTGTATGTCGGCGTGATCCGAGTGGACTGAACATGTCCGAAGCCGCCCTGCAATCATTGTTCGAGCGTGGCCGGCTCTGGCGCGGCCACGGTGGTGCGTTGGCGCGCTCCGCGCTGCCGACCGGATTCGCAGCGCTGGACGCGGCGTTGCCGGGCGGCGGTTGGCCGGCAGCGACCCTGAGCGAGATCCTGCTGCCCGTCGACGGCGTGGGCGAACTGCAGTTGCTGTGGCCGCTGCTGACGCGACTGTCCAACGAAGGCGGCCGGATCGTGCTGGTCGCGCCGCCCTACATCCCGTTCGCGCCGGCCTGGGCCGCGGCGGGCATCGCGCTGCCGCAATTGCAGGTGGTGCAAACGGATGACGGCCGCAACGCCATGTGGGTCGTCGAACAATGCCTGCGTTCGGCGGCGTGTGCGGCGGTGTTGTGCTGGCCGCGGCAGGCCGACCAGCGCACATTGCGCCGTTTGCAACTTGCCGCGGAAACCGGACAGTGCCAGGGGGTCGTGATGCGACCGACGAGTGCTGCCGCACAACCTTCGATGGCGGCGCTCCGGATCCTGATCGAAGTCGATCCCATGCGCTGGCGGGTGCTCAAGTGCCGGGGCGGCAATCCGCCGACGCGCGCGATTCCATTCACGTCTCGTCATTCCGGGGCTGCCCGCGTTGTTTGCGGGCAGAACCCGACTGCGGAGGCAGAGCCTGCTCCGGACTTGACCCGGGGGTGCGGCGAGTTTATCCAGCAGATGCACTCAACAGAGATTCCGGGTTCCGTCGCCGCTGGCGATGGCCCCGGAATGACAATAATTGGAGAAGTGGGCGCGGCAGAGGGAGACGGGCGTTTTGTGGCGCTTGCCTCGTGAGACGCCGCGATGCGCTGGGCTTGCCTCCTCTTTCCGCAACTGGCACTCGACGACGTCCTGCGTCGTCGTACCGATCGCGATGCGCCGCTGGTACTGATTGATCCCGCGCAAGTGCGCCCGCTGGTGCGCGCGATGAATCATCGAGCTTGCGCCGCGGGGGTCAAGGTGGGCCAATCGCTGGCCGTGGCGC
>DATCSF010000163.1:0-3239 GCA_036568625.1 Rhodanobacteraceae bacterium | reverse complement strand
TCACGGGAAGGAAGGTCTTGCCGCCGTCATCCGAACGCAGCTCGATGGTATTCATCGCGTAGATGCGGTCGGGGTTCTTCGGATCGGCGGTGATCTGCCCGAAGTACCAGCCGCGCTGCCAAATGCGCGGATCGCCGCTGGTCTTCTTCCAGGTCTTGCCGGCGTCGTCGGAGCGGTACAGGCCGCCCTCGTCCGCATCGACGATCGCGTAGATGCGGTCCGGCGCCGCGGCGGAAATCGCGATGCCGATGCGGCCGAGTTTGCTCGGCGGAAAACCGTTGCCTTCGATGTGGGTCCAGGTGTTGCCGCCGTCGGTGGACTTGTACAGGCCGGAACCCGGCCCGTTCGACGGCGGATAGATGTTCCACGGCGGACGCCGTGTCTGCCACAGCGACGCGTAGATCACGTTGGCGTCGCCCGGCTTGAAGATGATGTCGATCGCGCCGGTGTCGTCGTTCGGGCCCAGCACCTTCTTCCAGGTCTTGCCGCCATCCAGCGAACGGAACACGCCGCGCTGGGCGTTTGGGCCGTACGGGTGCCCGAGCGCCGCGACGAACACGCGGTTCGGGTTGTGCGGATCGACGCGGATCATCGCGATCTGCTGCGAGTCCTTCAATCCGATATGCGTCCAGCTCTTGCCGGCATCGACGGACTTGTACATGCCGTCGCCCTGCACGATGTCCGAGCGCATGTCGGATTCGCCGGTGCCGACGTAGAGGATGTTCGGGTTCGAAGGCGCCACCGCGATCGCGCCGATCGACTGCACCGGCTGGTCATCGAACAGCGGCTGCCAGGTGCGACCGGTGTCATGGGTTTCCCACACGCCGCCACCGACAGTGCCCATGTAGAAGTGCGTTGGCTGGCCCGGCACGCCGGTGACCGCCAGCGTGCGGCCGGCGCGGAACGGGCCGATCAGGCGCCAGTGCAACGCGCCCCACGTTGATGCGTTCGCCGCGTCGTTTGTTGCGGCGGTCGCAGCGGATGCAGGCAGCGCGCCAGCGAGCGTGAGGGCTAAAGCGGCGAACGCGGTCAGGCGGTGGTGCGCGGACATGAACGGCTCCTCACGACGTAGGCGATCCACGCATGATAGTGAGGGCGCGGCGGCATTCATGGGTAAGAAGGCATGCTCGACGGCGTAATTTCTTGCTCGTCATCCCGGAATTACTCGCGCCATCCATGGCGCTCGCACTACGCGCCGCCTGCGGTGTTCGCGTTTGCAGCCCTGCAAACGCAGTCGCGAAGCGATATCCGAGGCCCAGCGCCTTGGACTTTCGGCAACATGCATGAAAGTCACTGGGTTCCCGCTTTCGCGGGAATGACGACGGGATTTTCGCGGCTACGCCGCCACGACATCAGTGTCTTGTTTTTGATCGTCATCCCGGAATCGCGAAGCGATATCCGGGACCCAGCGCCTTTCACGTTGTCTTCGATCGTCGTCACAGTGCAGGCCCGCCGCATACAGCGCGGGCGGCCCCAGGATGGCCCAGCAGAGCCCTGCATTAACTACCCGCCGCCAACAGCTTCGAATCGCCGACCTTCACCGGGTCGCCGATGGGCAACGTGTGCACGCCTGCCTTTTTCGCTTCGGTGTTGAACTTCTCCACGGCTTGCCGCACGGGACCGTTGAACTTGTCGAGCAGCGGCTGCAACTGCGCCTCCTGCTTGGCGATGTATTCGCGCTGGTTCGCGTTCGGCGCCTGATCCGGCCCCATGCGCGAAACGTTGCGATACAGCCCGAAGAAACTCATCGCGTACGGCGAAAGCTGGTGCAGGTCGTCTTCCGGCACCTTGTACTGGATGGTCGGATCGTAGACGTCCTTGGCGAAGTCACCGAGCTGCTGCTTCAAGGTTTCGGCACTTGCGTGCAGATTGGCCTTGGTGCTGCCCGCCGCGGCATCCTTGGCCGAATCGAGCACCTTGTCGAGCGCCTGCATCATCGCGTAGGTGCGGCCGATCACCGCCACGTCCGCGGCCGCTTCGCCGCGCAGCCGCATCGCGGTATCGAACGCCGCGCGCTGCACGTCCATCGGCGGATTGATGCGCGGATCGGCCACCACCTGCACGGTTGCGTTCGCGCTGTGGCCGTTCGCCTCGACCTTCACCTGATACGAACCCGGTAACGCGAGCGGGCCCTTCGGCTGATCGTCTTCGTCGGGATGTTCTTCCGCGCGCAGCGACTTCGGCATTTCGACACCGGCGTAGCGCATGTTCCAGGACGCCACGTTGATGCCGGCCTTGCCGGGCGCATGGAAGCTGGCGACCGGCTGGCCGCTGCTGTCGGTCACGGTAACGACGACCGGATTGCATTGCTCGAACGATGGCTTGTGCTTCTTCTCCTTGGCGGACTTCTTGGCGCCCTTCTGTTCCTTGTCGCCGCGCTGCTTCGACTGCGCGTTCGCCTGCGCCGTTTCGTCGCCATTCTTGTTCGTGTCTTCTTCCTTCGCGCACTCCTTCGGCACATTGACCGCCTTGGCGAGCGAATAGACGATCGTCGGTCCGCTCGGCGGATTGGGCGTCTTGAACTCACCGGGCGCAGGGCCGATGTGGCGCCCACCGAACTCGATCCATTCGGTGCCCGGCGCGCTCGGGAACATATGGAACACGGCGTCGGCCAGCTTCGGCTGCCACTGCTCCAGCGCCTCGATGTTGTCGAGGATCCACAGGCCGTAGCCGTGCGTCGCCAGCACCAGGTCATGCGGCGACTTGGTGAACTTCAAGTCCCACACCGCCATCGTTGGCAGGTTGCCGGTCATCGCATGCCAGTGCGCACCGTCGTCGAACGACAGGTACAGCCCACGCATCGTGCCGAGCGCGAGCAGGCCCTTGCGGTTCGGATCCTCGCGCACCACCACCGCGGCATAGTCGTCCGGCAGGCCGTTGCTGATGCTCTGCCAGTGCGCGCCGTAGTCGCTGGTCTTCAAGACATACGGATGCTCGTCGCCCAGCATGTGGCCATCCACCGCGAGATACGCGGTGCCGGCGTCGAACGGCGATACGCCGATCTGGTAGATGCGGCCCAGCTTCACCGCCTGCGGCAGGCCCGCGGAGACGTTGGTCCAGTTGGCGCCACCATCCTTGCTGACCCACACCAGGCCGTCGTCGGTGCCGACCCAGATCACCTTGCCGTCGGTGGGCGCGAGCGAGATCGAGAGGATGGTGTCGGTGTTCTCCGCGCTGGAAATGTCGTGGAACACCGGGCCGCCGGCGACCGGCTGGTGTTCCTTGATGTCGCGCGTGAG
>DATCSF010000162.1:0-3925 GCA_036568625.1 Rhodanobacteraceae bacterium | reverse complement strand
TGCGGTGCAGTTCTTCCACGCCACGCGTGCTGACCCGAAAGCCATCGATGCCGCGTGCCAGCAGGAATACGCGATCGAGAATGGTCGACGCGAATGCGTGGATCAGGCGCATCACTTGCCAGGCGCGGCCAGGCTTGCCGGTGAGGCGCCGGAAATATTCGCGCGAGGCGCGGCGTTCGGGGCCGCGTCGGAAATAGAAATACAGCGTGATCGGATACAGAATCGCGCGCGCGAAGCCGCGCCCGAAATGCAGTCCGATGAAACGGATCAGCCAGATCGCAAACCAGCCGCCGGCTTCAGGACGGTCCAGCCAATGCTCGCTTGCGCCTTGATACCGCTCTTCCATGATGTCCCCTGTTCGACTCATCGTGCTTGCCAAATCATGTCTGCGCGGACCGGAGCGTGCCACGCGCCAGCGCAACGCCGTCCGCGCGCGTCACGGTGAACCGGATGCGCGCCGCTTCCGCCTGCAATTCGATCACCGCCTCGTCATCCGGCAGCAACGGCTGCACGAATTTCGCGTCCAGCTTTACAAGACGTTCCCCCCGCCACGCGCGCAACGCCGCGGCCACGCGCTCCAGTACCACCACGCCCGGCACCACCGGATGGCCGGGGAAATGACCGGCCAGCGCGGGATGCGCCGCACCGATCCGCAGTGCCATCCGGAACGTGTCGCTCATGGCGCGCCGTCTTCGCCGCGCACCAGCGCCGGCCAGCGTTGCACGATCTGTGCCACGAACCGGCGCACCGGCGGATGCGGAAGATGGCGCAAGCGCCAACGCCGGAAGGCGTACTCGCCCGCAAAGGCCGCCAGCAACGCGACCCAGCAGCCGGCTTCCGGATACCACGCCAGCAGTGAACCCGGCAGCGCAATCGGGCCAGTCACCCCGAATGTCGCCAGCCAGCCGCCCGGCACCGCGAACAGCGCGACCAGCAGCGACAGCAATGCCATCGCGGCCAACAGGCAGGCCCAGAACAATGTGACGCCCCGCGTGTAACCGCGCACGCCCGGCAGGTTCACCCGCGCCTCGCCTTCGATCACGCGCACGCAGCGCGTCACCAGCGGTTCCGTACCGCGCTTCAGCGTGCGCGCGAACACCCACGCGATCGCGGTGAGAAACACCACCGGCAACGCCATCAGCGCGAGTTCGGGATGCCCGGTCAGCGCCGGCGCCAGCAGCAGCACCGCCAGCGCCAGCCACACTGCGAGCGCAACGAAACTGCGTCGCCGCCACACCGGCGGCAACCACGCCAGCAACAGCAGCGCCGCCGCGGCGAGGCTGAGCCCGTGCCGATGCGACAAGCCGCCCGCCAGCGCCAGCACGCCGCACGCCAGCACCACCAGCGGCAGCCACGGCACGCGCGGTGCAGCGGCGGATGGGCGTTGGACAGCGGGCGTGGGCATTAGACGGACGACGATGGGATGCGGCGACGAAGTCTATATGATAGGCGGGCGGCCCGATGGCACCTGAACCCGAGGAGAGTTGCGAAGAATGGAAGGCGGCAACACGCCCGATCTCGATTGCGACGTGCTGGTGGTGGGCGGCGGCCCCGGCGGTTCGACCATTTCGACCCTGCTGGCGCGGCGCGGCTGGCGCGTGACGATGCTCGAGAAGGCCACGCACCCGCGCTTCCACATCGGCGAGTCGCTGCTGCCGGCCAACATGCCGATCTTCGAGGAAATCGGCGCACTGGAAAAATTACGCGCGCTGGGTCGGCTGAAATTGGGCGCGGATTTTCCACGCGACGACGGCAGCTACTACACCTTCCGTTTCGACCGCGCGCTGGGCGACACCGCACCGTACGCATTCCAGGTCGTGCGCGAAGACATGGACCAGATGCTGTTCGAGCACGCCCGCCAAAACGGCGTGGACGCCCGCGAGCAGGCGAAGGTCGAACGCGTCGAGTTCGACGCCGAAGGCGTTACCGCGCACATCGACGCAAATGGCACGCCGTCCAAGCTGCGCGCGCACTATCTCGTCGACGCTTCCGGCCGCGATACCTTCCTCGGCAAGCAGTTGAAGCTGGTCGAACGCAGCGAAAAACACCAGAGCGCGGCGATGTTCGCGCACTACCGGGGCATCGGCTACAACCCCGACGACCCGGGCGGCAACATCATCAGCGTCAACCGTTTCGCGCACGGCTGGGCGTGGTTCATTCCACTGCCCGGCGGCATCACCAGCGTCGGCTGCGTGTGCAAACCGGGCTACCTGAAAACCCGCCTAGGCGCGAGCAACGACGCCTTCATGGCGAAAACGCTGGCGATCGTGCCGGGCGCCGGGCGCAGGATGGCGAATGCGACGCGGGTCTCGCCAGTGCGCGTCACCGGCAATTACTCGTACACCTGCAGCGAAATGGCCGGACGCCGCTGGATATTGATCGGCGATGCCTGGGCATTCCTCGATCCGGTGTTCTCGTCCGGCGTGTTCCTTTCCATGTATTCCGCGCGCAAGGCCTGCGACGTGGTCGATGGCGCCTTGCGTGAACCCTCGCGCGAGGCGGCACTGCAGAAGCGCTACGCGAAGCACCTGCGGCAAGGTTACGCGCGTTTCGCGTGGTTCATCTACCGCTTCAACTCGCCGATGATGAAGGCGCTGTTCGCCGATCCACGCAACGTGATGCAGGTGGAACAAGGCGTGATCTCGATGCTGGCCGGCGACGTATTCGACAACCGGCTGGTGCTGTCGAAGCTGCGCATCTTCAAGACCATCTACGCGATCGCCTCGCTGATCAACCTGCGTGGCTGGGCTGCCGATCTCGCCGAGCGCCGCCGCCAGAACCGGATGCGCGTGGCGACTGATGCCGCGGAATGACTCACGCGTGAGCCATCCCGTCGAAGTCCGCGTTGCGACGCCGTACGGCGAACTCGCCGCACTGCAATGGGGGAACGCCGACGCGTCGCCTATGCTGGCACTACACGGCTGGCTCGACAACGCCACGAGCTTTGCGCGGCTGGCGCCGCTGCTTGCCTCGCATCGCCGCGTGATCGCGCTGGACCTGCCGGGCCACGGCCATTCCGCGCACCTGCCGAAGGGCGCGCGCCGCTACCACATCGCGGATCAGATCGATCACGTGCTGGACTTCGCCGACGCCCTGGGCTTGCAACGCTTCGACCTGCTGGGGCACTCGCTGGGCGCCGGCATCGCCTCGCTGACCACCGCCGCCGCGCCCGCGCGCGTCGGCAGACTGGCGCTGATCGAAGGCCTCGGCCCGCTCGCGGACGATGGTTCGCAAACCCTGTCCCGCTGGCGCGATGCGCATGCGCAACGTGAAGCATCGCGACGTCCGCCGCGCGTGTTCGCCACCATCGACGACGCAGTCGCAGCCCGCGTTGCAGTCGGCGGACTCGATGTCGACGAAGCGCGCCCGATCGTCGCACGCAACCTGCAGGAAGTCGACGGCGGCTACGCATGGCGCAGCGACCCGCGCCTGCGCCTTGCGACGCCATTGCGCCTCGAGGAAGCGCAACTGCGCCGCCTGCTTGCAGGCGTCGCGGCACCCACCCTGCTGCTGCTCGCCGAACCGGCGACACCATATCTGCCGGCAGCGTTGATGGATGCGCGTGCGGCCTGCGTCGCCAACATCCGCGTCGCGCACCTTGCCGGCCCGCATCACCTTCAGCCCAATGCCAGCAGGTAAGCCGGCAACAGGATCGCGACGAAGCTGTCACCGAAATCGCGCAATGCGCGCGCAGCGAACAGGCAGTTCAGTGGATTGAGCGCCCGTCCGGGCGCCCCGGCTACTTCGTTCATCGAAGCCCCATGGGGGTCTATAGCACTTGTGACGCTGGTGTAGCATACGCTACATGGACGTAAAGCTCTCCACCTTGTTGATGCTGGTGGTGTCGCTGCCGGGGCGCAGCCAGACGCCTCGCATGCGGCTGTGGCGGGCGCTCAAGGGCGCCGGCGCGGCGATGCTGCGCGAT
>DATCSF010000161.1:0-4889 GCA_036568625.1 Rhodanobacteraceae bacterium | reverse complement strand
GCGCTTCGAGACCCAGCGCTACGGGCACTATTCGACCGCCGAGGAATCGGTATACGACCGGCCCTTCCAGTGGGGTTCCAAGCGCACCGGGCCCGATCTTGCGCGGGTGGGCAGCAAGTATTCCGATGACTGGCAACGGATGCACCTGATGGATCCGCGCAGCGTCGTGCCGCAGTCGAACATGCCGTCGTATCACTGGCTGGCGGATGAGAAGCTCGACGCCAGAGACATCCAGGCACGCATGCGTGTGCTGCAGTTCCTTGGCGATCCGTATTCCGATGCCGAGATCGCGGCGGCGCCGGCGGCGGTGGCAGGCAAGACCAAAATGGATGCGCTGATCGCCTATCTGCAAGGGCTTGGCATCAAGAACGAGCCGCAGCCGGCGAGCGCCGCCGTAGCGAAGCCCGCGGGAGGCGCGCCATGAACCCGATCTGGGGTCATGTGGCCGGGGTATTCATCGTACTGATGATGGTCACCTTCATCGGCATCTGGATCTGGGCATGGTTGCCACGCCACAAGCAGGCATTCGGCAGCCTTGCGCGCCTGCCGATGCAGGACGAGGATGCGCCGATCGGCCACGCGGCGTCCACGCGCGAGGAGGATCGCGCATGACTTCCATGTGGTCGTTCTGGTCGCTGTGGGTGATGTTCCTGGTGGTGCTGAACATGGGCGTCACCTTCGTGCTGTTTCTGTGGGCGCCGCACGCGAAGGTGCCGGTCAAACCTGATGGCACCACCGGCCACGTGTGGGCGCACGGCGCGATCCGCGAGGGCCTCAACAACCTGCCACGCTGGTGGATCGTGCTGTCGGGCACGATGTTCGTCTCCGCTTTCACCTACCTGTGGCTGTTCCCGGGCTTCGGCGCGCACAAGGGCAGGCTCGGCTGGACCGCGCACGGCCAACTGGCAAACGAGGTCGCGCGCAACGGTGCCAGGCTCGATCCCTTGCTGGAGCGCTTCCGGATGTATGACGTCGAGCAGCTTTCGCGCGACGAGCAGGCGCTGCAGATGGGCAAGGTGCTGTTCGAGGACAACTGTGCCGCCTGCCATGGCCGCAGCGCGCACGGCAATGTCGCGCTCGGTGCGCCCAACCTCGCCGACCACGACTGGTTGTACGGCGGCAGCGGCAAGGACGTCACCGCATCGATCACGCACGGCCGTGCCGGCGCGATGCCGGCGTGGAATGCGCTGGGCGAGGAAACCGTCAACACCCTCACCGAATATGTGCTGAAGATTTCCGGCCAGCCGCACGACGCAGGCATGGCGGCCGCAGCCGCGCCGATCTTCAAGGGCACCTGCGCAGCCTGCCACGGTGCGGAAGGCAAGGGCAACCAGGGCGTGGGCGCGCCAAACCTCACCGATGCGATCTGGTTGCACGGCGGCACGCGCGCGGACATCCACAAAACGATCCATGATGGCCGCCAGGGCCACATGCCGAACTGGGACAAGCGGCTCAGCGAAGACGACATCCGCGTGACCGCGGCCTACGTCTACAGCCTGTCGCGCGCGAAGGATGAAACCCCCGAATAGCCCGCCCGAACGCGTTGTCTGGTACCGGCTGCCGGTGGTATGGCTGGGTGTCCTGGTATTCGCGGCGTCCATGGCCGGTTGCGTGTGGATCATCGTGGCGAGCATGCAATACCGCGACGAGCCGATTCCCGTGAACACGCATTCGGTGATGGGCGTGCCTGCGCACCCCCACGCGGCACCGGCGCCGTCGCCATGAATGTGCATTCCGACGTGTGGTCGCGCCCGGCCCTGCTGGAGCAAGTGGTCCGGCGCCGCCGCGACGGTCGCGCCGAGGTGGCGCTGCGCATCGCCGCGCTGACGCAGCCGCGCCGCGCGCTGCATCTGGAGCAGCTCCTGCACGCATGGCCCGGCGTCACTTCGATCGCGTTCGATGCGGTCGCGCACCGTGCGCGGGTGGTGTTCGACGATGCTCGCCTTCCGCTTGCCGAATTGCTGGCCGCGTGCGCGGGCGCGGGCTGTGAAGCACAACCCCTGCACCGCGACAGCTTCGCCGGCGGCCAAGGCGCCGCGCTCAACGCGTCGCTGAAGCGGCTGGTGGTCGCAGGCGTGTTCGCGATGCAGGCGATGATGTTCGCGTTCGTGCTGTACGTCGGCGCGGTCGATCCGCTGGACGCGACCACCGCGCACCTGTTCCGCTGGCTGGGGCTGCTGTCGGCGATCCCCGTGGTGGGCTACTCTGCATGGCCGTTCTATCGCGACGCGCTGGCCGGGTTGCGCCGGCGCCGCGCCGGCATCGACATTCCGGTGGCGCTGGCGATCGTGCTGATCTTCGCCGCCAGCGTCGTCAACGCGCTGCGTGGCGGCGGCGAGGTGTATTTCGATTCCATCAGCATGTTCGTGTTCGTGTTGCTGCTGGGACGGCACCTCGAACTTCGCGCGCAGGCGCGGCATCGCGCGCTCGGCGCGTCCGCGATGGATGCGCTGCCCCTGCTCGCGCAGCGCCGCCGCGGCGACGGTTCGCTGGAAACCGTGGCCGCGGTGGAGCTCGAACCCGGCGACCGGGTGCAGGTGGCGGAAGGCACCGCGGTGCCATGCGATGGCGTCCTGGCAAGCGAACGCGCGCGCACCGACGAATCGCAGTGGACCGGCGAGTCCCGCCCGCAAAACCATTGGCGTGGCGATGCGCTTGCCGCAGGCAGCATTACGCTGGCCGGCCCGCTGGAACTCCTGGTCGAGCGTGGTGTGGCGAAAAGTTCGCTGGCGGTGCTGGAACGATTGGCCGCGTCCGCGCGGCATGCACGCGATCTCGCGGGCGATGCCGATCGTCCGGCGGCGCGGCGTTTCGTGTGGCGGGTGCTGGCGTTGGCTCTTGCCACCGCGGCGTTCTGGTTGTGGCGCGATCCGGCGCGCGCCTTCGATGCCACCGTCGCGGTGCTGGTGGTGGCGTGCCCGTGCGCGTTCGGGCTGGCGGCGCCGGCGGTGCTGACGCGTACGCTCGCACTGCTGTCGCGCCGCGGCGTGCTGGTGACGCGTGCCGCAGCCCTGCGCACGCTCGCGCACGTCGATCGCGCTCTGTTCGACAAGACCGGCACATTGACCGAACCGGCCCTGGACGAAGCGCGCGTGCAAACGTTTCGAGCCGTGCGCGAAGATGCAATGCGCTGGGCCGTGGCGCTGGCGCGCGAAAGCGGCCATCCGGTCGCGCGTGCGGTGGCAGGCGCGGGCATTTCCGGGGAGGTGCCGTTGGCGGAGGACGTGGAAGTCATCGCCGGCGCCGGCGTGCGCGGCGTGATCGAGGGGCGCCGATTGCGGCTCGGCCACGCCGTTTTTGCCGATGCGGATCGCGATGATGGCGCGTTGTGGCTGGCGGATGACGAAGGACCACTGGCGAAATTGCCGATCGTCGAAGGCCTGCGCGCAGAAGCGCGCGCCTGTATCGATTCGCTGCGCGCGCAAGGCATCGATTGCATGCTGGCAAGCGGCGATGCACCGGCGCGCGTCGCGACGATCTCGGGCCGCCTCGGCGTCCGCGAGGGATGGGCGCGGCAATCACCGCAGGACAAGCTGGCGCGCGTGCGCGATGAACAGGCGCGGGGCAGGGTGGTGCTGGTTATCGGCGATGGCGGCAACGATGCCGCGGCGCTGGCTGCGGCCGATGTGTCGGCGACGCCGGGCGAAGCGGTCGATCTTGCCCGCGTGCGCGCCGACCTGTTGTTGCCGGGCGGGCTTGCCGGATTGCCGATTGCGCGCGCGCTGTCGGCGGAAGCGATGCGCACCCTCGCACAAAATCGCCGCTGGTCGCTGGTCTGGAACCTCGGCGCGGTGCCGTTCGCGGCGCTGGGTTTCGTGCCGCCGTGGCTGGCCGCGCTGGGGATGTCACTGAGTTCGCTGGCGGTTGTACTGAACAGCCTGCGCATCCGCGACGCGCGGGCGCCGGACGAACCGCCGACGATCCTGCGGGAGCGCACCGCGTGAATGCGCTGCTGATCCTCATTCCGATCACGCTGGTGCTGGCGGTGGTTGCGGTAGGCGTGTTCTTCTGGGCGGTCAACCACGCGCAGTTCGAGGATCTGGACACACCCAGGATCCTGCCGCTGCTGGATGATGCGCCGGCCGCGCAGCCACGTGAAGGCGAGCCGCGCGACCCTGCGTGAACCGCGGGATCATCTCCCGAACACCACGTTCACCATCACCAGCGTGACGACGAGCATCAATGCCGTCAGCGGCAGGCCTACGCGAACGAAGTCGCGCGGTTTGTAGCCGCCGGGACCGGCAACGATAAGCAGCGTCGGGCTGGCGCCGGGAATCAGGAAGGTGTTGGAGACCGATAGCGCCACGATCAGGGCGTACACGGCAGGGCTGCCGCCCGAGGCCAACGCGATGTTGATCGCCATCGGCACCATCATCACCGCGGTGCCGACGTGCGAGATGATCTGCGAGAACAGCAGCGCCAGGATGGCGACGAACGCCTGGATCATCCACTGCGGCATGCCACCCAGGTAGCGCATGATTTCCTGCGCCATCCACGCGGCGGTGCCGGTGGAATCCATCGAGATGCCGAGCGGGATCAGGCAGGCCATCACGAAGATGGTTTTCCAGTTGAGCGCACCGTAGGCCTCGTCCATGTTGAGCACGCCCGCCAGCAGCATGCCAACCGCACCGGTCATCATCGCCACCGCCAGCCGAAGATCGGTGAACAGGCCCAGTGCCATCGCCAGCGCAAAGAACACCAGCGCGTAACGCACCTTGCCGGGGCGTTGTTCCTCGCTGGGGATGTCGGTGACGGGAATGATGTCGCGGCTTTCTGCCGCCAGCGCGAGGTCGCGCCAGTAGCTGTGCAGCACCAGCGAGTCGCCGGCGCGCAGCGACATCTTGCGGACGTCTTCGCCGCGCGTCACCTCGTCGCCGCGGTTCACCGCC
>DATCSF010000160.1:0-3107 GCA_036568625.1 Rhodanobacteraceae bacterium | reverse complement strand
GAGGTCAGCTCGATTTCGCGTTCGACCGCACCATCGTTGTGGATGCCGACGCCACGCACTTCGACCGGGTGGTCGGGATCGACCACGATCTCCAGCGTGGTCGTGAACACACCGTCGCGACGCGCGAAACGCGCCATCGCGTCGTCGAACCAATGCCCGACCGCGCCGCCACAGGGAAGCGGCGTGGCCGCCCACGCCGCACGATCCGCGGTGTCGCGCACGTACACATAACCGCCCTGTTCGCCACCGCGACCGCCCATGCGCCAGCGGGTGACCGCCCGCCCGTTCCAGCGGCTGCGCCCCGCGCCCGTGGCCGACAGCGCCACCGTGTAACCGGCGTCGCCCAACAGGCAGGTTGCGGCGGATGTACGGGCGTCGGCGGGCATGGATGGCGCATCCTTGAACCGTGCGTGGTCGCACAACACACGCCAGTATGCGCGATTTCGCCTCAATCGTTCGTGAAAGGGAGCCTCCTGGAGGGAGGGTCCCGCGGCGCCGCGTGGGGATCGAGGCAGGCATTGATCCGTGGAGGCTCATCCGGACCTGTGCCGGACGTGGCGTGCCAAAAAATCCGGAATGGATTTGTCCCGGGTTCATGCGGCGGCGCAACTTGACGCAGGCGCCCATCAGGCCAAGGATGGGATGTTTGCCCACCTGTCGTCCGCCGCCTGCAGCCGGAGGATTCCCATGTCCGAAACCGACGCCGAACCTGGAACTTGTCCCCTGCACGCGCCGGACGCAACCGGAGCCGGTGCATTGCCCGCCGCCGCCGCGCCCACGCTCACCTGCTACCAGGTGGACCCGCGCGCCGCGCCGATCATCCCCGGCCGCCGCGACCGCGGATGGATGGACGCCACCAGCGACCACTATGCGTACCGCTGCCTGCCGCTGTCGACGGCCAACACCAGCGGCTGGGAAATCACCTCGCCGCTGGATTTCGAGGTGACCTGGAACGGCAACCCCGACCTCAACGCGATCACCGCGCGCGCGCCTGGCGTCGACCCGAACGCACTGCGCGCCCTGATCACCTCGCACTTCGGGCACGGCATCCTCACCTTCCATACGGGGTGGCTGTTCCGCACCTCGCCCGGCTGGGGCCTATGGGTGCGCGGCGCGCCCAATTACGCCAAGGACGGCATCCAGGCGCTGGACGGCATGGTTGAAACCGACTGGCTGCCGTTTCCGTTCACGATGAACTGGCGCTTCACGCGCCCGTGCACCGTGCGCTTCGAAAAAGGCGACCCCTTCTGCTTCATCACGTTCTGCCCGCACGCGCTGCTGGACCACGTCGCGCCAAAGCGCGCGAAGATCGACGACGACCCCGGGCTGAAAGCCGACTACATCGAGTGGGGCAAGTCGCGCGCCGAGTTCAACAAACTGTTGCACGACGGCGATCCGGCGACCGTCGCAAAGAAATGGCAACGCCACTACTTCCAGGGCAAGGCCGCCGGTGGCGACCCACCGTTCCACGTCAACAAGCGCCGGTTGAAGCCGGTCGAATAGCGCGTGGATTCGCGGTGCGCGACGACGCGGGTTACCATCGCGGTTTCGCGATGCGACGCGTCGCCCCGGTGTTTTCAAGGAGAACCCCATGCAACTCGGAATGATCGGCCTCGGCAAGATGGGCAACTTCATGGCCCAGCGCCTGATGAAGGGCGGCCACGACGTCATCGGGTTCGATCCGAACGAGGACGCGCGCGAGGCACTCGCCGACGCCGGCGGCAAGGCGGTCGATTCGCTGGACAAGCTGGTCGTTGCGCTTAAAGCCCCGCGCGCAGTGTGGATGATGGTGCCGGCCGGCAGGATCGTGGACGAGACCGTCGCTGCCTTGAACGGCAAACTCGAAAAAGGCGACGTCGTGATCGACGGCGGCAATTCCAATTACAAGGATGATCAGCGCCATGCAGGGTTGCTGTCCGCCAGAGGCATCGACTACGTCGATTGCGGCACCAGCGGTGGCGTGTGGGGCCTCAAGGAAGGCTACAGCATGATGGTCGGCGGCGACGAGGAGGTGGTCGAACGCCTGAAGACGATCTTCGAAGTACTGGCGCCCGCCAAGGACAAGGGCTGGGGGCGGGTCGGGCCGGTCGGTTCGGGGCACTTCGTCAAGATGGTCCACAACGGCATCGAGTACGGCATGATGCAGGCCTACGCGGAAGGCTTCTCGATTTTCAGGCACAAGGACGAATTCAAACTCGACCTGGAACAGATCGCCGAGATCTGGCGTTACGGATCCGTGGTGCGCTCGTGGTTGCTCGACCTCACCGCGAACGCGCTGCATCGTGACCCCGAAATGAAGGACCTCGCGCCATACGTGGTCGACTCCGGCGAAGGCCGCTGGACGGTCGCCGAAGCCATCGACCTCGACGTGCCGGCGCCGATCATCACCGCATCGCTGATCGAACGCTTGCGCTCGCGCGACACCGATTCCTTCGCCGACAAATTGCTGTCGGCGATGCGCAACGAATTCGGCGGCCACGCGATGAAAAAAGAATGACCCGCGTTCCCGCCGCCCTGCCCGGGCAGACCGTGCGCTGGCACGTGTTTCCCGATGACGCCTCGTTGGTGGCAAACGCACTCGCGCGGGTCATGGCCGCGGCGCGTGATGCCGTCGCGCAACACGGCGCGTTCGACATCGTGCTTGCGGGCGGCAACACCCCGCGCAAGCTGTATCGCGCCTTGCGCAACGCCGACGCCGACTGGACCCGCTGGCATGTCTGGTTCGGCGACGAGCGCTGCGCGCCACCCGACGACCCTGCGCGCAACAGCAGGATGGCACGCGACGAATGGATCGATCACGTGGCGATTCCCGCCGACAACGTGCACGCGATTCCTGCCGAATCCGGCGCCCGCGAAGCCGCCGTGTTGTACGCACGCGAGCTGCGGAGTGTCGATGCATTCGATCTCGTATTGCTGGGCCTGGGCGAGGACGGCCACACCGCCAGCCTGTTTCCCGGTCACGACTGGGGCGTGCACCGCGATTCGCCGGACGCGATTGCAGTGTTCGACGCGCCCAAGCCGCCGCCGGAACGTGTTTCCCTGAGCGCGCAGCGGCTGTCGAACGCGCGCCACGTGATGTTCCTGGTCGAAGGCGCCGGCAAACGCGA
>DATCSF010000159.1:0-25813 GCA_036568625.1 Rhodanobacteraceae bacterium | reverse complement strand
GGGCGAGGATTCCCGGGACGCTGAAGTGGTTTTGTAGGTTGGGCGGCGCCGGCTTTATCGGCGGAAGCCCAACATTCTCCGCACGGCGTGACATGGGGCTTCGCGGATGAAGCCCGCTCAGCCCAACCTACGCAAAGCGCTCGCATTTTGGCGATTTTGCCTTTACAATTGCGCGTTTCCCGTGCCCGGGCGTCGTGTCGATCGACCCGCGGCCGTTCCATTCGGAGTCGATTGATCATGGTCAGGATTCGTCTTTCGCGCGCAGGCGCCAAGGGCCGGCCGTTTTACCACGTGGTGGTGACCGACCAGCGCAGCGCCCGCGACGGTCGCAATATCGAACGCCTGGGTTATTTCAACCCGGGCGCCGCCGGTGTCCAGGACAAGCGCCTGGTGCTGGACGTCGAGAAGTTGAACGCGTGGGTCGCCAAGGGTGCGCGGTGCTCCGACAAGGTTGCCGCGCTGGCGAAGGAAGCCGGCAAGCAGGCGCAAGCCGCCTGACGCGATGAAGCACGGGCGGCGGGTGCTGCTCGGGCGCATTGTCGGCGTGCATGGTGTGCACGGCGCGGTGAAGCTGGAATCGTTCACCGAGCCGCGACAGGCAATTTTCGGATACCAGCCGTGGTTGCTGGAAGGCGACACGGGCCGGGTCGAGGAAATCGCCGAAGCGCGCGGACACACGCAGGGCAAGGGCATCATCGCAACGCTGCCCGGCATCATGGATCGCGACGCGGCGGCAACGTGGATGGGTGCGCGCATCTGGGTTCCGCGCGAAGCCTTGCCGGAACCCGAATCCGGCGAGTTCTACCAGACGGATCTGGAAGGTTTGCAGGTGGTGAATGAGGCGGGCGACGACCTGGGACGCGTCAGTCACCTGTTCGACAACGGCGCGCACGAGGTGCTGGTGGCGCGCGATGAAGCCGGACGCGAACGCCTGATTCCGTACGTGGCGGATGTTTACGTGAAAGCGGTGGATCTGGATGCCGGACGCATCACGGTCGACTGGGACAAGAATGACTAGCCTGGACGATTGAGACCGTGCGGATCGATATCGTCACGCTGTTTCCCGGGTTCGTGCATCAGTGCAGCAGCTTCGGGGTGATTGGCCGGGCGGTCGAACGCAGGTTGCTGGAAGTGGAAGCGTGGAATCCACGCGACTATGCCGAAGGTGGTTATCGCCGCGTCGATGACAGCGTGTGCGGCGGCGGTCCCGGCATGGTGATGCTGATCGAGCCGCTGCGGAAGGCGCTGGCAGCGGCCCGGCAAGCGGCGACGGGTCCGGCGCCGGTGATTCATCTGAGTCCGCAGGGAAAGCGGCTCACGCAGGAAATGGTGCGGGAACTGGCAGGACTGCCGCGAATGATTTTGTTGTGCGGGCGCTACGAAGGCATCGACGAGCGCCTGGTCGAACACGAGGTCGACGAGGAACTGTCGATCGGCGATTACGTGCTGTCGGGTGGTGAACTGGCCGCCGCGGTGCTGATCGACGCGGTCGGCAGGTTGCAGGAAGGCGCGTTGGGCGATACGCAATCCGCCGCGCAGGATTCGTTTTCGGACGGCCTGCTGGATTGCCCGCACTATACGCGGCCGGTGAGCCATGAATTTGGCGAGGTGCCGGCGGTATTGTTGTCAGGCGACCACGCGGCGATCGTTCGCTGGCGCCGCAAGCAGTCGCTGGGGCGCACTTGGTTGCGCCGCCCGGACCTGCTGGAAAACTTGACGTTGGTTGATGATGACCAACGCTTGCTGGAAGAATTCAAACAGGAACACAAGGGTCAACCCCATGAACAAGATCATTGAACAATTCGAAACCGCGCAGATGGGCCGCGAACTGCCGCCGTTTGCCGCGGGCGACACCGTGGTCGTCAACGTCAAGGTGACCGAAGGCAACCGCGAGCGCGTGCAGGCGTTCGAGGGCGTGGTGATTGCGCGCCGCAACCGCGGCCTGCATTCGGCCTTCACCGTGCGCAAGATATCGCACGGCACCGGCGTGGAGCGCGTGTTCCAGGCCTACAGCCCGGCGATCGACTCGGTCGAAGTCAAGCGCAAGGGCAAGGTGCGGGGCGCCAAGCTGTACTTCCTGCGGGGCCTCGAAGGCAAGGCTGCGCGCATCAAGGAAGACCTGGCCGCCAACAGCAAGCCGGACGCTTCGCGCGTCAAGTAGTCCTCGCGACACCGGGTTACGCAAAGCCGCGCGGAGCGATCCGCGCGGCTTTTGTTTGCGCGCTGAGTCGCGACATGAAAAAGCTGCCATGTGCGCGTATGGTGGAACAGACCCGACTTGTGCGAGGTGCGTGTGATGACCACTCCGGATGCCAGCCGCGCCGGCACGTTTCTCCTCGGTGGTGAAATCCCCATCCACCGGTTGGGCTTTGGCGCGATGCGGGTCACGGGTCCTGGCATTTGGGGCGAACCCGACGGCCGTGCGGCGTGCCTTGCAATGTTGCGGCGCGCGCTCAAACTCGGCGTCAATTTCATCGATACCGCCGATTCATACGGGCCTGCGGTGTCGGAACCGATGTTGCGCGAGGCGCTGCATCCTTATCCCGATGATCTCGTGATCGCGACCAAGGGCGGGCTGGTGCGACCAGGCCCGAGCGAATGGATTCCGCTGGGCCGTCCGGAATACCTGAGGCAGCAGGTGCACATGAGCCTGCGCTGGCTGGGCGTGGAGCAGATCGCGCTGTGGCAACTCCACCGGATCGACCCGCAGGTGCCGCGTGACGAGCAGTTTGGCGCGATCAGGGCGATGCTGGACGAGGGGTTGATCCGGTTCGCGGGCCTCAGCGAAGTGACGGTCGGGGAAATCGAGGCGGCCGAAAAGGTGTTTCCGGTCGCGACGGTGCAGAATCGCTACAGCGCCACCTATCGCTTGTACGAAGACGTCCTCGATTGTTGCGAATCGCGCGGGATCGGATTCATCCCGTGGTACCCGCTGTCGGGCGGCGCGCTGGCAGGGCAGGATTCACCGCTCGTGGAAATCGCGCGGCGCCATCAGGCCACCCCGACGCAGATCGCGATTGCGTGGCTGTTGAAACGCAGTCCGGTGATGCTGCCGATTCCCGGTACTTCGAAGATTGCGCATCTCGAGGAGAACGTCGCGGCCGCGGGCTTCGAACTGTCCGACGATGAGTTCGATGCGTTGAGCGAAATTCCGCAAACGCGCAAGCGGTGATGAAATGTGCTCGCCTCTGGGGAAAGACCGCACCAGTTCAACCTGCAACGATTGTGGGAGCACGCCACGCGCGACATTGGCTTCAATCGACCGTAGCGGCGGTCGCCGCCGTGGGCCGTTCCTACAATGCCCCGCCGGCCACGATGCCTGGCGGCCAATCAATCGAACGGACGGATTTCCTCGCCGTCGCCTTCAAACTCGGTGCCATCGCTCTTGTCGCCCAGCAACCGCCGCACCACCACGTAGAACACCGGCACCAGCATCACGCCCAGCACGGTGGCGCCAATCATGCCGCCGATCACGCCGGTGCCGATCGCGTGCCGGCTGTTGGCGCCAGCGCCGGAGGAGATCGCCAGCGGCAGCACCCCCAGGATGAAGGCGATGGATGTCATCAGGATCGGGCGCAGGCGGATGCGGCAGGCTTCAAGCGTCGCGGCGATCACGCCCATCCCTTGTTTCTGGAGGTCGACGGCGAATTGCACGATCAGGATCGCGTTCTTCACCGACAGGCCGATGATCGCGATCAGGCCAATCTTGAAGTACACGTCGTTTTCCAGCCCGCGGATGCTGGTGAGCGCGACCGAACCCAGGACGCCCAGCGGGATCACCAGCATCACCGCGACCGGGATCGACCAGCTTTCGTACAGCGCCGCGAGGCACAGGAACACCACGAAAATCGACAGCGCGAACAGCATGGGCGCCTGCGCCCCCGACAGGATTTCCTGCAGCGATTGGCCCGTCCATTCGTAGCCGAAGCTCGAGGGCAGGTATTTCGCGACCAGTTCCTGCATCGCGGCGATCGCGTCGCCCGAGCTGTAGCCCGGCGCCGCGGTGCCGGTCAGCGCGATGGAGCCGACGCCGTTGTAGCGGTCGAGTTCGGGCGGGGCAAGGGACCAGCTCGTGCTCACCACGCTCGACAATGGCACCATCGTGCCGTTCGACGAGCGCGTGTAGAAACTGCCGATGTCGGACGGACTCATGCGGAACGGCGCGTCGGCCTGCATCTCCACGCGCAGCACGCGGCCCTGGTAGTAGAAGTCGTTGGCGTACACCTGCGACAGCATCAACTGGATCGCGTTGTACACGTCGGTCACCGACAGGCCCATCGATTGCGCCTGTACGCGATCGACCTGCATGTCGACAGTCGGCGCGTCTTCCATGCCGTTGATGTGGACGTTGGCGAGCCGCTTGTCCTTGGCGGCCTCGGCGATCAGCTTGTTCTTGGCGTCGATCAGCGCCTGGTGACCCAGGCCGCCGCGGTCCTCGAGTTCGAAATCGAAGCCCGCGAAGCGGCCGAGTCCGCGGATCACCGCCTGGTTCATTGCGAACACCTGCGCGTTGCGGATCTCCGCGAACTTCGCGTTGAAGTCGGTGATGATGTCGTCGGCGGTGCGCGAGCGGTCGCTCCAGTCCTTCAAATGGATGAACGCCATGCCGACGTTCTCGCCGCGCCCGATGAAGCTGAAGCCGCCGATGGTGAAGATGTTGGCGACCGCGGGATCTTTTTCGACGATGCCCTCGATTTCCCGCATCACCGCGCGGGTGCGCTCGACGGTGGCGCCCGGCGGCAACTGGATGGTGGCCACGACTTCGCCCTGGTCTTCCTGCGGCACGAAGCTCGACGGCAGGTGCCACAGCAACACCACCGCCACCACGATCGCCAGTGCGTAACCCAGCATCCAGCGCGGCGTGTGGCGCATGGCTTTGCCGAGTCGCGAGAGGTAGCGGCTCGCCATGTTCTCGTAACCGTTGTTGAACGCGTGCAGCAAGCGATTGGCGTGTTGGTGCTCGGGGCGCAGCAGGCTGGCGCACAGCGCGGGCGTGAAGGTCAGCGCCATCAGCGCCGACAGCAGCATCGACACCGCGATGGTCACCGAGAACTGGCGGTAGATCGCGCCCACGCTGCCGGGCATCAGCGCGGCCGGTACGAACACCGACGCCAGCACGGTGGTCACCGCGATGATCGCGCCGGTGATCTGGGTCATGCCCTTGCGCGTAGCCTCCCTGGGCGACAGGCCTTCCTCGCGCATGATGCGCTCGACGTTCTCCACCACCACGATCGCGTCGTCCACCACGATGCCGATCGCGAGCACGAGGCCGAACAGGCTCAAGACGTTGATCGAGAATCCGAACACGTACAGGCCCAGGAACGCGCCGGTCAACGCCACCGGGACCACCAGTGTCGGGATCAGTGTGGCGCGCAGGTTCTGCAGGAACAGCAGCATCACGAAGAACACCAGCACGATCGCCTCGCCCAGCGTCTTCACCACCTCGTCGATCGATACCTTGACGAAGGTGTAGCTTTCGAACGGAATGCTCCAGGTGACGCCGGGTGGCAGGTTCTTGGCCAGTTCCTGCATTTCCGCCTGCACGGCATTCGCAACCGACAGCGCGTTCGCGCCCGGCAGCAGCGAGATGCCGAAAGACGCCACCGGCTGGCCGTTCAAGCGCGAGAAGTTGCCGTAACCGTCGGAACCGAGTTCAACGCGCGCGACGTCGCCCAACGTTACGGTGCTGCCGTCGGATTCGGTACGCAGGATGATGTGCCGGAACTGCTCGGGCGTCGTGAAACTCGATTCGGCCGATACGGTGGCGGTGATGCCCTGGCCGTTCACCGCAGGTTCCGCGCCCACTGAGCCGGCCGCGAACATCACGTTCTGCGCGCGCACGGCGTCCAGCACGTCGGTGGCAGTGAGGCCGTAGCCCTGCAGCTTCAGCGGGTTCAGCCAGATGCGCATCGCGTAAGGCGCGCCGAACTGGTTGACGCTGCCGACCCCGTCCACGCGCGAGATCGGGTCGATCAGTTGCGCGGCGATCACATTGTTGAGCGCGGTGGGGTCGAGATGCCCGGTTTTGTCCTGCAGCGAAATGCCCATCAGGAAACCGCTGTTGGATTTCCGCACCCTGACGCCCAGGTTGTTCACCGCCGCGGGCAAGCGCGGCTCGGCGGCGTTCACCGCGTTCTGGGTCTGCACCGCGGCGGTGTCGAGGTTGGTGCCGGGTTCGAAGTACAGGCTGATGCTGGACGAGCCGGTGGAGTCCGACGACGAACTGAAATACAGCAGGTGATCGATGCCGGAAAGGTTCTGCTCGATCACCTGCGTCACGGTGCTCTGCACCACCTGCGCGTTCGCGCCGGGATAGTTGGCGCGCACCTGCACGCTTGGCGGTGCGATGGTGGGGTACGCCTCGATCGGCAGGTTCAGGATCGCGATGGTGCCGCCCAGCGTGATCAGGATCGCGAGCACCCACGCGAATACCGGACGATCGATGAAGAATTGCGGCATGGGTCAGGGCGCGTATGTCGTGCGGAGGGCAGGCAACGTTCGTGCATGAACGCGGCGGTGGGGGACGGATGGTGGGAGCGCGCAGACCGGGTTCCCGGGCGCATCGGGAAGGTTCCAGACGGGGCCGGAGCGCGTTCCGCGCATTCCCGAGTTGTCGCAACCGCGGTTTGGTGCGCCCCTGCTATCCATCTCCATTACCCGCTTTGCTGCTCGCCTTGCCGGCAGTCTTCGATGCGTAAGCCACCGGCTTCACCTTCTCGCCCGCTTTCGCCTTCTGGATGCCCGACACCACTATGCGCGCGCCCGCCTCGATGCCACCCAGCACGACCCAGTCCGAACCGTGCTGGTCGCCCAGGTCGATCCGCTTCTCGACGATCTTGTCACCCGCGCCGACGGCGTACACGTAGGCACCGTCGTTGTCGCGCTGGATCGTGCTCTGCGGCAGCAGGAACGCATCGTGCAATACGCCCAGCGTCAGGCGGATTTTCACGAACATGCCGGGCAGCAGCGCGCGGTCCGGATTCGGCACCAGCGCACGCAGATCGACGGCGCCGGTTTGCGGGTCCACCGCAAGGTCGGTGAAATCGAGCGTGCCGGCGTGGGCGTACACGCTGCCGTCGGGCAGCACGATCTGCACCTCGGCCTTGTCGGCGGCGACCAGCTTCAGTTCGCCGTTCTTTTCCGCTTGGCGCAAGCGTTCCACTTCCGCCATCGGTTCGCTGAAATTGGCGTAAATGGGGTCGATCACCTGCACCGTGGTCAGTGGATTGGTATCGGTGGGCGAAACCAGCGCGCCCTGGGTGACGTTGGCGCGGCCTGCGCGGCCCGAGATGGGTGCGGTGACGGTGGCGTAGCCGAGATTGATCTTCGCGTTCTGGACATTGGCCTTCGCGGCCTTTGCCCCGGCTTCGGCTTCGGCCGCGGCCGCCATGGTGTCGTCGACGTCCTGCTTGGCCAGCAATCCTTTCGCGCCCAGTGCCTTGCTGCGCGAGGCCTTCACTTGCGCATTGCGCGCCGTGGCTTCTGCCTGCGCGAGCTGGCTTTGCGCCTGGCGCAGGTTCGCTTCAAGCGGCGCAGGGTCGATCTTGAACAACACCTCGCCGGCCTTGACGTCGGTGCCTTCCTTGTACACGCGCTGCAGCACGATGCCGGTCACCCGCGCGCGTACCTGCGCGGTGAGCGTGGCCGCGAGGCGACCGGGATAGTTGCGGACCACGGGAACATCAGCGGGTTGCGCCGTCAGCACTTCAACTTCGGGCGGTGGCGGTGTGGGCGGGGCGGAGCCGCTGCACGCGCCGAGCGCCAGCGCCAGCAACACTGCACCTGCGCCGCGCCACGGCAGATTCATCATCGGGACTTCTCAACCGGTGCGGGGATCAATCCTCAAGTATGACGGGATTTTACGGCCAGTTCCCTAGGCCAAGCGTCATGCCAGCGGCGTGGCAGACTTGGCGTGCGATGGGTGAACCAGATCGTTGGCCGAGGCGACCTTGTTGCGTCCCAATTGCTTGGCGCGGTACAGCGCTTGGTCCGCCATCCGCAACAGCACCTCGGGCGTGCTGCCGTGGTCTGGATAACTCGAAACACCGATCGACACCGTCGCCAGCGGCAACGTGCTCGCGCGGTAATGCACCACCAGTTCGGAGGTGGCCTTGCGGATGGCCTCGGCGCGCGCCAGTGCCTGTGCGTGGTCGGCATCGGTGAGCACCAGCGTGAATTCCTCGCCGCCGAAACGGCAGGGCATGTCTTCGCCGCGGCTCGACTGCGCGAGCAGCGCGCCGAACGCGCCCAGCAGCGCGTCGCCCGCGTCGTGTCCCTGGGTGTCGTTGTAGCGCTTGAAATGGTCGAGATCGAACATCAGCACCGACAGGCCGCCCTTGCGTCGCTCCGCGCGCAGCAGTTCACGCGGCATCGAGGCTTCGAGGTAGCGACGGTTGAACAGGTTGGTCAGCGGATCGCGGATCGACTGGGTGCGCAGGCTGGCCTGCAATTGCAGGTTGGCCAGCGCCAGCGCCAACTGGTCGGCGGCGGTGCCGGCAACGCGGCGCATTTCCGGGGCGAACGGCTGCCTGTCGCACAGGCTGAGCACGCCCAGCATCTGGCCTTGCGAGTTCAGCGGCAGGCAAAGCATGTGGTCGGCGGTGATGCCGGCCTGCGTGAGGTGCGGGCACACCGGCGCGGTATGGTCGCCGGCGCCCGGGTGCGGCTGGCTGCGGCGCAGCGCCCAGCAATCGTCGGGTGCGAACACCGCATCGCCGAGTTCGGAGCCACGGGCGCCCCAATGCATGCGCGCTTCGACGATGTTGCGCGACGCGTTGATCAGCGACAGTGCTCCGGACATGTCCGGCAGCAACGGTGGCAGGGCGCGTTCGATCACGTTGATCGCTTCGTCGAGATCGCGGCAGTTTTGCAGCAACTCCGCCAGCGTGGACAGGCGGCGCAGGGTTTCGCTGGACCGATTGGCATCCTGCAGCGCCTGTTGCAGATCCTTTGTGCTCTGCTCGAGTTGTCGTTCGCTGCGGAAGCGGCGGCGTTGCTCCAGGCCGACGCTGGCAAACGCTGCGATCAGCAGTACCAGGCTTCCGCTGAGTGCCAGCGCAGCGGCTACGGCGACGTTGCGGCGGTGGCGATCGCTGGCTGATTCGCGGAATTTGAGCACCGTCGCCTCGCGGTCGAACATGCCGTTGGCGACGTCGCGAATTGGATTCGTTGAATGCGAAATCAATGCAATCACGTCCGCCTGGGCAATGGCGGGACCGCGCGAACGGTAGTCGTTGATGATCTGCTCGAGTTGTTCGCGGCGGGCGGCGGTCGCGCTGCGCAGTTGCCTCACAGCGGCAACCTGGTCCGGGTTGTCCGCGATCATGCCGGCGATGTCGTCGGTGCCGCGCTCGACAGCCGCTATCGCATGCCAGTATTGCTGGAACGCCACGTCGCGGCCGGTCAGGCCGTAGCTGCGTGCCTGCATCTCGGCGTCGCGCGCGTCATTGACCAATCGCAGGATTCGTTCGCGCACCTGGTAAGCGTGCAAGGTCCACTGCTGGTCGCTGCGATAGCGCTGTCCCGTTGTGAACACCGCCGCCGCCAGCAGCACGATCAACGCTACCGCCAATACGAACAGTGCCAGCACGCTGCGGCGCAACCCGGTGTTCCGGTGCAGCCGGTTCTGGAATGAGTCCTCTTGCGTGACTTGAGCCTCCCATGCGGGGCACCTGCGTCAGGACGTGGACGGCTGCGCCCCGTCGCATGATACGCGCCCGCGTCGGCGGCTGCGCCCGCGGTTGTGTGAAATGCTTCGCATGCGGCTCAATCCCGCGCCAAAACTGGAATGCAAAGGGCGTGCGGCGGTATCCTATGCGTTCCTTTTCTGCCTCCATCGACGACCGACATGAACGCACTGCGTGCCCCCACCGGGAGCGCTGAAACCGCCGCCATCGCAGCCGAAGTCCGGACCAAGTCCGCCCCCCGCGACGCCAAGTTGGCCGAGGCTTTCGCGCAACTCGTCTGCAGTGACTTGGGCGCCGGGGAACTGGCGCGGCGCGGCACCGACACGTGGTCGGCGCTGGTGGCCGACCTGTTCGCGTGGTTGCGCAACCGGCCGGCGGGGCAAACCCAGGTGCGTGCGTTCAACCCCGATCGCGAGCACAACGGTTGGATGTGTCCGCATTCGGTGATCGAAGTGGTGGCCGACGATGCGCCGTTCCTGGTCGATTCGCTGGAGATGGTCATCGCGGGCGCCGGTCTGCGCCTGCATTGCCTCGTGCATCCGGTGCTGGACGTGAAACGCGATGCGCGCGGCAATATCGAGGCGGTGGCCACCGATGGTGGTGGCGCCGCGGAATCGGTGATGCACGCCGAGATCGATCGGGTCGACGATGCGACGCTGCATCAGCTTCGGGAAGTGGCGCAGGTGGCGCTGGGCGACGTGCGCGCTGCGGTCACCGATTGGCAGGCCATGCACGACCGGATGTTGGCGATCGCGGATGCGCTGCCCGACACCAAGACGCTGGACGCGGGGGAAATCGCCGAGGGCCAGGCCTTCCTGCGCTGGGCCGCGGACAACCACTTCACGTTCCTTGGCTATCGCGAATACGACGTGGTGGCCGATGATGGCGACGAGTTGCTGAAGGCGCGCGAAGGTTCGGGCCTCGGCATCCTGCGCGATCCGGATCTCGCGACCGCGCCGCGTTCCATCAAGAGTCTCGCCGCCAGCCGCCTGCCGCAGTCGGGTTCGATGGACGCGATCATCCTGACCAAGACCAACGCGCGTTCGCGCGTGCACCGCCCGGGCTACATGGATTACATCGGCGTGCTGCGCTTCGACGACAAGGGCAAGCCGACCGGCGAATCGCGTTTCCTGGGCCTGTACACCTCTACTTCGTACATGCGTCGGGCGCAGGACGTGCCGCTGGTGCGCCAGAAATTCGAATCGGTCGAAAAGCGTTCGGGCCTGCGCCCGCAATCGCATTCCGGCAAGGCGTTCCGGTCGATCCTGGAAACCCTGCCGCGCGACGAGTTGCTGCAGGCATCGGCGGACGAGCTGTACGCGCTGGCTACCGGCATCTTCGATCTGAACGAGCGCCGACAGGCACGGCTGTTCGTGCGCCGTGATGCCTACGGCCGGTTCTTCTCGTGTCTCGTGTTCATTCCGCGCGATCACTATGACGCGGCGGTGGGCGATCGGGTGAAGCAGATGCTGCGTGAGGAACTGCACGGCGCCCACATCGACGCGACGGTGCAGATCGGCGATTCGCCGATGGCGCGCATGCACGTGATCGTGCGTCCGCGCGCGGGCGAGCACGTGGACATCGACTTGGCGAAGCTGGAAGCCAAACTGGCGCCGATCGTGCGCAGCTGGCACGACGAATTGCGCGACGCGCTGGTCGGCGGGCTGGGCGAAGAGCGCGGCGCGCAACTGGCGAACCGCTGGGGCGGCGCATTCACCGCCGGTTACATCGAGGACACCACGCCCGCGCGCGCGGCCGAGGATGTGGGCATCCTCACCGCGATGGCCGGCGCCGGCGAAGACATGCGCCTGGCGCTGCACGATTCGTATCGCACGCCCGGCGAGCTGCACTTCAAGGTGTTTCGCGCCGGCAACGACATTCCGCTGTCGGACGCGCTGCCGCTGCTGGAAAACGCCGGCATGAAGGTTGACACCGAGCAGGTGCATGCGCTGGACGTGCGCGGCGGCAAGGCCTGCGTGCAGGATTTCGTGGTGCGGCCGGCATCGCCGCTGCAGTTCAAGTTGGAAGACCTGCACGCGCGCTTCGAGGATCTGTTCCACGCCGCATGGGACGGCCGTGCGGAGAACGATCACTTCAACGCGCTGGTGCTGCGCGCCGGCTTGAGCTGGCGGCAGATCGCGATGCTGCGCGGCTATTGCAAGTACCAGCAGCAGGTCGGCACGCCGTTCTCGCAGGCGTACATGGAAGAAACACTCATCCGCTATCCGATGATCGCGGGCCTTCTGGTAGAGCTGTTCGAGGCCAAGTTCGATCCGAAGCGCGAGGCGGGCGATGCGGCCGGCCGCAAGCATGCCCGCGAGGCGCTGGAACGCGAGTTGGGCACGCTGACACCCCAGGCCGTGATCGACGCGAGCCCGGATTTCGTGGCGCAGGTCGCCGCGCTGCTGGACCAGCCGCGCGACGCGCAGGTCGAGGGCCTGATCAACGCCATCAAGGTGCTGCTGACCAACGTCTCCAGCCTCGATGACGACCGCATCCTGCGCGGCTTCATGGGACTGATCCGTGCCACGCTGCGCACCAACTATTTCCAGTCGCACGACGGCGAGCCTGCCGAATACATCAGCTACAAGTTCGACTCGCACCAGGTGCCGGACATCCCGAAGCCGGTGCCGTACCGCGAGATCTGGGTGTACGCGCCACGCGTGGAGGGCGTGCACCTGCGTTTCGGTCCGGTGGCGCGCGGCGGCATCCGCTGGTCCGACCGCCGCGAGGATTTCCGCACCGAGGTGCTGGGCCTCGTCAAGGCGCAAATGGTGAAAAACACCGTGATCGTGCCGGTCGGCTCCAAGGGCGGATTCTTCGTGAAGCGCCCGCCGGCCGAACGCGACGCGCTGCTGGAAGAGGGCATCGCCTGCTACAAGATGTTCATCAATGGCCTGCTCGACATCACCGACAACATCGACACGGCCGCCAACAAGGTGCTGCATCCGGCCGACGTCGTGCGCCATGATGCCGACGATCCGTACCTGGTGGTCGCGGCCGACAAGGGCACCGCCAAGTTCTCCGACATCGCCAACGGCATATCCGTCGCGCACGGCTACTGGCTGGGCGATGCATTCGCGTCGGGTGGTTCGGCGGGTTACGACCACAAGGGCATGGGCATCACCGCCAAGGGCGGCTGGGAATCGGTGAAACGCCACTTCCGCGCGCTCGGCCACGACTGTCAGAGCGAGGACTTCACCTGTATCGGCATCGGCGACATGTCGGGCGACGTGTTCGGCAACGGCATGCTCCTGTCGCGGCACATCCGGCTGGTTGCGGCGTTCGACCATCGCCACATCTTCATCGATCCGAATCCGGATTCGGCAAGTTCGTTCGACGAACGCGAGCGCTTGTTCAAACTGCCGCGCTCGTCGTGGGACGACTACGACAAGTCGAAGATCTCGAAGGGTGGCGGGGTGTTCGCGCGCAGCCTCAAGACCGTCGCGATCACGCCGGAAATGCGCTCGGCGCTCGGCATGGGCGATGACGTGCAGTCGCTGTCACCGGTCGAACTGATCAGCGCGATCTTGAAGACGCCGGTTGACCTGTTGTGGAACGGCGGCATCGGCACCTACGTGAAGGCCGCGTCGGAATCGAACGCCGACGTCGGCGACCGCGCCAACAATGCGCTGCGCATCAACGGCGGTGACCTGCGCTGCAAGATCGTGGGCGAGGGCGGCAATCTCGGTTTCACCCAGAAGGGCCGCATCGAGGCCGCGCAGAAAGGCGTGATCCTCAACACCGACTTCATCGATAACTCGGCGGGCGTCGATACTTCCGACCACGAGGTCAACATCAAGATCCTGCTGAACGATGCGGTGCGGCGCGGCGAGATGGACATCGAGGCGCGCAACCGGTTGCTGCATTCGATGACCGACGAAGTCGAGAAGCTGGTGCTGCGGGACAACTATCGCCAGAACGTCGCGATCGGCCTGATGGAACACATGTCGGTGAATCGCATTGGTTCCAAGGCGCATTTCATCCGCACGCTGGAATCGCGCGGCCAGCTGGATCGCCAGATCGAATCGCTGCCGTCCGATGCGGAACTGGCCGAGCGCCGCACGCACCATCAGGGCCTGACCCGGCCGGAACTGGCGGTGCTGCTGTCGTATTCCAAGATCGTGCTTTACCAGCAACTGCTGGATTCCGACGTGCCGGAGGATCCGTTCCTGTCGCACGAACTGGTGCGCTACTTCCCCGAGCCGCTGCACGAGAAATATGCGGCGCACATGCAGCGGCACCGCCTGAAACGCGAGATCATCGCCACCGCGGTCACCAACTCCATCGTCAACCGCATGGGCGCGACCTTCGTGCTGCGCAGCCAGGAAGACACCGGCGAGACCGCTGCGGCGGTGGTCAAGGCCTACAACGCGGCACGCCAGATCCTGCATGCGCGCGAGCTGTGGTCGGGCATCGATGCGCTGGACGGCAAGGTCAGCGAGGCCGCGCAGATCGATGCGTCGATGAAAGTGTGGTCGCTGTTGCGCCACGTTTCGCGCTGGCTGCTCAACCGCCCGGGCACGGTGCTTGGCATCACCGACCTGGTGCAGCGTTACCAGCCCGGCATGGATGCGCTGCGTGCGGCACTGCCGGCCACGCTGACCGATACCGGCCGTGCGTCGTGGGGAGTCGACCTGGAGAAGTGGCAGGGGATAGGGCTGCCCGACGAACTCGCCCACAAGCTGGCGACGATCCCTTCGCTTGAGATGGCGATGGACGTGATAGAGACCTCGCTGGAATCCGGCCGTCCGGTCGAGCATGTCGCGCGGGTGTTCTTCGATCTCGGCGAGGCGCTCGATATCGAATGGCTGCGCGTCCAGATCGAGAAACTGCCGGTGGAAAGCCGCTGGCACGCGCAGGCGCGCGGTGCTCTGCGGGACGAATTGGCGGTGCAGCAGCAGGCGATGGTCGGCCAGATCCTTGCTTCCGAGCAGGGCAGGCAAGGCGCCGATGGCGCCGTGTCAGCATGGCTGCAGCGCGACAATCCACAACTGCAATTCACCCGCGGCATGCTGGACGAAATCCGCGGGGTCGACGTCGACTACCCGATCGCTTCGGTGGCGTTGCGCCGCCTGGCGCAAATCGCGCAGTCGGGTTGAACTGCAGGACGGTTTGCGAGGCGGCTGTCTTCGCTGCGGCAGGTTGGGCTGAGCGAATGCGCAAAGCCCAACGGGTTTCCAAGCGGCATGGGTCCATCCGGCGGATGGGGCCAGGCGTTGGCGCGATGCCGTTTTGGGCAGGCAAGTGGTAGCTGAACCGGCCAGGGCGGAAGTTCGCACATGCCGGTGAACCCCTCAGAACCGACCGTTACCCCGTTACCGCCCGATCGTCTGGGATTACTTGTACCGCTTCGCCGCGGCCTACAACACGCGTCCGTTGTCCACGTTCGATACCCGGGACCCATCCCAACCGACTGATCGCGCGTGTGGTTTTGCGGATTGACACAAGGATCTCTTGGCGCGACGATCGGCGCTGCCCGCCCGGCCAGAATTACCGTAGGCGTCGCCAAGGACGTCGCGTGCTCAAAGATATTGCGACCCTCATCCAGACGGCCTCTTGGGCAGTTGCCGTTGTGGGCGGGGCGTTCGCAATCTGGAAGCACTTTGCCGAATCCAAGGAGAAGCGTCTTTGGGAAAAAGTCAAGCTTGCAAAGCAGATGCTTGACCAGCTTGATGCCAACCCCCGCGCCCTCGACGCTGCCTACATGATTGGCGCTTGGCCCCGCCGTACCTATCGATCCGAGCAATCACTCGAACCGTTCGAGCTGGAAGAACACCAACTGATCGTTGTCTTGACACCGGCCTATCTGCCAAAGACGAAGAACGAGCAATACGTTCGCGAGTGCTTTGATAACTTCCTCTTCCATGTCGAGCAATGCATTGGGGCATCGGAACAGGGGCTGGTTGAATGGGAGCAGCTTCGGCCCATGCTGGTGACCCTCTTCGTGGGCGCATCGCAGCCAGTCGGGCGCATGCTGTCGATGTATGCATCTCATCTCGGCTATCAGCGCTGCGCCAGGGAAGTCCCGGGGTTGGTTGTAACAGCGCGCGCAAAACACTAGTCCACTGGCGCCTTGCCTCCGGCCGGGGGACGCGTTCATGGCGAAGTTCGCCTGTGGTAGTGAGTGAACTATCGCGGATTCCAGCTAAAGGTCGCCACGCTCTCGGCCGGCATCTTGTACCTGAAGTACATCTTGCCTTGCCCAATACTCACCTCGTGCGCGACTTTCCCGCTGTTGGTCACCACCAACACGACCCGGCCTTCTCCGATATTGCGAAAAGCCACGTTACGGATATCGGGACCGGTCGCAGTGGACCCTACCCGCACTGCGCCGGGCAGTACGAAGCGGCTGAAATGGGCGAACGCGTAGTATTCATCATTGCGGCTCACGGCACCGCTGCGTGAGTCGATCGTGACCAGACCCTTGCAGTCACCGCAGCCGCCGGAATGCGGGCCATGGTTTTCATCCAGCGCCAGGTTCCAGTAGACCACGCCGCGTGCCCAGTTCCTGAGGCTGCCCAGCAGCAGGTCGCGCGCGAGCCACAAAAGCTCGCCGTTCTTCGCCGATTCCCAGTCGCCGCCCGAGCATTCGGTGACATAGGCGTCCTTGCGCGGAAAGGCACGATGCACGCGGCTCTGCGCGCTCGGTTCGCCCGCGTAGCAATGCCAGGCGACGCCGTCGATATAACGCTCGGCAGCAGGGTCGGCGAGCACGCTGAGCGGTTGTTCCGGTGCATCCCAGTTGTGATCCCAGCCGAGAATGCGGGTGCGTGGCTGGTGGTTGGCCAAAGCCGGGCCCAGGTACTGTCCGATGATTCGCGCACGTGCAGCGGGGGTCAGTTCCATCCCCGGGTAGGTTCCGGGTTGGAAGGCGGGCTCGTTCTGCACGGTGAGTGCCCAGATCGGGATACCGTGGTCGCGCATGGCATCGACGTATTTGACCAGATACGTGGCGAAGGTGGATTCGTACTGCGTCAACAGCGTGCCTGCGATCAGGCTGCCGGTGGTTTTCATCCATCCCGGCGCGCTCCAAGGTGAAGCGACGATGTGCAGTCGCGGGTTGATCGCCATCGTCTCGCGCACGGTCGGGACCACGTCCTCGAGACCGGCTGCAAGATTGAAGTGCTCCAGCCCCGGATCGGTCTGGCCGGCGGGCCGGTCGTCCAGCGAGTAGTGCCGCAGCGAAAAGTCCGAGGCGCCGATGGTCAGGCGCGTCATGTTCAGCGCCAGACCTGGCGGTGGACCGAACATTTCGCGCAGCAACGCGTCGCGTTGCCGTCCCGTGAGCCGGTGCTGGATCAACCACGACGACGAATCCGTCAGCGCCGCGCCGAAGCCCACGATGCTCTGGAACGTCCGACTGGTGTCGACGACGATGTCGGGTGCCCCCGTCGCCGGCCACACGCTGGCCAGGATGTCCGGCTGCCGGGCCAAGCGCAGCCGACGATCCTGCGTGCTCAGCCACAACTCCACTGCCGGCCCGGTACGCATGGCCGGCGACATCATCGGCGCGGAAGGCAGGTGCAACGGCACGCGCAGCGCGGCCAGCGCCCCTGCGGTGAGCAAGGCGACGAGCGCAGCGGCGACCCAGCCATGTATGTTCCTGGCTTGCTTCATGTGCGGCCCTCCCCGCGATGGGCCTGCGACCTGGCTCCGCTCACGGCACCTCCACTTCCGCGCACGAAAGATCGTGGCGGTCGGCGGTGGCCGCGGCGCTGACCCGGATATTTGCGAAGGCAGCGGCGAACGGTGCTGCGGCCGCGATCTCGAACGGCACGTCGACATGCGCGAGGTCGACGCCGCGTTTCGCGAAACATTCCAGCGGAATCGACACGCTCTGCCGCGTGCCTTTCGGATAGCCGGCAAGAATCGGCCCAAGGTCGACGTGGCTGCCACAGTGCTTGCCGCAACCCATGCCCAGTGTCACCGGGCCTTGCGCAGGTGTATCGACCACCACATCGAACTGCAGCGCCGCGTGGTTGGCCGCGAGCTTCGACAAATCCACCGGCCGCGCGCTGCGCGCGAGGAAGCGACCGGCACCCAGCCATCTGATGGCCTTCGCGTCCTGCTGGGTATTGACCTGCATGGTGCGAAGACGCAACACGGGATGCTCCCGCGGCCAGAGGAGCTCGCCGTTGAGATCGAGACCCACCACATGATCGCCGTGCACGGCGTCCGCCAGGTACAGCGCGAACGGCGCCACCGCGAACGTGCGGAACACCGGCAGCGTTGTGGCATCGGCACACGACTTGACGTCGGCGTGCTCGGGCAGCACGGGGAGGTCATGCCGCGTGGGGTAGTGCAACCCGTAGCCGGGCGTGAACAGCCAGCGCGCCGGGCCGGCCTTGGTCGTGTCGGGGCACGGCACGCCGGGCCACGGCCGCGCAAGCGTGCCGCTGAAGTTGTAACGCGTTTTGCCCTGGCCGCCGGCGAACAGCATGTCGGCCACGCCGCCGCCCTCGGTGCCGGGCAGCCAGGCCATCACGAAGGCGTCGGCGAGGTTGAGCACGGGGTTCACGAACAACGGACGCCCTGCCACGAACACCACCACCACCGGCCTGCCGGACTTCGCCACGCTCTCAAGCAGGGCCACGTCTTGCGGATAGCGATCACCGAAGCGCAGGGTGGACGAGGATGGAATATCGCCCATGGTTTCCGCATACGGCGCCTCCCCGATCACCGCCACGATGGCGTCGTAATTTTTGGGGTCTACGCCCTGCGCATTGGCGCTGTAGGTGACGTTCGCCACGCCGTCGGCCGCACGCAAGCCGGCAAGGATCGTCTCGCCATGGGGGAAGTCGGCATTCGTATTGTCCGTGCCCTGCCAGGTCAGCGACCAGCCGCCGGCCTGGTTCGACAGGCTGTCGGCGCTCTTGCCGACCACCAGCAGCTTCATGCCGGGTTTCAGCGGCAGCACGCCATGGTTGTTTTTCAGCAGCACCAGCGACTCGCGTACCGCGCGACGTGCCAGCGCGCGATCCTGCAACAGGCTGGCGTCGCCGGCGCCGGGCAGCTGCGACGGGCGCTTGTCGAACAGACCCATGCGCAGCTTGGCGCGCACGATGCGGAACACTGCGTCGTCGATGCGCGCCATCGGGATCTTGCCGTCCTTGACCTGTCGGATGGTGTTGGCGATGAAGGCCTTCCAGTCGTCCGGCACCATCACCATGTCGATGCCGGCATCGATCGCCTGCGGGCAGCTGGCGTTGCTGCAGCCGGGCAGCTGGCCGATCGCGTTCCAGTCCGACACCACGAAGCCGCGGAAGCCCATCTTGTCCTTCAGCGCGCCGGTGAGCAGCGCTGGCGCGCCGGACATCTTGCCGTAGTTCACGCCGTCGGCCAGGTCGTTCCAGCTGTTGTAGGACGCCATCACGCTGAGCACGCCGGCCTCGAGCGCGCCGAAATAGCCGGCACCGTGCACGTTGATCATCGTGGCCCTGTCGACCCGCGCCTCGCCCTGGTCGGTGCCTTGCCAGGTCGCGCCGTCGCCGATGAAGTGTTTGGCGGTGGCCATCACGTGGTGCGGCCCGAAGTCGCCCTGCAGGCCTTCCACGTAGGCACGCGCGTAGGCACGCACCAGGCCCGGCTCGCTGGAGAAGCTCTCGTAGCTGCGCCCCCAGCGCACGTCCTGCGCCACCGCCAGCGTGGGCGCGAACGCCCAGGTGACCCCGGTGGCGCGCACCGCCTTCGCGGTGGCCGTGCCGATGGCGCGGATCAGCGCCGGATCATGCGTTGCGCCGAGGCCGATATTGTGCGGGAACAGCGTGGCGCCGAACACGTTGCTGTCGCCGTGCACCGCATCGGTACCCCAGATGATCGGGATCTTCACCGCCATGTCGGTGTGCATGGAGGCGTCGTAATAAGCGTCGGCGAGATGTAGCCAGTCGCCGATGCCGGCATGCTTGTTCTGTTCCGGCCAGGAGCCGCCGCCGTTGAGCACCGAGCCAATGTAGTACCGGCGTATCTCGTCCGGCGTGATCGACTTGATCTCGGCCTGGGTCATCTGGCCGACCTTCTGCGCCAGCGTCATGCCCGCCACGATCTTGCGCGCGCGCGCATCCAGCGCCGGATCGGCGGAACCGTCGGGCCTGATCGCCGGCCAGTCGGTGTAGTGCGTCGGTGCAGGCGATGCGTTCTCGCCTTTCACCGAAAGCCGATCGGCCGCATGCGCACCTGCAACGCAGGCGACCGCGGCCAGGGCGATCTGCAGGCGCCACGCGGCACGGATACCTCTCATGCAAACCTCGCTCGTTTGGAACATCCACCTGGTGCAACGCAGCGCCGGGCGGGTCGCACCGCCCGGCGCCGCATGCGCCAGGGAAGCTCTGATTTTGCTCGTCATCCCGGAATCGCGAAGCGATATCCGGGACCCAGCGCCTTTGCATTCCAGCGGGTTGTGCGAAAGTCACTGGGTCCCGGCTTTCGCCGGGATGACGAGGGGTGGGGTTGATCAGGGATTGCCTAGAGCTTGTAGCTGAAACCGAGCAGATAGGTGCGCCCCCAGGTGTCGTATTCCAGCGGCCGGCTGGTACTCACCCCGTTGGGCAGCCCGGCGACCTGCACTGTGGTGTCAGGCGAGTTCCCCACATTGTTGACCTGCAGCAGGATCGACAGCCCCTTCCAGCGCCCCTCGGAAAATTCGTAACCCAACTGCAAATCGGTCTGCCGGTTCGCCAAAATCGTGGTGTAACCAAGTTGGTCGAACAGCGCCACCGCCTCGCCAGTAAACGAGGAACGGTAGCGGTAGCCCACGCGCGCCGAGAACCCATTGCGCTCGTAATACAGGACGATGTTGCCCACCTTGCGCGACAATCCCGGAAGCGTCGTCGGACCACCCGGAATCGCCGAGATGGAACTGGTCGGAATATTGCTGTTGGTCAGCGAGAAGTTGGCGAGCACACCGAACCCTTCCAGCAGCGGCGTCAGCAGCCCGCCCTCCAGCCCACCGGACAACTCCAAGCCCTTCATGGAACCGCCCGTACCGTTCTGGGGCAAGGTGAAGGAGCCGTAGGGGCTCGTCGGCACCAGGGTAGGCGTGTTGTTGATGTAACCGGAGAAATCGTAATTGAGGATGGTCTGGTTGTAGATGTAGTTCAGCAGATTCTTCCGGAACACCGCCACCGCGACGTAGCTGGCCTTGCCGAAATACTTCTCCCACGACAGGTCGGTACCGACCGCAACATAGGGCTTCAACAGCGGGTTGCCGCCGCTGCCCGACCACACCACCTGGCCCGCCTGCGGCCCGTCTGTCAGCTTGGATACCCAAGCCGAAGAGGACACCTTCTCGTCGTCGATGCGCCCGCGCGCCATGGTCTTGGCCAGACCGAAGCGCAGGTATTGGCCGTCGCCCAGCTCGGCCACCAGGTTCAGGCTGGGTAGCACTTTGTTGTACGAGGTGCCGCCGTGGATCGCGCCTGCCAGGTTGCCGTTGGCGTCGGTCTGCAGCGCATCGGATGACTGGTTGGTGTGCACCACCTGCACGCCCACGTTGCCGCGCAGTGGAATACCGGCCACGTCGGTCTCGATGTTGAACCGGGCGTAGGCCAGCGGCACCTTCTCCTCGACGGTGTAGTTGCGACTCCAGTCGCCCGCGCCATTCTGCGGCGTCAGGTAGAACTGGTTGTACATCGCGCCCAGCACGTTGTAGTTGAGGATGCCCGGAATGCCGCCGTAGGCAAGCGAGGTCGGTCCGTAGAGGAAGGCCGGATCGAGCGGTGCGCTGAAGTGGTTCTGGTAGGTCCCCGGGGTGTTGCCGTTACCGTCCAGCCATGCGAAGTTGACGTCGGCGTGCTTGGTCTTGGTGCGGTCCGAGTAGTCGACACCCAAGTCCATGCTCCTGAAAATCCAGCCCAGCGGGTGACTGACCTGCAATCGCACGGCGTTGATCTTGTCGCTTTGGCGATCGAACTCTTCGCGGCCGTTGTAACCGTAGCCATCCGGGTCGGTGAAGACCATGGTTGCAGGATCCGCGAGGTTGGCGCTCGGCGTGAATACCGGATAGCCGTTGCCCGATGGCGTGACGAAAGCCACGTCGGTGAACGCGCCCCCGGACAACCCGCTGAACAGGTAGGCGTCGTGCAGTCTTACTCTGGCAGATGAAGAAGACAGGTCGAGCGTGGTGGTCCAATCACCGAGAAACAGCGTGTTTTTCCAGCCGATCGAATACAACTTGTCGGTCTCTTTCGTGTATTCGTTCTGCAGGATCGGCGCGATGCCGCTGATGGTGCCCGAGGTCACGATCGGGAACGGCGAAGCCGGGGATGTGCCCACGTTGCTGTAAGAGACGTTGTCCCACGGGCTGGATGACCACTGCGCGCCGTTTTTGAACTTGCGCTTGCTGAAGGTCGAGTAGTACATATCGAGCTTCGAGTAGTACGTGTCGCTCGGCGCCCACTCCAGCACAGCCATCACGCCATTGCGCTTCGCGTTCTCGGACTGCGCGCGCAGCTGCATGCCCTCCTGCGAGATCACGTTGTCCGGCATTCCAGGTGTGAACGGCGCCCCCCAGTACGTGGTCGCACCCGCACTGCCATTGTTCACGCTCCACCACCATGCCTGATACTGCTTTTCCTGGACCGGCTGGTCGATCTGGGCGAACCCGATGGCGAGACCCAGCGTGTGATTGAAAAATTGGTCGATGTAGGAGAAGCTCAGTCGGTGGCCGCTGGTCCCCGTGCCGGTGCCCGGGTTGAGGTTGCCGTTGGTGTTGTGCTGGCCGCGCAGATTGAACACCATCGTGCGCTTGGACAGGTCCAGCGGGTTGATGGTGTGAAGGTCCACCGTGCCGGACAGCCCTTGGCCGACCAGGCTGGCATCGGGCGTTTTGTACACGGTCGCGCCGTTGATCAGCTCGGCCGGATACTGGTCGTATTCGACGCCGCGGTTTTCGCCGATCGTCGCCTGCTCGCGGCCGTTCAACGTCGTGCCGGCGAAATCCGGCGACAGGCCGCGGATCGAGATCGAACTGGCCTCGCCATTCACGCGTTGTGTGGCCAGGCCCGGAAGACGCGCCAGGCTGTCGGCGATGCTCACGTCCGGCAGCTTGCCGATGTCTTCGGCGGAGATCGCTTCGACGATATCGTCCGAGCTTTCCTTGACATGCAGGGAGCTTTGAACGCTCTGACGGATGCCGTACACCGTGACGACACCGAGCTGCTGGGTATTCGCTGCAGCAACCTCCTTGGCTGCCGTGGCCTTCTGCTTGGCCGTCGCCGGCTTTGACCCGGCCTGATTCGAAGCGTCCTGAGCCAAGGCCGTATTGCCTGATGCAGCGAACAGCAACGCGGCAGCACAGGCAGAGACCAGCGCCCGCATCTTCAACGAAGTGGCACGACCGGCCGCCTCGTGTACCTGACGAGGATCCGGCCCTCTCGCGCCGGCGATACGTCGCAGTGCGGCAAGGCCGACACTTGTCTGCGCCAACCTGATCAACTTGTGGTTTTTCACGACTTACCTCCAGCGATGGGAAAGATTGGTGACACCACTTGGCAGGCCTCGACCAGCGCCTTTCCTTTTTCACGAAGCGAAAACCGCGCACCACAGCGCGCGAAAGTCCCCTTGAACCATCAAAGTCCTCACGCGCATCGCAATGCGTTGCGCGCTTCTTCTACTCACGAAGTGATGACGGCGAGCCTCTGGGCGCGGGTGTCATCGAAAGCTGATCGCGCGCGCGCCGCGAGCACCCGGCGCATTGCGTGGGACGCGTCCGGCTACCTCGCGGAACCTCGGTGAATATGCGCACCAGTCTCGACCGGTCGCTACAACACGCGCAGTGGCGGCGCGCAAGCCCGTCGCACACATGATCGGTTTGGCACACCCGCACCCGAGCCGACCGGCTTCGTGGCCTCTGGTGGTTGCTTGCCAACACCAACGAACGACAACGGCGCCGCACTCATACCGATCATTCCCCAATGAATCGCGGGGTGCAGTCTGCGCCCAGAAAGACAGCGCTGTCAATTTGCGGCGCATCACCCGCGAGCATCCGCTGGACGGCCCCCAAGGTATCGAGCGCAAGCGCTACAGCGTGCCTGGATCGGCATACTTCGCCGGTCTCGAATTTTGCTGTCCGCATTGGGCGTCACGAACGTCCACTCTGCCGCTTCTGGCTTGAGGCAGTCCTGCATGCCGACTGTCTCTTGAGGGTCGTTTTGCAGTCACCGTGATGCTGACATTCAAACGAGCCTCGAGAACCGCAGGCGATCGAGGCTCGCTCGATTGCTCACAACTCGAACTGCTCGTCCAGAATCCGCTGCGCGAGGCTGCGCTCGGGGTCGAACAGCAAGGTGATGGCGCGTTCGCGCGCCTGGCGGACGCTGATTTGCACGGCGTCGCGCACTTCGTGGAAGTCGGCGGTGGCGCTGACCGGACGGTGATCGGGTTCCAGCGTGCGCAGGCCTACTTGTGTTGCGGCGGGCAGCAACGCGCCGCGCCATCGGCGCGGGCGGAACGGGCTGATCGGGGTGAGCGCCAGCACGTTGGCGTCCAGCGGCAGGATCGGGCCGTGGGCCGAGAGGTTGTACGCGGTGGAACCCGCCGGCGTCGACACCAGCAGGCCATCGCAGATCAGGTTGGCCAGCTTCACCTCGTCGTTCAACGCCACCTCGATGTGAGCGGCCTGATTGGTCTGCCGCAGCAGCGAGATTTCGTTGAAGGCCAACGCGTCGACCTCGGCTCCGTCGCGCTGCCTGACGTGCATTTCCAACGGATGCAATACTGCCGGGTGCGCGGCGGCAATGCGGGTCGGAAGCTCGTCGGGCAGATAGCGGTTCATCAGGAAGCCCACGCGGCCGAGTTTCATGCCGTACACCGGTAGCCCGTGCCCGAGTTGCGCGTGCAGGGTGCGCAACATGAAGCCGTCGCCGCCCAGTGCGACGACGACGTCGGCGTCATCCGGCGATACCGCACCGTAGCGGTCTTGCAGGTGCTCGCGGGCCGCGCGCGCTTTGTCGGAAGTGGACGCGACGAATGCCAATCGTGGGCTGGCGGCGAGGGGGCGTGGTGCGGTGGCCATGCCGCAAGTTTGCTCGGTATTCGCGCGATCGTCCATGATCGCCGGGGTCGCGACGACCCGCGGCGACTCAACTCAGCGAACGCATCTCGGACGAGGGTTCGGCCAGGAAGTTGCCCTGCGCGAAGTTCACGCCGGCCGAGAACAGTGTCGGCATGCTGGCGGCTTCCTCGATCCATTCGACCATGGTGCGTTTGCCGGCGGCGTGCGCCTGCGAGCACAGCTCGCGCACCTTCAGCTCGTTTTCGGAATGGTGGGCGAGGTCGACGGTGAGTGCGCGGTCGAGTTTCAGGTAGTCGGCGTCGATGTGTTTCAACGCCTGGAACGAATTGAGGCCCGAGCCGAACTGTTCCAGCCCGAAGCCGCCGCCGCTCTTGCGCCAGCGTTCGACGAACTCGCGGGCGGGTTTCAGGCAGGTCATCACCTTGGCCTCGGGCACCTCGAACACCAGTTGCGATGCCTTGACATTGGCCGCGGCGAGTTTGGCATCCACCCAGTCGGCGAGCTTCTCGTCGTGCAGGGTGAGCGTGGACAATTTGATGAACAGCGTGGTGGACGCCGCCTTCGCGCCGCGCCTGGCGAGCGCCGCGATCGAATGCTCGATGACCCAGCGGTCGATGGCCAGCAGGCGGTCATTGCGCTCGGCGATGGGCAGGAAGTGCGCGGGCAACACTTCTTCCGTCGGTCCGCGGATGCGCAGCAGCACTTCGTGGAATTCACCTTCCTCGCCCTGCAGGCTGACCACCGGCTGAAAGTAGAGGATGAAACCATCCTGCTCCAGCGCGTTGTCGATCATGTCCAGCCATTGCTGCCGGCGCGCGGCCTCGGCCTTGTCGGCGGCCGCGGGATCATGGATGTCGACCCGGTTGCCGCCCTGGCCCGACGCGGCCCGCAACGCGTCGTCGGCCAACGACAGCAACACCTGCGACTTCGCGTTCTTCTCGCCCAGCAGGCTGCCGCCGATGCTGATCGTGAGGCTGGTGGAACGGCCGCCGGCCTCGATGATCGCCGCCTCGACGCTGCTGCGCAGTGATTCGGCGATCTCCTGCACCTCGGCCAGTGGACGGCCCGACAGCAGGATGCCGAACGCATGGTCGCCGATGCGGCCGGCGCGATC
>DATCSF010000158.1:0-8237 GCA_036568625.1 Rhodanobacteraceae bacterium | reverse complement strand
CACTGAAATGCAAAGTCGCTGGGTCCCGGATATCGCTTCGCGATTCCGGGATGACGAGCAAAATCAGAGCTTCCCTGGCGCTTGGAGTACCGTTCTCGACAACGACGCCGGCGCGCGTCCCGTTCGACGCCATTCGATTGGCTGAACTGTTGGGCGGCCGAGGGAACCTCTGATCAATCCCATCACTCGTCATCCCGGCGAAAGCCGGGACCCAGTGACTTTCGCGCGACACACTGAAATGCAAAGTCGCTGGGTCCCGGATATCGCTTCGCGATTCCGGGATGACGAGCAAAATCAGAGCTTCCCTGGCGCTTGGGATACCGTTCTCGACAACGACGCCAAGGCGCGGTGCGCGTCCCGTTCGACGCGGCAAAGCTGATCAAAACGGGATGCGAGCTGAGCAGGGGCCGGCGCCGCATCAGGTGCGTGGCGGACGGTTGGCCCACTTGATCACTTCAAACGGTGTTTCGCGCCCGCCGTAACGCGGCAGGAAATTCTCCGGCGCACCCCAGGCATGCAATGTCACGATTTCCCACGTTGCGGGAATGCGGCCGTTGCGGCGACGGGTTTCGTAAGCATCCAGCATCGTCTTGAAGCGCGCTTTGCCGGTGAGTGCGCGCGGGCGTTCACGATCGGCATGGGTGGCACCGACGCCCTTCAGATCGTGCAGCAAGGCTCGGACATCGGGATATTCGAGCGTGGCGTGATCGGTATCCAGCACCGGATCCTTGAGGCCTGCAGCAAGCGCGGCGTCGCCGATGTCGTGCATGTCGAAAAAACGCCCCACATGCGCCTGCGTCGCATCCGCCGCGGCCCAGGCTGCGCGCAATTCCGACAGGGTGTCCGGCCCCAGGCTTGAAGCCACCATGAATCCGCCGGGTTTCAGTACCCGCGCGCATTCCGCGAGCAGCGGACGCGGCGTCTCGCACCACTGCATGCAGAGGTTGGAATACACCACGTCCATGCTGCGGTCGCGAAAGGGCAGCGCCTGTCCGTCCGCGCACACGCGCTGATAAGGCTTCCGCCAGCCGTGGTGGCGACGGGCTTCGCGCAGCATCGGCAGCGACACGTCCAATGCGATCACGTGGGCGTCGCGCCAGCGCTTCTTCAAAAGCGCGGTGCCGCGGCCGGTGCCGCAACCGATGTCGAGCACGCGTTGCGGCTTGCCTTCGTAATAATCGAGGCTGTCGATGAGGCGCGATTCGACTTCGCGTTGCAGCGCATCGTGACGTTCATAAGTGGCCGCGGCGCGTGCGAAAGCGCGTCGCACCTGCCGCAGGTCGAGTCGATCGCCACTCATGCCGGCACCGCGGCGAGCAACGGCGCGAGTGCCGTCGCCACTTCACCGCCATGGCCGATGAAGGGTGCGTGGCCGCCTCCAGCGATGCACGTGAATTTCCCGCCGCACTGCGCCGCGCTCCACTGCATCGCCTGCCACGGAATCAGGCGGTCGCGGCGCCCGGCAATCCACGCGCTTGACTGTGTGAGCTCTGGCAGCCGCGCGCGAAGATCGGCGTGTTCCAGTACGTCCAGTCCTTCCGTGAGCGCGCGCACCTGCGGGCGGAATTCGTTGAAGGTGTCCGCGCGCAGCTTGCGCAGATCGGCCCGCGCGCAATCGCTGCCCAGTGCTTCCAGCGCCAGAAAACGGTCCAGCGTGCCTTCGTAATCGGTTTCGAGATCGCGCCCAAAGTTTTGCAGGATTTCCGGCGATACCGCGTACGGCCAGCTTTCACCGCGCACGAAGTGCGGCGATGCGCACAGCAGGGCCAGTCCTTGCACCTGCGCCGGAAAATCGAGGGCGGCTTGCAGCGCGTACAGTCCGCCCAGCGACCAGCCCAGCCAGGTCGCGGACGGCACGCGCGCGGCGATGGCTTCGGCGCACGCGGCAGGCTGCAGGGAGATGCCGCAATCGCGCGAGCGGCCATGCCCCGGCAGGTCGACCACGTGCAGGGTGCAGCGGTCGCGCAGCCTTTCGACCAGCGGCGCGAATGCGCCGCCGTGCATGGCCCAGCCGTGCAGCAAAACCAAGTGCGTGTCGCCGCGGCCTTCGGTGTGGATGAAAAGTTCGGACATGAACCGACAATTTTAGGCGGTTGTGGGGCGTGGAAGCTGCGCCAGCGCGTCGAGCAACCGATCCACGTCGCGCTCGTCATGTGCTGCCGAAAGCGTCACCCGCAGCCGCGCCCTGCCGGCCGGCACCGTGGGCGGGCGGATCGCGGCGAGAAAAAATCCTCTTTCTTCGAGCGCGCGGGACGCCGCGACTGCGCGTTCGGCGTCGCCGAGTAGGAGCGGCTGGATCGCGCTGCACGATTCCATCAGCGGCAACCCGAGCTGCGCGGCGCCGGCACGAAAGCGGGCGATCAGCGCGCGCAACTTGTCGCGTCGCCATTCCTCTTCGCGCGCTATCCGCACGGCTTCGCGGGCGGCCGCGGCCAGCGCCGGCGGCATGGCGGTGGTGTAGACGAAGGTGCGTGCGAATTGCGTAAGCCCGTCGATCAACGCCCGGCTGCCGGCGACGAACGCGCCCGCACAGCCCAGCGCCTTGCCCAGCGTCGCCATCAGTACCGGCACGTCTTCCTGCGAGAGGCCAGCCTCGCGCACGCTGCCGGCGCCGCGTGGCCCGAACACGCCAAGGCCGTGCGCGTCGTCGGCCATCAAGACCGCGTTTTCGCGCGCGCACAACGTCGCGAGTTCGGCGAGTGGCGCCAGGTCGCCGTCCATGCTGAATACGCCGTCGGTGGCGAGCAGGGCCGGCTTGCCTTCGCCGTTTGCAAGTTGCCGGGCCGCGCCTTCGACATCGTTGTGCGGATAACGTTTCAACGTGGCACCCGCGAGCTGCGCCGCGTCCAGCAGGCTGGCGTGGTTCAACCTGTCCTGCACACATACGCTGTGCCGATCCAGCAACGCCTGCATCGCACCCAGATTGGCCAGCCAGCCGGAGGAGAACAGCAGCACGGCCTCACGGCCGGTCCACTCGCACAAGGCTGCTTCCAGTTGCGCGTGCTCGCGATGGTGACCGCATACCAGATGCGCGGCGGTGCTGCCGATGCCGGACGCGTTCGCGGCGTTTTGCAGCGCCGCGATGATGCGCGCATCTTGCGCCAGGCCCAGATAGTCGTTGCTGCAGAAATTCGTGAGCTCGCGGCCGTCGATCGTGACGTGCACGCCGCGCGTGGCACCGAGCGTGCGCGCGCGCCGCAGCAATCCCGCGCGTTCGCGCGCGGCCACGCGTTCGGCCAGCGATTGCAGCAGATCGGATCGCACGGCTCAGGCCGCGTGCGGGCACGCGTCCAGGATGTCGGCGTGCACCGTGTCGATTTCGTGCGTCTCCACTTCCACTTGCATCGGATGCAGATCGAGACGCCGGAACAGTGCGTGGTCGTGCTCCACGTCCGGGTTGCCGGTGGTCAGGAGTTTCTCGCCCATGAAGATCGAACCCGCACCCGCGAAGAAGCACAGCGCCTGCATCTCGTCGCTCATTTGCTGGCGGCCGGCCGACAGGCGCACGATCGACTTTGGCATCACGATCCGCGCTACCGCAATCGTGCGCACGAATTCGAACGGGTCGATCTTTTCCGAATTCGCCAAGGGCGTTCCCGGCACCGGCACCAATTGGTTGATCGGCACCGATTGCGGATGCTCGGGCAGGTTCGCCAGTGCCTGCAAAAGACCCGCACGCTGCGCGCGCGTTTCGCCCATGCCGACGATGCCGCCGCAGCAGGTTTTCAGTCCGGCGGCGCGGATGTCTTCCAGCGTGTCGAGGCGATCGGCGAACTCGCGGGTGTGGATGATCTCACCGTAGTAATCGGGCGAGGTATCGATGTTGTGGTTGTAGTAGTCGAGCCCGGCATCCTTGAGTTGTTGCGCGTGCCCTTCGCCGAGCAGGCCCAGCGTCGCGCAGGTTTCCATGCCCAGCGCCTTCACTTCGCGGATCATCTCGGCGACCTTGGGGATGTCACGGTCCTTGGGACCGCGCCAGGCCGCACCCATGCAGAAGCGCGAGGCGCCGGCGGCCTTGGCCGCCCGCGCGCGCTCCAGCACGGCATCCACGTCCATCAACTTCTGCGCTTCGACGCCGGTGTGGTAACGCTGCGCCTGCGGACAATAGGCGCAATCCTCGGGGCAGCCGCCGGTCTTGATCGACAGCAGCGTGGAGACCTGCACCGCGTTGGGATCATGGTTGGCCGCGTGCACGGCGTGCGCGTGCGCCAAAAGCTCCATGAACGGCAGATCGAACAGGGCTTCGATCTCGGCCCGTCTCCAGTCGTGACGCACTGGCGCATCCACGTGCATTCCATCCATCGCGGCGACTCCGCTTTATAGTGTCAAGGGCAAGGTGGCTCGAAAGCTCTTTCGTCATTCCCGGACAAGCGCATAGAGCGGATGCGACCCGGAATCCAGTGCCTTTTCGAAAGGCGAGGAATCCGGCCTTCGCCGGTATGACGACATCGCGAAGTGTCGAAGGTGATATGGATGTCTGTCAACTTGAAAGCAACGCGTTTGGTTGACGGCGCACTGGAGGCGTTGCTGCCCTCGCACTGTCTCCTGTGCGGCGCGCGCGGCCAAGGCGCCCTGAGCCTGTGTCCTGCGTGCGAAGCCGAGACGCCGCGCAACGTGGTACGTTGCGCGCGCTGCGCGTTGCCGCTGGAATCGTCGGCCCGGTTGTGCGGGCGCTGCATCAAACGCGAGCCGCCGTGGGACGCGGCGTGGGTGCCGTTCCGCTACGAGTGGCCGCTGGCGCAACTGGAGTCGCGCTTCAAGTTCGGCGGCGATCTCGCGGCCGGCCGCACCTTGTCGCTGTTGTGCATGGCAGCGCCGCGGCCCGAAGCCTTGCCGCAGGCCCTGGTGCCGGTGCCACTGCATCGTTCCCGCCTGCGCGGACGCGGCTACAACCAGGCGCTGGAACTTGCGAAGCCGCTGGCGAAGCATTTTGGCGTTCGATTGTTGCGCGACGCATTGCAACGCAGCCGCGCCACGAAAGCGCAGACCGAACTTTCCGCCATGCAGCGCCGGCGCAACGTGCGCGGTGCGTTCGCGGCAAGCTTCAATGGAAAGCCGCCGGAACACGTGGCGGTGGTGGATGACGTATTCACCACCGGCGCGACCCTGGCCGAATGCACGCGCGTGCTGAAACGCGCCGGCGTGCAGCGCGTGGACGTATGGGCGCTCGCGCGTGCGCCCGCACGCAAGTGAATCACTTCATCGCCAGCGCCACCACGATTCCCAGCCACACCACGCCGCCGACCCAGTTGTTGTTGCGGAAGGCGGCGAAGCAGGCGTCGCGCTGGCGCCAGCGCATGTTCCACAGTTGCCACGCGAACAGCAGCAGCGCGACGACCAGCCCGGTCAGGAACGGCCACTCGAGTTGCGCGCGCTGGCCAACCAGCAGCAGCGTGAACAGCAGCGTCGCCATCAGGATGCCGAGGATCGGCAGGTCGGCCTCGCCGAACAGGATCGCGGTGGACTTCGCGCCTGCGCGGATATCGTCGTCGCGATCCACCATCGCGTATTCGGTGTCGTAGATCGTCGAGAACAGCACGTTGCCGAGGAACAGCAGCCAACACACCGGCGGCAGGCCGTTCGTGATTGCGGCGAACGCCATCGGGATGCCCCAGCCGAACGCCGCGCCCAGCACCACCTGCGGCAGGTGCGTGTAGCGCTTGGAGAATGGATACAGCGCGGCCAGCGCGGCGCCGACGAACGAGAGTTGAATCGTCAGCCAGTTGGTGAAGGCCAGCACCAGCGCGAAACCGATCAACGCCAGCACCACGAACGTCAGCACCGCTTCGTGTGGCTTCACGCGTCCCGCGGCAAGCGGCCGGCCCGCCGTGCGCGCGACCTGCGGGTCGAGCTTGCGATCGGCGAAATCGTTCATCGCGCAGCCCGCGGCGCGCATCACGAACACGCCCACGGTAAAAACGACCAGGTATTTCCAGGGTGGAAATCCGTCCGCCGCCAGCCACAGCGCCCACCACGTCGGCCACAGCAGCAGCAGCGCGCCGATGGGGCGGTCCATCCGCACCAGCACCAGCAGATCGCGGGTCTTGTCGCGCCAGCCGACCGGCAACGCGCGCAACAGGAATTCGATGGCGCGCGTCGAGCGCGGTGACGCGTCGGCCGGACGCGAGGTGTCCGCTGCGGGCGGCGGTTGCATGTCTATGCCGCGCGCGTCGAACAGCGGCAGTTCGGCTTGGGTCGCCGGTCTGGCGGGCGGGCGGCTGGTTTTCGACCGGCTGCGTTTGCGGGACATGCTAGGAAATGGGCAGTTGAGCTGCGGGTGCGGCGGTGTGTCGACCGCGATTGTCGCGCAGGCCGGCGTTGCGGCCAACAGCGGGTTGCGACCATCCGCACCGCCCAAACAGGGCGCGCGCAGTTATGCTCGCCCGAATCTTGATTCCGGGGACCCGCGATGAGCCTGATCCAGCAACTCACCCGCCACAAGCCGGTCGAACAACTGCAAGCCGAAGCAGGCGGCAGCCGCGATTTCCGGCGCGTGCTGGGCGTGTGGCAACTCACCGCGATCGGCATCGGCGCGATCATCGGCGTCGGCATCTTCGTGCTGGCCGGGCAGCAGGCCGCGATCAACGCCGGGCCCGCCGTGATCGTCTCCTTCCTCGTCGCCGGCATCGGCAGCGCCTGCGCGGCGTTGGCGTACGCGGAATTTTCCGGAATGATCCCGGTCACCGGCAGCGCCTACACCTACGGCTACGCGGTGCTGGGCGAATTGCTGGCGTGGATCATCGGCTGGGATCTGATCCTGGAATACGCACTGATCGTCGCGGTGGTCGCGATCGGCTGGTCGGGTTACGTGCAGGCGCTGCTCGTGCAACTGTTCGGCGTGCACCTGCCGGTATGGCTGCAGGGCGCGTACGACCCCGCGAATCCTGGCTCGGGCAAAGTGTTCGACGTGGTCGCCGCGGCCATCTCGCTGGTGATCGCGTGGATGCTGACCATCAGGACCGAATGGGGCGCACGCGCCAACACCGTGATCGTGGTGATCAAGGTGATCGGCGTGGCACTGGTGATCGCGGTCGGCGCGTTCTACGTGAATCCCGCCAACTGGCATCCGTTCGTGCCTCCGGTGGCATCTGGTGCGGATGGCGCCGCGCACTTCGGCTGGGGCGGCGTGCTGGCGGCATCCAGCATCGTGTTCTTCGCCTGCTTCGGCTACGACACGCTGACCACCGCGGCCGAGGAATCGAAGAATCCGCAGCGCGACCTGCCGCGCGCGGTGCTGTTGTCGCTGGCGATCTCGATGGCCCTGTATCTGGCGGTGTCGCTGGTGCTGACCGGCATGGTGCCGTATCCGCAATTGAACAGCCCGGCACCGGTGGATGCGGCGTTCAAGGCGCTCGGCCTCGACTGGGTGCGCGGCATCATCAACATCGCCGCGGTGGCGGGACTGACCAGCGTGCTGTTCGCGTTCATGCTGGGTGCGGCGCGCATCTGGTTCGCGTTGTCGCGCGATGGCCTGCTGCCGCGCTGGTTCGCGCGCGTGCACCCGCGCTTCGGCACGCCGTATCGACCCACGATCATCCTTGGCTTGTTCAGCGCCTTGGTCGCGGGCTTCCTGCCGATCAACGAAGTGGCGGAACTGGTGAACATCGGTACGCTGTCGGCGTTCATCGTGATCTGCCTGGCGGTACTGATCCTGCGCGTGCGCCGACCGGACGTGCGGCGCGGCTTCCGCACCCCGGCGATCTGGATCGTCGCGCCGCTGGGCATGCTGTTCTCGCTGTTTCTGATCATCGGCTGGCCGTGGTACAGCGACGGGCATGTCCATCTGATCGGCGGACTCGCCGGCGTCACCATCGACCGTTTCGTGATTTGGCTGGTGATTGGTCTGGTGCTGTACTTCAGCTACGGCATCCGGCACAGCGCGCTGGCACGGCGTGACTGAACACTGCAGACGCAGCGGCGCTTGGGAACCCCCGATCAATCCCATCACTCGGCATCCCGGTGGACCCGGTGACTTTCGCGCAACGCACGAATGCAAAGTCGCTGGGTCCCGGATATCGCTTCGCGATTCCGGGATGACGAGCAAAGCAGAGCTTCCCTTGTGTTGGCGCTGGGAAAACACCACTTGGACTGAGTACGACGCTGTGCCGCGATTGCAGCGCTGCGATGTTCATCATTCCAAGAGGCGCGCAAAATGATTGACCTGCATTACTGGCCGACACCGAACGGCCACAAGATCACCTTGTTCCTGGAAGAAGCCGGCCTGCCCTACACCATCA
>DATCSF010000157.1:0-5159 GCA_036568625.1 Rhodanobacteraceae bacterium | reverse complement strand
AGAGAAGATGTTGCAAGAAGCCCAACGCACCGAGGCCCCGAGCGCCGCGAGCGTCTCAATCAGCACCGCGGTTTCCTTGGTCATGTGCAGGGAGCCGGTCACACGCACGCCTTTCAGCGGTTTCTCGGGTGCGTAGCGGGCGCGGATCTGCATCAGGCCCGGCATTTCCTGCTCGGCCATGGTGATCCGCTTGCGGCCGAGCTCGGCCAGCGAAATGTCGCGGACGTTGTAGTCGTTCTTCACGGGTTCCTGGGCGACAGCGTTCATGATGCGTGCTCCGTTTTCGGGAGTCGGTTCGACTCGCATGAACGGGCGCGGTTGAGGATGGCACGCCGGTCGAGCCTGGCTCCGGTTTGCACGGAGTCGCAGCGCCCCTCGACGGACGAACGTCCATTGTATCTTTTCTTCGCGATGAAAGGATGAATCGGGCGCGAAAGCGGGCGCGGACGCCTGCAGGGGATGCCCGCGCCCGATCGGGTTGCGGTCAGTGCACCGGGTCGACGGGGACGCGCGTACCGTGGGCGGTGCCGCAGAGGTCCACGACCAGATTCCCGTGGGTGTCGAGCACATCGGCGCTCAGTACCGATGTATAGGCGTTGCCGCTCGGGTCCAGTGTCAGTTCCTGGTGGACGTCCGCAAGGCCGCTGTGGGCGCCGTCCGGCAGGAATGTGAAGAACTGCACGTGGAGCAGATAACGGCCATGGCCCCGAGACTCCCAGAGGCCCTGGGCCGGACCGTTCGACGGCTGCGGGGCATTGTCGGTACTGCTGAGGGTGCCGCCGGCGTGGAACGTATTGAGGGCGTTGATCGATGTCGCGGGGCCACCCGTACATGGCGCGAGCGTCAACGCGGCTTGCCACAGGCCGACGATAGGGTCGGCGCCTGGAAGCGGAAGGCTGTCTTGCCAGGACGCGACGGGGGACGCGGCGACGGACTGGCCGCACGCTGCGGTCAGCGCGAGGGCAACGAGGGTGTGTCCGATTTTCATGTGGCATCTCCCAAGAGGTGTGAGCCGAACCGGGCGGGCGAGACTTGCATGCGGCGTGATGCGCCGGGACAGAAATGCCCGCCCGCAGGACGGGCGCCGTTCGAAGTGCCGCCGACAGCGCTGCAGCTTCGACGACGCGTGAAGTCGGCGCGGAGCGCCGGTGAGGGGCTCCGCGCTGGTGGGACGGCGGTGAACGTCAGTTCAAGGGAACCCGCGTGCCTTCCGACGTCCCGCACAATTCGACCAGGACATTTCCATCGGGATCGAGCCTGAGGGCGTCGATCTTGGAGGTGTAGGAATTGCCACGCCAGTCCAGCGTCGTGTCCTGACGGATGTCCGCGGAACCGACGGTGGCGCCGGTGGGCGCGAAGCTGAAAAACTGCATGCGCATCGCGTAGTGGTTCTGCCCCAGGTACTTCCAGACGCCCTGGGCCGGGCCGTTCGACGGAACCGGGTTGTTGTCGGTGCTGGTGAATGTGCCGCCGGCATGCACGGCGATGAGCGCGGAGAAGGATTTTGCCGGGCCGCCCTGGCACGGCGCGATCGTGGCCGCGACCCTCCACAAGCCGACGATCCGGTTTTCGCCGAGGGGCGGAAGGGTGCCTTGCCAGGACGCGACGGGTGAAGCGGCGAGGGACTGGCCGCAGGCTGCGGTCAGCGCGAGGGCAATGAGGGTGGGCTTGATCTTCATGCTGGTCTCCCGTGGGTATGGGCCGAACCGCGCTAGCGGCGGGGATGTTGCATTGGCTTCCTTCGGGATTCAGCGGTGACGATTACAGCACCCGGGGTGACCGGACCCGGGAAAACCGGTCTCGGGATATGCAAAACGGGCCGCGATGCGGCCCGTTTCCATTCCTGCGATGGCGTGCAACCGATGCCTACTTGATGCCGGCTGCCTTGCGCAGTTCGTCGGCGCGGTCGGTCTTTTCCCACGAGAAGGCGGTGGCGGTTTCGGACTTCTTCACCAGCTTGCCGCCGTCGCGCTCTTCCCACTTGTAGGTGACCTGGAACGGCTTGCGGCCGAAATGGCCGTAGGCCGCCGTGGACTGGTAGATCGGATGGATCAGGTCCAGCATCTTGATGATGCCGTACGGGCGCAGGTCGAAATGCTTGCGCACCAGCTTCTCGATCTTGTCGTCCGAAACCTTGCCGGTGCCGAACGTCGTCACCGAAATGGAAGTCGGTTCGGCCACGCCGATCGCGTAGGAAATCTGCACCTCGCACTTGTCGGCGATGCCGGCCGCGACGATGTTCTTGGCGACGTAACGCGCGGCATACGTGGCCGAACGATCGACCTTGGATGGGTCCTTGCCCGAGAACGCACCGCCGCCGTGGCGGGCCATGCCGCCGTAGGTGTCGACGATGATCTTGCGGCCGGTCAAGCCGCAATCGCCCACCGGGCCGCCGATCACGAACTTGCCGGTCGGGTTGATGTGCACCTTGTTCTTCGGCAGCGCATCCAGCCACTTCTTCGGCAGCACCGGCTTCAGGATGTTTTCGCGCACGCCTTCCACGAGGTTCGCGTACTTCACTTCCGGATCGTGCTGGGTGGAAAGCACCACCGCGTCGAGGCCGGCGACCGAGTGGTCGTCGTTGTACAGCAGCGTCACCTGCGATTTGGCGTCCGGGCGCAGCCACTTCAGCTTGCCGGCCTTGCGCACCTTGGCCTGCTGTTCGACCAATCGATGCGAGTAGTAGATCGGCGCGGGCATGAATTCCGGGGCCTCGTTGCAGGCGTAGCCGAACATCAGGCCCTGGTCGCCGGCGCCCTGTTCCTCGGGCTTCTTGCGCGCCACGCCCTGGTTGATGTCGGGCGACTGCTTGCCGATCAGGTTCAGCACGCCGCACGTCGCGCCGTCGAAACCGACCACCGACGAGTCGTAGCCGATCCCTAAGATCACCTTGCGCGCCAATGCCTCGATGTCGACCCACGCGTCGGTGGTCACTTCGCCCGACACGATGGCGACGCCGGTCTTGACCATCGTCTCGCAGGCCACATGGGCGCGTTTGTCCTGGGCCAGGATCGCGTCCAGCACGGCGTCGGAAATCTGGTCGGCGACCTTGTCCGGGTGGCCTTCGGACACCGATTCGGAGGTGAACAGGTAACGGCTCATCGTGGTTTATATCCTTTGATACGGATGGAAGGATGAAGCAAGCCCGCCATGATACAGGGACTCGCGGCGCGCTGCACCGGCGAGGGTAGCGCGTTCAGCCGCGGATCGGTCACGCCGCGGCGGCGAATTCGCCCGGCAGACCGGCCGCCAGCGCGTCGAAATAATCGCGGGTCAGGCGCCGCTGTGCGTACGCGCTTTCGGCGGCGTTGACGACCGCGCGGAACGCCGCGCTCTCAGGCCGGTCCTTCGCATACCATCCGAGGTGCTTGCGGGCGATCCGCAGGCCAGCCATTTCGCCGTAGAAGGCATACAGATCATCGAGGTGCCCGAGCAGGATGTCGCGTACCTCGATGACGTCGGGTTCGGGGAGGCCCTCACCGGTGGCGAGGTAGTGCGCGACCTCGCGGAAGATCCATGGCCGGCCCTGCGCCGCGCGGCCGATCATCAGCGCGTCGGCACGGGTGCGATCCAGCACGAAGCGCGCCTTTTCGGGCGAGTCGACGTCGCCATTGGCGAATACCGGGATGGCAATCGTGGCCTTCACCGCCGCGATCGTGTCGTATTCGGCGAAGCCTTCGTATTTCTGCGAACGCGTGCGGCCGTGCACCGCCAGCGCGGCGATGCCGGAATCTTCGGCGATGCGGGCGATCGCCAGCGCGTTGCGCTGCTCGGGTGAGGGGCCGGTGCGGATCTTCAGCGTCACCGGCACTTCGACGGCTTCGACCACGGCCTTGCAAATGCGCGCCACCAACGGCTCATCGGCCAGGAGCGCCGAGCCCGCCCAGGCATTGCAAACTTTTTTGGCAGGGCAGCCCATGTTGATGTCGATCAATTGCGCGCCGTGGGCGACGTTGTAGCGTGCGGCTTCGGCCAGGCGCACGGGATCGGACCCGGCGATCTGGACCGACACCGGATCGGGCTCGCCCGCGTGGTCCATTCGGTGCAGCGACTTGCGGGTTCCCCACAGGCCCGGGTCGGAGGTGGTCATCTCCGACACGGCCAGCCCCGCGCCCAGGCGCTTGCAGAGCTGGCGGAACGGTTTGTCGGTGACACCCGCCATGGGCGCGAGCGCCACCGGCGGGTCGATGCGGACGGCGCCGATGTACATTCGGCAAGTGTAGCGGTCCCATGGCCCGATCCTCGCACCGACCATGGGCTCCGATCATGGCTTCGCGGAGAGGCTGATGCGGAAGTTGCTCCCCGGGTTGCTGCTATGGGGCATGCTGTCCACGGCGTGCGCCGCGGCGATGCTGTCGCCTGTCGAGATGCGCAATCTCGCCACCAGCGATCCGCACGGCTTGATCGCCGCGGTCCGGGCCGCGCTCGATGCCGGGGCGTATGCGAACGATCCTGCCGGCGAACGCGAAGCACTGTGGTGGATGGGCCATGCGGCCGTCAATGCGTCCGAAGACGCCGCCGTGACCGAAGCCGTGGCGCGCCTCAAGAGCATGGGCAGTGTGGGGCACGATGATCTGGCCGAATCGTATGCCGGCTTTTTGACCGCCGATTTGCGCATCGCCCACGGCGACGGCGGCGGCGTCGGCGATGCATTGCAGGCGGCCGCACTGCAACTGGACAGCGTCGATCCCGCGCACCGCGCGCTGGCGCGGTTCCAGTTGTGCGACGCCTACAGCATGGCCAACCAGTTCCACCATTCGCAGCCGCTCTGCCGGCAAGCCGATGTGGCTTTCGGCGCCCTGCACGACGATTGGGATCAGGCGCAGGCCAAGAACGACGAGGGCAACAATGCCTACGGCATGGGCCGCTACGCCGCAGCGGGTACGTACTACGAGCAGGCGCGCGCCCTGTACCGCAAAGTCGACGACCGCTCGCAGGCGCTGATGGTGGGTGACAACCTGGCGCAGGTGTTGCTGAAGCAGGGCAAACCCGAGCAGGCGATCGCGCTGTCGCGGGCGTCGCTGGCGGACGAGCGCGCCGCGGGTCGCGAGTCCGATGCACTGAATTCGCAATACGACATTGCCCGCGCCATGGAGGCGATGGGCCAACACGGCGAAGCCGCGGACCTGATTGCGTCCACCGTGGACGAGGCGCGCGGG
>DATCSF010000156.1:0-5389 GCA_036568625.1 Rhodanobacteraceae bacterium | reverse complement strand
GTTGAAGGGTGCCGTTCTCGGTGGTGCCGCGCTCGTGCTGGGCCGCTCCGCGCGCGTTGACGCAAAGCTGGCATTCGAGGGTGCCGGCGCGCAACTGGCGGCCCTGGAACGACGGCGTGGCGGCCGGCTCGGTGTCGCGATTTGGGATACCGGCGGCGTTAGACACGCCTCGTATCGTGGCGACGAGCGGTTCCTGATGTGCAGCACCTTCAAGCTGCTGTTGGCGGCGGCGGTGCTGGAGCGCGTGGACCACGGTGCGGAAAGCCTCGGTCGCCGCATCGTGTTCGGCAAGGACGTACTGCTGGAATGGGCGCCCGTCACCCGCAGACACGCCGGTCCTCCCGGCATGACCCTCGCGCAATTGTGCGAGGCCGCCATCACTCTGAGCGACAATGCCGCGGCGAATCTGCTGCTGCGGCACATCGGTGGTCCACAAGCGGTCACGCATTATGCGCGCAGCCTTGGCGATTCGGTCACGCGGCTGGACCGCACCGAACCCACGCTCAATCGGCCCGATGGTGAAATGGATACCACCACGCCCGGTGCAATGTTGGATGACGTGCACAAGTTATTACTGGGCAACGCGTTGTCCCGCGCCTCGCGTGATCGACTGACCGATTGGTTGCTGCATTGCCAAACCGGTGCGCATTCGCTGCGCGCGGGCTTGCCGCCGAACTCGCGCGAGGGCGACAAGACCGGTTCCGGCAATACCGCCACCAACGATGTCGCCATCCTGTGGCCACCGAGACGCAAGCCGCTGCTCGTGGCTGCGTATTACGAGAATACGCAAGCGCCAGACAAGCATCGCTACGCGGTGCTGGCGGACGTGGGGCGCATCGTCGCGGCAATGGCGTAGCAAATCGCGCACGGTGTAGGCTTCGCGTCCATGCATCTGTGTTTCCGCGAATGAGCGTTCAACCGCTCCCGCCGACCGTTCTCGACCTGGTGCAAAGGGCGCAGGACGAGCTGGCACGTCGCCAGTTCGATGCGGCCGCTGCCACGCTGGCATTGGTGCTGGCCGTGGCGCCGGATTGTGCGCCGGCACTGGGAATGTCGGCGATCGCCGCACAGATGCAGGGTCGTCACGGCGATGCGGTCGCCTTCTTCCGCAGGGCGATCGCGCAGCAACCCTTGGACGCCGGATTGCACGGAGGCCTCGGCATCTCTTTGTTTGAATCCGGTGATGTCGAAGGTGCGATCACGATGCTGCGGCGCGCTTGCGAGTTGGCGCCACACGTGGGGGCAGGTTGGTACAACCTCGGCAAGGCGCTCAAGCTGCAGGTGCGTACAGAAGATGCGATCGAAGCGCTGCGACACGCGTTGCGGCTCGACCCCTCGAGCATTTCGGCGCGGCTGACCTTGGCGGATGCCTTGGCCAGCATCGGCCAGGTCGAGGAAGCCTCCGCCGAATTGCGCGGGTTGCTGAAAGCGCATCCCGAGCAGGCGCACGCGTGGTTCGCGCTGGCCAACCTGAAGGTGGTGCCGTTCACGGCAGAGGATCTGGCGCTGCTGCGGCGCAACGTCGCGCGCGGCGATGGACAGGTGGAGGACCGCGTGCTGTTCGGGTTCACACTGGCGCGGGCGCTGGAAGATCAAGGCGACTACCCCGCATCGTTCGAGGCCTTGCAGCAGGCCAATCGCTTGCAGCGGCAGCGCGTGCGCTGGGATGCCGCGCAGCACCGTGCGCAGATCGAAGCGATCGAGCGCGCGTTCTCTCAGGAATTGCCGGCGCCGCTGGACCCCGGGCTGGGAAGCGAGGTCATTTTCATCGCCGGCGTTCCACGTTCGGGCTCTTCGCTGGTCGAGCAAATCCTCGCATCGCATCCAGAGGTGGAAGGCGCAAACGAAATCACGGATTTACCGTGCATGTTGGATGCCGAATCACGGCGGCGCGTGTGCGCCTATCCCGGGTGGGTGCGAGACGCGACGCCGGACGATTGGCAGCGGTTGGGAACCGGGTACCTCGCGCGCACCGCGCGTTGGCGTGCATACAAACCCCGTTTCACCGACAAGAATCTGGCGACCTGGAAGCACGTCGGCGCGGCGCTGGCGATGCTTCCCGCGGCGCGGGTGGTGATCGTGCGTCGCGACCCGGTCGAAACCTGCCTTGCCTGCTATCGGCAATGGTTCGCCAGCGGCACCCATTTTGCCTACGACCTCGGCGAGATGGCGGACTACTGCGTCGATTTCGTTCGGCTGAGCCGATTTTGGTTGCAGCGCTTTCCCGAGCGCGTGTTCGACCTTGAATACGAAGCGCTGCTGGCGGATCCGGAAACCACGATTCGCCGGTTGCTCGATTTTTGCGGCCTGCGGTTCGATCGTGCATGTCTCGATTTTCATCGAACCCAGCGGACGGTGATCAGCGCGGCCAGCGCCGCGCAGGTGCGGCAGCCGTTGCAACGTGATACCGCGCGTGCGGCTCGGTATGGCCACTTGCTGGACGGATTGCGGCGCCGTCTGCGGGATGCGGACGCAATGGCAGCGGATGATTGAGCGCTTCGAAAGGATCACGGTGGGTTTCGTCTTTTGCTGATGTCCGTGTAAATCTGCACTTGCATTTCCGTTAATTCGGGGTTAGGGTCCCCCCGCACTGCAACGAGGGGCAGCGCAGACCGCTTCCGACAACCTTGGGTTGCCGAAAGTCTTTCGGTGCGGTTTGCCCCACAAGTCGTTGGGGGAGAAACGAGACGGGCGCCGCACGGGCTGCTACCTTCGGGGGTGCACGTCTCATGAGTGGCAAGTCTCGGCGCGCTTCGCGCAATCGCATGTTCCAGCGCAAGGCGCTGGCTCTCGCAATCGGTGGTTCCGTCGCGCTGGCATTTGCTGGCGGCGCGTTTGCGCAGGCGACCACCGGCACCATCTATGGCACGGTTCCGGTCGCGGCCGGAGAAACCATCCAGATCACCGGCGGCGCGGGGTTCAATCGCACCATCTCCGTCGGGCCCTCGGGCCGTTATTCGATCACGCTGCCGGTAGGCAACTACACCGTTTCTCTGCTGAGGGATGGCAAGGTCATCCAGTCCAAAGCCAACGTCACGCCTGCCGCGGCGGGGGCCGTGGTGGTTGATTTCACGTCTCCGACGAATGCGCAAACGCTGGGTACCATCAACGTCACCGCCAATGCGATCCCTGCGATCGACGTGACCACCACCAATCAGGTCACCACCATCACGGCAAGACAGTTGCAGCAACTGCCAATCGCTCGCAGTGTGGAAAACATCGCCATGCTCGCCCCAGGCGTGACCGGAGGCGCTCCGGCATTTGCAACGAGTGCCATTCAGACAGGAACGAAGCTCAATTCCTCACTGTTGGTATTCGGGGGGGCTTCGGTGGCCGAAAACGCCTACTACATCGACGGGATGAACGTAACGGATGCGCTCACCGGCCAAGGCGGCATCGGCTTGCCGTACTACTCCATCGAGCAGGTGCAGACGATCACCACCGGCTACGACGCCAAGTACGGCCGTTCCGTCGGTGGCGTGATCAACCAGATTGGCAAGAGCGGCTCCAATGACTGGCACTTCGGGGTGCGTGCCTCATGGGCGCCGACGAGTCTGCGCGACGACTACAAAAACTCGTATTACAGCAACCCGCTTTATGCGACCAATCCACCGGATTCGGTCGATCCTACCAAGGTGGCCGGCCAGCTTTACACCTACCGCAAAGCCAATGATCAGCAGGAGACGATCTATGACGCCTTTGTCAGTGGGCCGATCATTCCGGACAAGTTGTTCTTCTATTTATCGGCGGAACGCGATCAGGTGAGAGGCCATCTCATCGGCTCGGTCAACTCTCCAACAAACACCTCCTACATCGACAACTATCCCAAGGTTTACTTCAAGCTGAACTGGAATATCAACGAAAGCAACATACTGTCGCTGACGGGTTTGCAGAGCGCGTACAAGGACTACGGGTTCAACTACGATTTTGATTACGACACCAAGCAAACCGGGGCCTACATCAGTGATAATCCCATCACCAAGAACACGTATCGGCTTGGGGTACTCAACTACACGTCCTATATCACCGACAACCTGACCTTCAACGCGATGTACGGCAAAACCCACGGTGAGTTTTTCAGCGCACAACTTCCCTATCCTGGTTTTGATCCGACTCTGCCGGCCATTGTTGGAACCTCGCGTCAAAACCCGGCCTATACGCCGAACGGACCGGTCGACAATGCGCAGAGGGGGAACTACAACATTGGCGATCCTGCCCATCGCAGCACAGTTGCCAACTATCGACTAAGCCTGGATTACAAATGGCGCACACACGACTTCCAGGTCGGCATAGACAACATCACTACCTGGGACAAGGATGACGGTACGATTGCGACCGGCCCGGGTTACGCTTGGGATTACCATTTCAATACCCCCAACGTCCCGATCTCCGGTACCAATCCCAACAATCCGCCCTATGTCGGGCCACCCGATTCCAATCCGGATGGTGCATCTGGTTACACGGCAGCCAAGTTGATCTTCATCAACCATGGCAGTGTACGGGTGGCGCAGCGTGCCGCCTACTTGGAGGACAATTGGCAGGTTACGCCCGACCTGCTGCTGAACCTCGGAGTTCGCGATGACTCGTTCATCAACTACAACCCGGCAGGCGAGCCCTACATCCGGTTGACCAAGCCACAATGGGCGCCGCGCCTGGGATTCAGTTGGGATGTCCATGGCGATTCCACGCTAAAGATGTTCGGGAATGCCGGTCGCTACTACCTCGCATTGCCGGCGGGCGTAGCCATGCGCGGTGCCGGTGCCTCGACCTTTACCCAGCAGTATTACACCTACAACGGCATTGACCAGACGACCGGTATCCCGCTGGGAATCAAACCGATTCCGCAGAACCCAGCAACCGGTGTGTCGGCCAACAACGAATACGGCCAGCCGCTGGATCCGCGCACAGTAGCGGCGCAGAACATCAAGGCCGAGTATTCCGACAACTTCGTGCTGGGGATGCAGCAGCAGTTCAATTTTCTGGACACGAACTGGGTATTCGGCGCCACCGGGCGTTACCAGAAACTGGGGCGCATCGTCGACGATTGGGACGACACCTACGCCATTTGCAATGCGGCGATTCGGGAAGGTTATTCCAACTTTGCCGCACCCGACGGCACTTGCGATCCAGTCGCGGTTGGATTCATCAACGGCGCGACCCTGGTCAACCCTGGTGAAACCCAGGACCTGCTGATCAACGATCCGGACGGCAGTCTCGACAAAGTTACCGTCACCAATGCCGACATGAAGTTCGACATGCCGCCCAAGCGCCATTACTACTCGCTGGATCTGTCCTTGACGCACGAGTGGGACGGCAAGTGGTTTGCCAGGATCGACTACGTGTTTTCACGTGCCTACGGCAACACCGAAGGCCCGGTGCAGTCGGATAT
>DATCSF010000155.1:0-7293 GCA_036568625.1 Rhodanobacteraceae bacterium | reverse complement strand
CTGCTTGTCGTCCACCAGTGAACGGCTGTAGCCGGTGCCGACCGGATCGATGAACACCAGGTCGGTGAAGGGAAGCCAGGTACTCGGGTTGTCGTGCAGCCGCGCGGGTTCGGAAGGCGAATCGCCATTGACGCCGAAGTTGACGGTCTTCGGCCCGATCGCACCCAGATTGAGGAATACCGACGCCGCGCCCGGACCGCCATTGAAGGCGAACGTCACCGGCCGGTTCTCGCCCGGAACGGTGTACGCCGTGTAGACCACCTGCGCGATCGTCTTGCCCTTGCCGTCGCGCACCGGCAGCCAGCCGATCGTGACGGTGTAGTTCAGTGTGCGGCCGTCGATGACCATGCGCTGCGTCCTGCTGGCAGCAGCCGGCAGCGGCGGCAACTGCAAATCCGAGCTGCTGTCGGTTTTGCCCTTGGCCGAATCGGCATGGGCCGGCGGCGAAGCCGCACAGGCGAAACAGGTGGCGACGGCGAACACCGTCGCGAGAAGAGGCTTGTGCATCGGCAGGTTCCCCAAGAACATTTGGGCGCTGAACAACGCCATCCGGGTCTTGTCAGCGCACGTCGGCCCGGCGCAGGTCCGGACTGGACTTCGATGGATCAGTGCCCCTGGCATTGATCGCCCCGCGGCGCACACCCCTGCGCCGGGAAACCCCATGACCGGAGTTCCTGGTGAGCTTAGCGAGCGTCACGCGCGCACGACTGTGCTGAAAGGCACGGTCGCGCGACGTTTGTGGTGAGCTGATTCGGAGCGGTCGTCAGTCGCGTGTGCTGCCCGCCGCAACGGGCGGGGCAGTCGATGCAGCGGTTGCCGGCGACAGCGCGGCCGTGCCCGCGACCGCGGGCGGCGCGTTGTTCTGGGCGTAATGGCCGATCTGGATTGCATATCCGGCACGACTGCCGGGCGGCAGGGCCGCGGGATCCGCGTATACGCTGATCGTGTAGGTCGTCGCCGTGGCCGCCGGCGTGGACCACTGGGTGACGTTGCTGGTGGCGCTGTCGATCAGTGTGTTGCCGTTGGCTTGATCCTGGACCTTGAAGTGCACCTCGGGGCTGCGCGTGACCAGGTTGACCGCCAGCGTCTGGCCTGCCGCGATGGCGACCGTGTAGTCGCGCGCCGCGCCCTGCGCGTCCAAGGTTCCCGTGCCCTGCGTCCAGGCCTTGCCCTCCTCGAACGTCACGGCGGTGGCCGGCACGCGCATGTCCGATTGCCCGTATCGTCCGATCTGCAACGCGTAGTCGGCGGCTTCGCCGCGCTGCATCGCCTCGGGCTGGACATACACGTGGATCGTGTACGTCGCGGCTTCGGCGTTTGGCGTGGACCAGGTGGTGGCGCCGGTCTGGTAGGTATCGACCAGCTTCTTGCCGTGCGTGTCGTTCTTTACCGTGAAAAACACGTTCGGATCACGGGTGACCAGGTTGATCTGCAGCGTCTTGCCCGCCGCGACCTCGACCGTGTAGTCGTGCGAGTCGTCCATGCGGCTCACCTTGTCGACTTCCTGCGTCCACGGATTGTTGGGCTGGAATGTCACCGTGACGGATGAATCGGCGAAGGCGGGCAGCGCTGCGCCGAGGACGGTGATCGCGATTGCGGCGACGACGGAGCGGGAAAGACAGAGGGGCGACATGAAGAATCTCCGGACGGTTGGGTGGAACGTTCTTGCATGGCGACACGGCGCACTGGCGCCGGATGCCCCCATCGCATCCTTCAGCATACTACCGCCGGGCGGTCGGTCGCCGCTGTTGCGCGGCAGCCGGCATGGCATCGCTCGGCCCGGCGGGACGGTTTGCTTGCAGCCAGCGGATCGGCAACGGCTGCCCGGTTTCGCCGGTCGCGATGGGCGATCGGACGACCGCTTCCAGCACGGTGAGGCGGCCGCGCTGGTGGCGGTCAGCAGACCGGCCGTTAGTATCACGGTCTTGCGTGGCAATCCGTTACGGGGAAGTGTGCACGGGGCCGTCCTTTTTGCAGGGTCGATGTCCCCCGGGGCAGCTCCTGCGGCGTGGCCCCAAACCTGGCAGAAAGTTACATCGGTTGTATGGGTTTACTTGTGAAATCGACCTCCTGATTACTGCTGAAGCGAACCGACATGATCCTTACACTCGCCATCATCGCCATTACCGGCATCGTCTCGTGGATTGCCTTCAAGGACGGCAAGCTGATGCAGCGCCTGCTGCTGTGGCCGCCCGCCATCGAGAAAAAACACGAATACTGGCGTTTGCTCAGCTACGGACTGGTGCACGCGGACTTCCAGCATTTGTTGTTCAACATGATCACCTTGTTCTTCTTCGGGCGCGCGATGGAGTGGCTGTACGCGCAGCACCTCGGGCCGCTCGGGTTCCTGTGGTTTTATCTCGGCGGTCTGCTGGTGTCGATCCTGCCGACCTACATCCAGAACCGGCGCAACGCGAACTACCGCAGCCTTGGCGCGTCCGGCGCGGTATCGGCGGTGCTGTTCGCGTTCATCCTGCTGTCGCCGTGGTCGATGATCTTCGTGTTCTTCTTTCCGGTGCCGGCGATCCTGTACGCGGTCGCGTTCGTCGCGTTTTCGATCTGGATGGATCATCGCGGCGGCAGCTACATCAACCACAGCGCGCACATGTGGGGCGCGGCATACGGCATCGTGTTCACGGTGCTGATGGAACCGCGGGTGATTCCGGTTTTCCTGCAGCAGTTGCGCAACCCGCACTTCGGGATGTGATGGTCGGAGCGGCGTTACAATGAAATGCTTCCGCGCAGCGAATGCGCGTCCATGCCTTTCGCACAGAACCTCATGAGCGAATCCGTTGACAAGCTCCGCCCGCTGCCCGGCAGCAAGTTCACCAGTCCGCAGGGCACGCGCGCGGTCAAGGACGGCATCCGGCCCAGCCCCTTGAGCCGCGTGCCCGACGCGGCGCGCAAGCCGCCATGGCTGCGGGTGAAACTGCCGGCCGGTGCGAAATACGAGGAAATCCGCGACATCGTGCGCACCCACAAACTGTCGACCGTGTGCGCGGAATCGAAATGTCCCAACATTGCCGAATGCTGGGGGCGCGGCACCGCCACGCTGATGCTGATGGGTTCGGTGTGCACGCGTGCCTGCAAGTTCTGTTCGGTGTCGACCGGCAATCCGCACGGCTGGCTGGACCCGCTGGAACCCGCCAATGTCGCCGACGCGGTCGCGCTGATGAACCTGAAGTACGTGGTGCTGACTTCAGTCGATCGCGACGATCTGCCCGATGGTGGGGCAGGACACTATGCCGCCTGCATCCGCGCGATCCACGGGCGCATGCCCGAAACCGCGGTGGAAGCGTTGACGCCTGATTTCGCGGGGCGCCACCGGCACGTCGGGACCGTTCTTGATGCAGGATTGGCCACCTACGCGCAGAACGTCGAAACGGTCGAACGCCTGACCCATCCGGTGCGCGACGCGCGCGCGGGTTACCGGCAGACGCTCGACATTCTCAAGTTCGCCAAGAGCTATGCGCCGCAGACCGTCACCAAGACCAGCATGATGCTGGGCCTCGGCGAAACCGACGACGAGATCGAACATGCGCTGGCCGACATCCGCGCGGCTGACGTGGACGTGGTGACGATGGGGCAGTACATGCGCCCGACGCAGAACCATCTGCCGGTCGCGCGCTTCGTGACGCCGGAACAGTTCCAGCAATACCGCGAGCTGGCGCTGGGCATGGGCTTCCTGGAAGTGGTGTCCGGACCGCTGGTGCGTTCCAGTTATCGCGCCGAGCGGGTGTTGGAGCACAACAACGTCGGTCTGGACCCGGCCGTCGTCGATGGCATCCGCGAGACCGCTGCGCTGCGCTGCTGAGTCGCATTTCTGCAGGATCGATCTGCTTCAGCCCGCGAAAATCATTCGCCATCTACGCGAATTTCTTGTAATATTCCGCATACTGTGTTTGCCGGGTCACGGTAAATCGTGGCCCGATGCGCATGATCGCGCGATCCCGCTCATCGTTCCCCGCTTGCTTCCCCTGCAACCAGTCCATGCCGCTGCCATCGTGGCGGCGGTCTTTCATTTTGTTGCAAGGAGTAATCCATGTCGGATCGTAAAACCGGAACGGTCAAGTGGTTCAATGACGCCAAAGGCTTCGGCTTCATCAGCCAGGAAGGTGGCGAGGACGTGTTCGTGCATTTCCGCGCGATCGAAGGCAGCGGTTTCAAGTCGCTGCAGGAGGGCCAGAAGGTCAGTTTCATCGTGACCAAGGGCCAGAAGGGCCTGCAGGCCGAACAAGTCCAGGCGCTGTAATCAACGCCGCGAAGTACGACGCCGGGCGGATGGTTCCGCCCGGCGTTTTTGCTTTCAGGAGGATCGAATGCTGACGATCACCGTGCGCGGGCTCCCGCGCAGCATGACGGAGGCCGCGCTGGCCGAGTTGTTCGCGGCACATGGCAAGGTGCGCAGCTTGCGCATGGCCAAGGACCTTTTCAGCGGCGAGTGCAAGGGCTTCGCCGAATTGCAAATGGAAGGCCATGAGGCGCGCGCGGCGGTCGCTGCCTTGAATGGCCACAACGCCGATCACAGCATGTTGCAGGTACGCCTGGCCAAGGACGAGCCGCGCCGCAGGCGGCACTGAAGCGCAAGTGGAAGCGCGCGGCAGCGGCTGCGCTGCCTGCGGATCCGGTCACGTACCCCCGCTCGGTCGGTTGATCGACGGCACGCGAACGGCTTATCGCCAAGGTTCGGCTTCAGACAGCATGGTTCGCAGCCGCGCTTCGTCGGCATCGGCGAGCCATTGTTCGGCCTCGCGATAATTGGCGGTATCCAGGGCCTTATGCAGCACGCCCTCGCGGCCGATGCGGCTGAAAATCATCAATACATTGCCAAACGAGGCTTCCAGGAGTGCGGCTTGCCATTGGCCGCCATGGCCGTCGTCGAAACTGCGCATCGGGAGTGCTTCGGGAAGGGGATCAACAGGATACACGTGCGGGAAAGCCCGGTTCATGCGATAATCGCTTGACTGACGCTGGGGTTGGACGCATGACGACTTGGCGTGGTGGATGCCATTGCGGCCGGATCGCCTTTGAAGTGGACGGCGACATTGGCAGTGTGATGGAGTGCAATTGTTCGCATTGCCGGCCCAAGGGCTACCTGATGTGGTTCGTGCCGCGCGAGCAGTTGCGGCTGTCCACGCCGGAAGCGGATATGAGTACGTACCGGTTCAACAGACACAAGATTGCCCACCATTTCTGTCCCGTCTGCGGCGTGGCGCCGTTTGCGGATGGGGAGCGCGAGGGTCACCCCATGGCAGCGGTGAACGCACGCTGCCTTCAGGGGGTCGAACCGGCCGATCTGAAGATCCAGCAGGTGGACGGACGCAGCTTCTAGCAACTGCCGGTTCGGCAACAGGGGCTCCGTCTCGATTGATTCGGCACACCCGCGGACAACCCGTGCAACGGGTGTGCGTGGCGACAACACGAGGAAAGCTGCAATGGTGACAAAACGGAACCACAAGCCCGCGGGCAAGGCCGCCAAGGCGGCGCGCAAGCCGGCCAAGCCCAAGGCGGCGAAAGCGGCTGCTGCCCGCAAGGTTGCCAAGCCGGCGGTACGCGCGGCGGTGAAGAAGCCGCGCCAGGTGGCCAAAGCCGCACCGCGTCCAGCAGCGAAACCCGCCGCGGCCGCGAAATCTGTCCCTGCGAAGCCGGCATCCCGGCCGGCATCGGTAAGAACCGCAGCCAAGGCCGTCGCCGCCGCTCGCGCCAGCGCCGCCAAACGGCGTCCGCCGTCCTACATCCCGCGTTCGCACTTCGGCGACGACTGGATGCTCGGGGGACCTGTCGAATTGCCCCGCCAGCCCAGCCCGGCTGCACATACCCCCACCCGCAAGCCGCCGAAGCCGCGTGCGCCCAAACCCAAGGCGATCAGCCACGAGCAGGCCGTCGCAAACCTGAAGGCCTTGCTGGAATCGCGCAAACGCAAGGATCGCGGCGGCGAGGCCGCGTCCAAGGGCGCTTGAGATTGCGGTCGATGCATCCTGCCCTCGTAGGCGCCCCACAAATAGTCTTGCGAATTCGCCGCGTCTTTCTGGCGATGGCGCGGCTTCTCAACCGCAGTTGCCGCGATGTCTTGTCCCCGCGCCCGGTAGCCGGCTGAACGCTTAGCCTTTCCATAACAAAACTCTTCAGTATAGATTTAGCTGGCTATGGGATACTGGCTCCGCCTCAGAGGAGGAGTCGATCATGCAAACGAAATCCGGTTCGATCCGCAACAAACTGATGCTCGCTTGCGCGTTGACGGCAGCGGCGGTGCTGGCGACGCCGGCGGCAATGGCGCGCGGCAACCATCGCGGCGATCATTCTGCGGACATGCTGGGAGCGCTGGTTGTCGGCGCCGTGATCGGCGGCGTGCTGGTCAGCGCCAGCCAGAATCATCGCGACTATTACGACAGCGGCTACTACTACCCCGCGCCGCAAGCGTATACGCCTGCCGGCTATTACGGCGGCGGATATGCCTCGTACCCGACCTACGGAGGCGGGTATGCCTCGTATCCGACCTACGGTGGCGGGTATGGCTATCCCGGTTATCCGAGCTACGGTTATGGCAGCAGCGTGAACGTGGGCGTGGTGTATTCCAGCCATGGTTCCTACAGCCGCGGCTACTACGGCAATCACTACGACCGTTACAACCGAGATAGCCGCTACTACGGCGGATCGCACGGTTACCACGGCAGTCGCGGCGGGTATCACGACGGGCGGGGCCACTACTACTCGCGTCGCGGCCACTGACCGTCCCTCCCATGTCACCAGCAAGGCCCGGTTGTCCGCAACCGGGTCTTCTTTTTGCGCGGCGCGAGCGTCAGCGTCAGGCTGGGGCACGGGAAACGGCAAGGCGATATTGTGGGTCTCGGCGCTTCGGCACCGAAGCATCGGCCTGATCGGAAGACGGCACGTCGCGCAATGACGGCATGCGGCGATGTGGGCCGGTTCCCAGGTACCGTAGAATCCGGATCGCTGCGTCGGGCTTCAACGCGCGGCGCGGTAGGCCTCGCGCAGCAACTCATGGAAATGGTGCACGCCGTTTTCGCGCTTGGGATTCAGCCGTCCGCGCATACGAGCCCGATTCGAGACCGCGCTGCACGATCTCGCACATGTCGACGTCCTGGCGCTGGACCAGATCGCTGAACGCGTGGTCGCGGGCATGGCGTGACTCGATGTCGGCGGTGCCGGGCGGGTAGAAGTAATCGAACGTGACCCGGCATTTTCCCGGCGCGAGTGGAATCACGCGGTTGGTCTGCATGCGGTCGGGCAGCACATTGAGCAGCGTATTGGGCCACATCAACCAGTACGGCG
>DATCSF010000154.1:0-2072 GCA_036568625.1 Rhodanobacteraceae bacterium | reverse complement strand
GGCGCCGCGTGACGACGAGGCGGTCTTGCCTACATCGGCCTTGGCCGCCGGCATGGCCGCGCGTGATTATCAAGAGGCGATTTGCTATGCATTCGTCGATCCGAGGCTGCTGCAAACGTGGCAACTCGATGCAAACGCCGTCCTGCTGGCCAACCCGCTGTCGAACGATTTGGCGGTGATGCGCACGTCGCTGCTGCCGGGCCTGGTCGAGGCGCTGAAGCGCAACCGCAATCGGCAGCAGGCGCGGGTGCGCCTGTTCGAAAGCGGGGTGGTCTTTGCAAAGCAGGGCGAAAGCGCACCCGTCGAAACCACGATGCTGGCGGCGGTGGCATGCGGCAACGCGCACGCCGAGCAATGGGGCGAGCCGAAACGCACGCTTGATTTCTTCGACATCAAGGGCGATCTCGAATCGTTGATCGATCTGTCCGGTGCGCCGGAAGCCTGGTCGTTCGACGCCACCGATTTGCCGACATGGCTGCACCCTGGCCGCAGCGCACGGGTCTTGCGCGATGGCGTGCCAGTGGGGATGATCGGTGCCCTGCACCCGGCCTTGCAGCGCCAGCTCGATGTGCCGGAAGCCTACGCGCTCGAGATTGAGCTGCAGGCGCTGCGCCGGCGGACGGTTCCGGTTGCGCGGGCGCTGCCGCATTTCCCGTCGTTGCGGCGCGACATCGCGATCGAAGTCGACGAGGCGGTCGAATGGGCGCGGATCGCATCCGCGCTTCGTTCAGGCTTGCCAAAAATCTTGAACGAACTGGTACTGTTCGACTGTTTTCGAGGTCCGGGGTTGAGCGCGGATCGAAAGAGTCTTGCTATAGGCTTGATTTTGCAAGGCGGTTCGCGCACGCTTACGGATGAGGACGCCGACCAGAGTGTGGCCGATGCGGTCAGTTTGCTGGAACGCGAATTTGGGGCAAGACTGAGAGGATGAACATGACGCTGACCAAGGCAGAGATGGCCGAGCGCCTGTTTCTCGACGTGGGCCTCAACAAGCGTGAAGCCAGGGAGTGCGTGGACGCCTTCTTCGAGGTGCTGCGCGAGGCGCTCGAGCGGGGGGAGCCGGTGAAGTTGTCGGGGTTCGGCAACTTCGACCTGCGCAACAAGAATCAGCGGCCCGGACGCAACCCCAAGACCGGCGAGGAGATTCCCATTTCCGCGCGCCGTGTCGTGACTTTTCGCCCCGGACAGAAGCTGAAATTGAGAGTCGAGAACCATGCTGGATCAGGGCAACAATAACGAACTTCCTGCGATTCCCGCCAAGCGGTACTTCACCATTGGCGAGGTGAGCGAATTGTGCGCGGTCAAGCCGCACGTGCTGCGTTACTGGGAGCAGGAATTTCCTGCCTTGAACCCGGTCAAGCGGCGCGGCAACCGGCGCTATTACCAGCGCCACGATGTGCTGATGATTCGGCAGATCCGCGCACTGCTGTACGACCAGGGCTTCACCATCACCGGCGCGCGCGCGCGGCTGGAAGGCCAGCAGGGCCGCATGGAGGCCAGCATCTCGCACCAGATCGTCCGTCAGATGCGGCTGGAACTGGAGCAGTTGCTGCAGTTGCTGCGCGACCCGATCCGCAAGGTTTGAGCGCGCGGAACTGCTGCACGTCGTGATCGGTTATGATGGGTGCTTCGTGAACCGGTCGGGGCGTAGCGCAGCCTGGTAGCGCATCTGCCTGGGGGGCAGGGGGTCGTGGGTTCGAATCCCGCCGCCCCGACCAACGTTTTTGCGATCATCCATGATCGCTGCATCACGGAATTTCTCGCGAGCGCCGACAGATGTCGGCCGGCCAACGCCAGAACGGCCATCCATGGCCTGACTTTCCACGACAGCGGGCCCTTGTGGCCCGTTTTTGTTATTGGCGTTGTGAGGGTGAGAACTGGCGCCTTCGCAAGAAGGCGCCGTTCGACTGCGGAGCCATGGATGGCGGAGCGAACATCGCGCGCTTCAGCGCGCGATGGCCCGAAGGGCGAGCGCCGGAAAGGCGCGAGTCATCCCGCCGCCCGACCATGTTTTTTTGCGATCGTCCATGATCGCTGCGTTAGCCCATGTTGCGGCAAGCGCGGGTGCATCG
>DATCSF010000153.1:0-2876 GCA_036568625.1 Rhodanobacteraceae bacterium | reverse complement strand
CATCGAACAGCCACTCGAACTGGACATCGAGGAACTACAGCGGCACATGGTCGTGACGCGAAACAAGGTAAGGGCGGGTCAGTACCTGTACCGGAATGGACAACCGTTCCATGCCTTGTATCTCGTCCACGCCGGCTTCCTGAAAACGTGCGCGCTGTCGGAAGACGGGCGCGAGCAGGTAACCGGCTTTCGGATGCGCGGCGATCTGCTCGGGGTCGAGTCCATCGGCCTTGCGATCCACACCTGCGATGCGGTCGCCCTGGAGGATTCGCAGATCTGGGAACTGCCTTACCCGCCGGTGCTTACGGCCTGCCTGCACATTCCCGAGCTGCAAATCCGGTTGTCTTCCGCGCTGGCCGAGGAAATCCGGCGTGACCGGTCCTGGATGCTGACCATCGGTACGCTGCCTGCCGAGCAACGCGTGGCAGCATTCCTGCTCGACATCGCCACGCGCCTTGCGCGCCTCGGATTCAGCGCCAGCCATTTCATCCTGCGCATGGGGCGCGCCGACATCGCGAGCTTCCTCGCGCTGAAACACGAGACCGTGAGCCGGGCGCTGTCGCACCTCGAGCAGCTCGAGTACATTTCGGTGCTGCGGCGCGAAGTGAAACTGCTGGACATCCCGAAGCTGAGCATTTGCGCAGGCGCGTCCCGCGCGCTTCAGTGACAAGAATCAGGCATTGTCGAGCAGCCGCCGGATTGCGCCGGTGAGCTGCTCGCGTCGATACGGTTTGCGCAGCAACTCGAAAGTTTCATCCGACTCTTCGTGCCGCCTGTCGCCGGGGCCTTGATAGCCGGAGGCAAGCAGTATCGGGAGATCAGGCCGGACGCGGCGAGCTTCGTGTGCCAGTTCGATGCCATCCATGCCGCTGCCCAGCACCACGTCCGAAAACAGCAGGTCCACGTCCGGTTTCGCAATCAGCAGATCCAGCGCTTCGCGCGCACTCGCGGCGGCAATCACGTTGTAGCCGACGGCACTCAAAAACCGGCTTGCAACCGTGCGGACATCGGTTTCATCTTCGACCACCAGTATCGTTTCCCGTGCGTCTGCGTGCTCGGTATTGTTCGCCTGCGGATCGTTCACCACCATTTTGGCACTTGAGGCTGCAGCGGGCAGGACGAGTTCCATGCGGGTTCCATAGCCGAGCCGGCTGTCTATCGTGATGGCCCCGCCTGACTGGGTGGCGAATCCGTAGACCATGCTGAGCCCCAGCCCGCTGCCTTTGCTGGATTCCTTGGTGGTGAAAAACGGTTCAAACGCGTGTGCCTGCACGTCCGGTGGCATGCCCGTGCCGGTATCGGTGACGGAAACGGCCACGTAACGCCCGGCTGGCAGTTTCCACTGGTTGGCGTTCTCCAGGTTGATTTCGCGCACGCCGATGCCGAGCCGTCCGCCGCGCGGCATCGCATCGCGTGCGTTCAACGCAAGGTTGACCAGGGCGGTATCCAGTTCATTGGGATCGGCATACAGATCGGGGACTCCCGCCGGGCAGTCGATCTGCACCACGATGGATTCGCCCAATGTACGCCGGAGCATGGATCCCAGCTCCTCCATCAGGGGCTGCGGCACAACCGGCCGCGGCTGCAGCGGTTGCCGGCGTGCGAAAGTGAGCAACCGGCGGGTCAGATACGAGCCCCTCTCCACGGCGCGCAGTGCGCTGTCGATGATCTCCTGCAGGTTCGGCTGGCCCGACAGCTCCGCTTCCAGGAGTTGCAGGTTTCCCGAAACCACCGTCAGCAGGTTGTTGAAGTCGTGCGCGACGCCGCCGGTGAGCTGGCCGACGGCGTCCAGCCTTTGCGCATGCGCCAACTGTTCTTCGGTTCGACTGCGCTGTATCGCCGACGTCAGTAAGCTGGCAATCGACTGCAGGAAATTCACCTTGCCTTCGTCGAAGCTGCGCGGTGCAGTAGCCAGTGCGAGCAGAAAACCCAGCGCCTCTTGTCGGACGAAAAGGGGAACCAACGCGACGTCGTGAAATCCTGCTCTGGAGAGGTCCGCGAGGATGGCCTCGGAAGATCCATCCTGCAGCACGTGGGAGGTGATTACGTCGTGTCTCCGCGCATCGAAGGAACCGCGAATGGAATCAGCGTTCCCGAGAATGGACGTGATCGTGCGGGCCGTTTGCTCGGAAAGCCCGGTGGAGGCGCGTATGTGGAACGTGTTGTGGCGCCAGTCGGTCGCGAAAATGGCTGCGGCGGGCAATTCCAATGCCGCTGCCGTCAACTCGAGGATCCGCCGGATCGCCAGTTCGTAATCGGGCGATTCCAGCGCCAGCCGGCTGATCGACGCGATGTAGCTGTCCCGATGCGCGCGTTCAAGCGCCTGACGTACGCGCCGGGTTTCGGAGATATCGCGCACCGAAGCAATCGCGATGACGCCCTTGTCCGTGGCGATCGAACTCAGGCCGATTTCGAGGGGAAACGTCTGGCCGTCGTGCTTCAAGCCCTCCAACTCGTAGCCGATTCCCATCGGGCGAATGCGGGGCCTGGCCATGTAGTCGTCCCGATGCGTCCGATGCGCTTGGCGCAGCGACTCCGGTACCAGCGCTTCCAGTGCCAGGCCATGCAGTGCGCCGTGCCCGTAGCCGAACATGCGTTCGGCCTGCGCGTTGGCCAGAACGATCGCGCCTTCCCGGTCCACCGCGATCATCGCGTCGGGTGCGATGTCGAACCACATGCTCAACATCACGAAGCTGACGGCGGGGAGGTCCGGTGGGTTCATCCATGTCCCTGCCTGGAAACACGCGCCGAGAAGAGATATCCGGCGCCGCGTACCGACTTGATCAGTTCCGGGTTGGCCGGATCGGATTCGACCTTGCGGCGCAATCGCCCGATCTGCACGTCGATGGCACGGTCAAACGGACCGGCATTGCGGC
>DATCSF010000152.1:0-15047 GCA_036568625.1 Rhodanobacteraceae bacterium | reverse complement strand
CGGCATGCGCAGGCGCACCATCCGGTTGGCCAGGTCCAGTTCCCACGGCCGATCGTATCTGCGAAAGCTGTAGCGCCAGGTCGCCATCGCGCTCAAGCCGCGCTTCGCCCAGGACGGCGAACGCAGGTCCTGCACGGTGGGGAAACGGCAGCGCAACACCGTGACGAAATCGCGGATGCGGCGGCGCAACCGGTCCGTCAGCCACGGTGCGTCCGCGTGGCACGCGTAGGCCACCCACTGCGGTTGCGTCCATTCTTCCGCGGTTTCCGGAAATACCACGGGTTCGCCATGGACGTCGAACAGCATCGGGGCGCGGCCCTTGCCGCGGTCCTTCGGATGCATGCTGCTTTCGGGAAGCGGCGTGTAGATGTAGACGATGATTTCGCAGTCGGGATTGACCCGTTTCAGCTCGCGGATGAACTCGAAGGTGTGCTCGGTCTGTTGCTCGGTGTTCTCCGGCGGCGCAACCATGAAGGACAGTTCCGGAATCACTCCCATGCGTTTGCACAACTCGGCCACCGCCAGCGTCTGGTCCGGACGCGTGCCCTTGCGAATCGCCTTCAACATCGCGCCATCGGGTGATTCCGCACCCATGAAGGCCATGCGCAAACGACTTTTCTTCACAAGCTGCCAGGCGCGTGGCGACAGGTTCAGCAACGCGTCGGTGCGCGCGAAGCACCACCACGGCAGTTCGAAGCGCGCCATGATCTCCAGCAGCGGAATCATGTCGTCCTCGCGGTCGAAGAAGTTGTGGTCGAAGTACTGGACCGAATCGGCGCCGAGCGTGTGTTTCAGATGGCCCAGTTCCTGTTCGAACCGCGCCAACGGTGGCAGTGCGGTCGCGCCGCCGAACATCGCGGCCACGCCGCAGAAGGTGCAGCGGAAGCGGCAACCGAGCGCCGCCTGGTGCGCGACGGTGTGCCGGCCGAGATAAGTGCGCGCGAGGTAACGCCGCGGATCGCCGAGCTTCCCATACGGCAGGACCTGGGGAGGATTGCCGCGCGAAAACGGCCTGCCGGGATTGTGGACCACGCCGCTGCCGCCCTTCCAGGACAGGCCCGCGATCTCGTGCAGTGCGGGCCCATTGCCGGTCAGCGAGCCGACCAGTTCCGACAAGGTGCGTTCGCCCTGCCCGCGCACCGCGTAATCCACACTGGGTTCGGCCAGCGTCGCATCCGGATGGAGCGTGGGGAAATAGCTGCCCCAGACGATCGGCAGGCGTGGGAAGCGTTCACGGACGGCCCGGGAGACGGCGAGCGCCGGTGCGACCTGTGGGCCGCCCATCACACCGACGCCCACCGCATCGAAACGTTCGCGCTCCAGCACCCGCAGGGCTTCTCCGACGAAATCGCGATCGAGGTTGCCATCAATGATGCGGCTGCTGCCGGTTTCATCCAGCGCCGCGGACAGGTTCAGCAGCGAAAGCGGAAACCGCGCGCTGTTGCGCGAAGTGATGGTCGGGTTGATCAGCAGCGTGTTGGGTGATGGTGTCATGGACGCGAATGGAAGCGCATGCAAGTCAGGACGGGCACCGCAGCAACAGCACCAGCGCCACGGGAACCTCGAGTGCCAGCGGATCGAAATGGGCGTCGTCCGCGATGTCGGCCGGATCGAGCATCGGTTCCAGCACCCACGAGATTTCCAGTCGCAACGCCGCGCAGGCCGCATGCCAATGGCTGTAGAGGTGCGGGACGTGCCGCACGGCGTAGTGCCCGCCGCCGGACTTGAAATCGCGCACCCAGCCGAGCGCATGTCCGATCGGATGCACGTCGCTGCACAACAGCGCTCCGCCCGGGCGGGTCACCCGGCGCAATTCCGCCAGCGCGGGTTGCAAACGGTCCAGGTGCCCGATCGTGAGGGCGCAGACCGTCAGGTCCGCGCAAGCATTCGGAACCGGGAGATTCGCCAGGTTGCCTTGCACCAGGTCGATCGCATCACGATGGCCGCGCGCGGCCAGCTCCATGCCGGCGCGTTCGAGCATCTCCAGGGAGAGGTCGACGCCGGTGACGCGCGCTGCACCGCGGTGCAGCGCGTGCAGCATGTAACGCCCGCTGCCGCAGCCGATGTCGAGCACGGCTCGCCCGCCAAGGTCGGCCGGCATCATCGCCAGCATGGCCCGCTCCTCGGCCTGCATCACCGGGTTGTGCGCGTGCGGCGGATAACTGGCCGCCCACAACGCGTACGCATCGAGCGGTTCGAGCATCTCGATGCGGGACATCAGCGACACCCTCGTGCCAGCACGGGTTCGCAGGCCGGCTCATCCCTGTACGAAACGAGTTCCAGTCCAGGTTCCAGCGCGACCAATGCGGGATCGGCCAGCGCTCTCGCGAGCAATTTCGGCCTGCCGTCCAGCGTCACAGCCGCTGTTTCCACACCGGCCACATCGAACCACTCGGCGAAATCGGGATCGGCAATGCACGGCAGGCCGTCGCGCACCACCGCACGGATCCGGCTGCGTTCGAGACCGGCCACGTTGCACGCCGCATCGCCGCCGCGATCCGTGACGATCAACAGGTCGGCGTGGGCGCCTGCCGCCAGATGGCCGCGTTGCGGCAGACGCAGGATGCGCGCTGCGTCGATGGTGACCAGCGTGAGGGCGTCGCGCGGGTCGACTGCGTGCGCGTTCACCACGGCGCTCAGTTCCCCCAGCAGGTCGCGTGCTCCGCTGAGGCGTGAATCGCTGCCCAATGCCAGTCGCCGGGCGGCGTGCAGGCGACGCGGATCGAGCGTGCCTCCGAGCAGGTTGCAATTGCTGGTCGGACACCACACCACCGCAGCGCCGGCTCCGATCACGCGGTCGATGTCCCGTTCGCACAAACCGACGCCGTGCACCAGCACCGTGTTCGGCGCGAGACAACCCATCGCGTCCAGCTGCCCCAGTTCGGCCCGTGCCGTCGCGTCGGTGCCTTCGGCGAGATGGATCATCCACGGCCGATCGGCCGGGGTCACCTCGAAGCTCTGCTGAGCGGGCGGCCCGTAGGCGGGCCAGCCCAGCGCATAGCTCCAGCCGTAATCGCGCAGCGGCGCGACGGGAAAATCCGCCGCATCGAACGCCGGGTGCCAAGGATCGTGATGCGCGACGCAGGTGGTTCCCGCCAAGAGGTTTTTCAGCGCGCCGTGTTTCAACCGCAACGCCTTGGGAACCGCGAGCGCGGCCGCCACGGCGGGCTCCCGGAAGTGCGCCTGAAAAGCCGCAATCCACGCATAGCTGTTGGGAAATGGCCCGTCGATCGGCAATGGCGGTACGGCATTGAGATGCAGGTGATCGTGGGCATTGATCAGACCCGGGACGATCACGTGATCGCGCAGATCGACCTGGTACGCACGCCCGAGGGACGCCGCACCGATCCTGCCGGCTGCAATCGACAAGGAGGCGCGCGAAACGTGATCGCCGAGGATCGTCCTGGCGCCGTGCAAGCTGACGTTGCCGGCCATCATCGTCGCGCCCGCGCGGTCAACGCCGCACCATCACGATGAGGAAATGATCGCCCAGGTCGCGCAACAGCGGCAGCGCACCCAGGCGGTCGTCCAGCCGTCCCAGCCCATCGCACCAGCGGCGATGCCGGCAGTAGTAATCCACCAGGTACGGCGGCGGCATGAACAAGCCCAGGGCACGGTAGCCGCGCAGCCGGAAATGCCCGGCAAAGGCGCGGTAGAACTCGCGCGGCAGGTAATAGCGCGTCCAGATCGTGTGCCGATTCATGCCGACCGGCGTGATGCCGCGCGCCGCCCGTATCCCGGCACGCCTGAAGTGTCCGCGCAACACATAGTGGCCGACTTCCCACGGGCAGATCCGGCCGATCACCGAGCAAAGGAGCTTGCCGCCGGGCCGCAGCAGACGCGCGCACTCGGCCGCCGCCGCGGCCGGATCGGGCACACAGTTCAACGGTCCCAGGTTCGAATAGATACCGTCGAACTCCCCCTTGATCCGGTCGAGTTCGTGGATCCCGACGTGCTGCGCCTCGATCCGAACCCCTGCCGGACCCGACGCACGCGCGCGCGTGCGCTCGACCATTCGCGGCGACCAGTCCGTGGCAAGCACCCGATAACCGCGCCGTGCGAATTCCGCTGCGTCGATGCCCGTGCCGCAACCCAGATCCAGCAGGCGCGAACCTGGTGACACCTCGCGCTGCACGGCATCCCACATCGCCAGTCGCATTCTCTGGATCAGCACATTGTTGCCGCGGGGACCGTCGTAATCGGCGGCCACGCTGTCGAAAGCCCGGCGCGTGTCGAGGAGTCGCGAGTCGACCACGGGCGCACTCGGTTCAGGCATGAGGTGTCGCCACGTCTTTCCGGGATTGGATCCGCGCAATCCGCACGGATTCCCTGCGCCCGCGCGGTGCGTGAATGTCCATGCGACTGGGTGCCATCCGGCACGCCAAAGGTTGCGGACGGTTCGTAGCACTGGCGCATCGGAACGATTCCGGAATAACCTTGCCGCGTGCACTCGGATCAGCCGGTTGCCGGATGCACGTTCACTGGTATATCCGACTCGCACGGATCGCGACCTGCCATGGAATCGACCAACCGCAAACACGGGCGGGGCAATGCCACAACGTATTCGACCCGCGGCGGCGGATTGTGCTTTCCAGTTGTAATGCAGGGCGCGTTTCGCCGGTCGTCGATGATTACGTGGCCGCCGGTAATCAGGGCCGATCGGAAATGCCGGCGGCGGTTCGATGCGAGCCGCGCGACGGGCATCCTTATCAGTGAGCTGGGGGCGCGTCGCTTGCAGGAGTGTCGGTCACATGGCCCAGGGTGACGGAGAGATGGCATGGAACCCCCTTCGCGCCAGCTCCGGGTGGCGATCCCGCGCGCCCGTCCTCACAGGCAAGGCCTGCCTCATCGGCTTGATCGCAGCCTGCCTGCTCGCCCCGGCCAGCGCCCGGGCCGGCGAGTTGAGCGGCAGCGTGTCACTCGCATCCCAGTTGGTGGACCGCGGCCTGGCGATCACGCCGGCGACCCCAGCCCTGCAAGGCGCAGTTTCATGGACGACTTCGTCGGGGTGGTCGCTGGGCGCGTCTGGTGGGATCGAACTGCGCCATCCGGACCACGTGGCCGAAAGCGTGGCCTGGTTGACACGTGCCTGGACGCTTTCCGAAAACTGGCGGATGCAGACCAACGTGGTTTATTACCACTATGCCGGTCTCCTGCGCGCCAACGTTTACGAGCCCGGCCTGTACTGGTTGTATCGCGACGTCCTGACATTTGGCCTGTCGGGCGTCTATATCGTCGACGCGGACGAACGCCGGCTGCACCCGGCCGTCGACCTGAATTTCCACTGGCCCCTGGCTGGGGACTTCTCCATTTCCGGCGGATTCGGAATTGCGCGTTACGCGGTGGCGTACGGCCAACCCGCCTACGAACGCTACCACACCGGCTATTACCGCTATGGCCAGGTGGGGCTGCTTTGGAGCCATGGCAGGTGGCGGATCGAACTGGATCGCGTCGCGGTAGATCCCGAAGCGCGACGTTACCTGCGTCGGCAGGCCGCCACGCCATGGCTTGCAACGATTTCACGATCCTTCTGAAGCCGGCATCGGGCACCACACACCGGCCGGCCCCTCCGGCATGCAACTTTCCCGTCCCAAACCGGCACCAACTTGGCAATCCGGCCGTTCCTGAGCATCGATGAACGACGCCACAGGCGATGTCGATTCCCGTGATCGCATGCTGCTGCAGCGCATGGCGGCCGGTGATCGTGCGGCCCTGGAGACGCTCTACCGCGCCTACCACGGCGGCCTGTGCCGCTTCCTGTCGCGATTGACCCGGCGCGCGGACCTGATCGAGGAAATCATCAACGATTGTTTCTGGATTGCGTGGCGAAAGGCGGACAGTTTTCATGGTGACTCCCGCGTTTCCACGTGGATCATGGGGATCGCCTATCGCTGCGGATTGAAGGCTTTGCGACAACGCGGCGACGAACCCGTCGACGATTACGCGCTGCGGGAAGGACACGGCGGCTCCCACGATCCGGACGAGGACCGCGAGATGCGCGACTGGCTGGGCAAGGCCCTCCAGCATCTTTCCGCGGATCAGCGGATCGTGATCGAACTGGTTTACGGCGTGGGCAACAGCCTGGACGAAGTTGCCGCCATCATGCAGGCCCCCGTCGGTACCGTGAAGGCACGCCTGTTCCACGCGCGCATCAAGTTGCGCAACGTGCTTCCGGCGCTGGCGGGCGATCTGCCCGCGCAAAGAGAAAACATGTCATGACGATTCAGACGAATTCGGGCAAGGACTGCGCCCGCGCATGGGAAATCATGCCGTGGGTGCTGCAGTCCACCGCTCCCGGCGAAGACGGCGAATGGCTGATGCACCACCTTGCCCAGTGCGAATCGTGCAGCGCGGAGTTCGCCCAGCAGAGCCGGCTGCGCTGCGCCCTGTCGTTGCCTGCGGATGTCCCGCTCGACGTGGACACCGGATTGAAACACTTGCTGGAACGCCTGGACGCCCCCGAGCCGGAGGCGCCGGCGGCTCGTCCCTGGTCGTCGGGCGGCCGGTTGACCCGGGCGCTGGCCGTCGCGGTACTGGTGCAGGCGATCGGAATCGGTGTTCTGGGCGCCAGGTTGTGGTCGGACGAGGTGCCGCAGTACCGAACCCTCAGCCAGCCTGCCATGCTTGAACCGGCGGGCGCGATACGCGTGGCGCCGGTGGCATCGATGACCTTGTCCGACTGGAACGAATTGCTTCGCAACTTCGGCCTGCGGGTGGTTGACGGTCCCAACGATGTGGGTGCGTACACGGTGGTGCCGAAGGGCTCCCCCGCCACGTCCGTGCAGCTTCTCCAGGAACTGCGCGCCTCGCGCAGCATCCGCCTGGCCGAACGCGTCGACGACACGCCATGAGAAACGGCGCCTTTTTCCTCGCCGTGGCGGTTCTGCTCTGCTGCGCTTCCGCGCGCGCGTATTCCCCGGCGCCGTCGGGCGAAAGCATCGTTCCACAGCGCACGTCGATCGACAGCGCATCGTCGCTCGATGCCCGTCGCGACATCGTGCTGGCCGTCGCCGACCCGCTGGCGCCGCCTGCCACGCACGCGGGTTCCAGTTTGCTGGGCTATGTCCCGGCCGGGCATTACGGCGGCGCCGGCGCGCGTGCGGCCGTCACCCTCGCCACGCTGCAGCGAAAGTACGGCTGGCGTGAACTCAAGGGCTGGGCCATCAAATCCCTCCGCCTTTATTGCATCGTGCTGCAACCGGCGCCGGGCACGGATCGTGACGGCTTGCTCAAGGAGCTCGCCGCGGACAGTCGGGTGCAGCTTGCCGAGCCATTGCGCAGTTTCTCCGTCTATTCCAGTCCTGCCCCGGCATCGCCCCGCTACAACGATCCCTATGTCGGACTCGAACGCGGCTTCATCGCCACCGACGCCGCAGGCGCACACGCGTTCAGTCAGGGCAAGGGCATCGACATCGCGGTGGTGGATACCGGCGCCGACACGGCACATCCGGACCTGCGTGGCCAAATCCGTGGCGTGCACGACGAAGTCGATCAGAATGCATCGGCGTTCGATGGCGACCATCACGGCACCGAAGTGGCCGGCATCATCGCCGCGATCGGCAACAATCACATCGGCATCGTGGGAGTTGCCCCCGAGGCCACGCTCAGCATCTACAAGGCATGCTGGTATCCGCCCGAATCCGGGGCGGGTGCGCGTTGCAACTCCTTCACGCTTGCCAGGGCCTTGGCGGCGGTGATGGACAACAGCGACGCCCGCATTGTCAACATGAGCCTGGGCGGACCGGCCGACCCGCTGCTGACCAGACTGCTCGAAAAGCTATTGAGCGAAAATCGCATCGTGATCGCGGCCGTGCCGCCGGACGGCAGGCTCGACGGATTTCCGGACAACGTGCCGGGCGTCATCATCGTGCGCGCAAGCAAGACGTCGACGGCGCCTCGCGGGGTATTGAGCGCACCCGGTCACGACATCCTTGCCACGCAGCCCGACGGCGGCTACGACTTCGTTTCCGGATCGTCGATGGCCGCCGCCCAGGTGAGCGGCATCGCCGCGTTGCTGCTTTCCATTTCGCCCGGCCTGCGCGCAGGCGCGGTTCGCGATCTGCTGCTGCGCAGCAGCCGGGTTACCGAGGGGGTGCTGCAGGTCAATGCCGCCGCCGCCGTGACGGCATTACGCGACAACGAACAAGCCAGCCGCTGATTGCACGGCCGGCTGGTTCCGGCGTTCCGGCCCGACAGGCCCTTGGCTTCACATGTCCGCAAGGCGCGGTGCGTTTGCAGGAAGGAGAAAAGAACAATGCGGTCACGCCGATCGAGGCGCCGTCACCCGATCATGCGCACTGCGTATGTTTTGTCCGCGTTCGCCCTGTCGACGCTGGCCTTCCTGGCCGGTGTGCTGCTGATCGTCCGGCTGGCGCAGGCGCAGGTCGCGCATCCGGCCGCGTCCTCGGGCGCGCTGACGGCCAACGATTTCCACCGGATGCTGCCGCGCACCGACATGCGCACCGACGTGGATGCAGCCAGCCATCCACGTACGCATGCGTTTCTCGGCGACAGTGCGGCGACCTCCTTCGATGCGGCCGCCATCCCGAAGAATCCGTTGGCGCCGGACGCCGTTGCGATCGGCGCCAAGACCTGCGTCGCCTGTCATGCGCTGGAAAACGTGCACGCCTCGCATTCGCTGCACGTGGCGGCGTTTCGCGCCGGTGCTGGTGCCGGCACGGCCGGTACAGGCCCGGACGCCGCCTGCGAGGCGTGCCACGGTCCAGGGTCTGCGCATGCGAAAGCGCCGACCCAACCCGGCCTGATCATCGCCTTCACGCGCGACGCCAAGACACCCATCGGCGCCCAGACCAGCGTGTGCCTCGGCTGCCACACTGGCGGCGCAAGGCAGGACTGGATCGGTTCGGTGCACCAGACCCGCGACCTCGCGTGCACGGATTGCCACAACCCGATGGCGCGGCTGTCGGCCGAGGGAGTGCTGGCCGACAGCTCCATCAATCAGGTCTGCGCGACCTGCCACCAGGACATCCGCGACAAGTTCAACCGGCGTTCGCACATGCCGCTGCCGGAGGGCCAGATGTCGTGCGTGGATTGCCACAATCCGCACGGCACCCTGACCGCGGACCTGATCAAGACCGATACGGTCAACGAAACCTGCTACACCTGCCACGCCGAGAAACGCGGACCGTTCCTGTTCGAGCACGCGCCGGTCCGCGAGAACTGCCTGACCTGCCACGACCCGCATGGTTCCAATCAGCAGGCGCTGCTGGTGCTGCCGGCGCCGATGCTGTGCCAGCAATGTCACACCATGACGTTGCACCCGAACGATCTCCAGACCACGGCCGGACTCGCGACCGGACCTGCGCCGGATGAACGGCTGATCGGCCGGGCTTGCCTCACCTGCCACACCAACATCCATGGTTCCAACAATCCATCCGGTTCGAGGTTCCACAAATAGCGCCTTCGCGGCGCAACGGAGCAGCAGAAGTCCATGCGCAAGATGCTCTTCGCAACGCTGGCCGTCGCGGTCGCCCTTGCAGGCCAGCGGGCGCTGGCCGATTCCAGCGGCAGTGCGCGCGTGGGCGACATCCAGTACGGCAACGCCCTAGACCCGACCGGATGGGCGCCGCTGTTGTGGCCCGATCCCCGCGGCTTCTCGTGGCTGCACGCCGGCATGATGCGCACGCCCAGCGGCGTCCTGTACCCCTACCCGCCCCAGCGAAATGAGGGTTCGCCGCTGTACAAGGACAGCGATTGGGTCTACTGGGGCTTTCTGCAACTGGGTTACCTGCACCTCGGCGGCGACACGAAAGCCGAATTCTTCCGCCAATACGCCGGTTGGAAAAGCGGCCTCGCGCTCGGCCTGTTCGCGCTGTATGCGGACAATCCGAAGACCGGCCAATACCTCGAGTTTCGCGGCAGCCGCTTGAGTGGCGACGACCAGTATTACCGCCTGCGCGCAGGGCAATACGGCAGGTACAAGATCGAAGCGTTCTACCGCGACATCCCATATGCCGTCACGACCAACGCGTATCCGCTCTGGAACGGGGTAGGCAGCACGAACCTGACGCTGCCCGCACCGCTGGTCCCGGGCGGCAGCACGTCCGCCCAAACAGCCGCCACCGAGAAGACACGGCCGCGACAGACGATCGGGCTGACGCGCCAGCGCGAAGGTCTTGGTTTCGAGGGTGTCCTCTACCGCGACTGGATCGGGTATGTATCGGTGGTCAACGAGAAGCGCACCGGCACGCGCCCTTGGGGCGGCCCGATGTTCTTCAACTACGTACTTCCCGACAACGGCGGCATCCTGGAGACGGTGCGCCCGATCGACTTCACCACCACCGACGTCGACATGGGCCTGCGCAATGTCGGCGCGGTCTGGCAGTTCCAGTTGGACTACACCGGCTCGTTCTTCCGCAACCACAAGGACCAGCTGGACTTTCAAAGTCCGTTCCGGCTGAGCAACGTGGTCGGCGTGCCGCAGGTCGCGAACATCTATCAGGGCCAGTTTTCGCTGGAGCCCGACAACGACTATCACAACCTGCGCGCGGAACTTTCGCGCAGGCTGAAATGGAATGGCCAGCTGTCGCTGGCCGTGGCGCGGGGCACCATGCGCCAGAACGACCCGCTGCTGCCGCCGGTCACCTGCACCGGCACCGGCGGCATCTTCATTTCGCCGTCGGCCGATTACACCTTCAACTGCGCCAACTGGAACACCACCGCGGCGCTGTCGCAGCGGACCGCAAATGCGCGCATCGACACCGGCTTGCTCGATGCGAAGATCACGTTGCATCCTTCCGCCAAGCTTGGCTGGCACGCGGGCTTGCGCTGGTACCGCGAGGACAACAAGACCCATTATCTCGCCTTCAATCCGCTGACCGGGCAGTACGGCTACATCGCCGAGAACGGCTCGCAGGGCAGCGTGGTACCGGGCGAAATCGGGATCTTCGATCCGCGCAATCCCCTTTTTGCATCGTACGTCACCCAGGTGCGCGCGATCCCGTTTGGCTACACCGACACCGTTTTTGAAACCGGCATCGACTGGCGCGTCAGCGACAACAACTCCTTGAATCTCACCTACAGCTTCGATCGCGATCAGCCGAAGTACCGCGAACGCAAACTGGTGAACGAACAGCGCATCAAGCTGGCCTGGGTGGATCGCGCGCTGGGCAAGGCCACGCTGCGTTTCAGTTACGAATTTGCATACCGCAACGGCGGCCGCTACGACTTCGATCCCTACGCACCGTTTTACTCGACCTCGCTGCCGGGCTTCGTGACGCCGCCCCTCGGCAACGTTGCCTTCACCACCGATGCGATGCGCAAGTACGACCTGAGCGACCGCATCGAACACAAGCTGCGCGCCATCCTGATCTATCCGATCGGCGACACCGCCACCGTATCGGGCGTGGTGTACGGCACGCGCGACAACTATGCGGGACACGGCGAGGTCGGCCGCCAGGCCACCCGCAACTACGGGTTCGACCTGTCGTGGGACTGGCAGCCCTCGCCCTTGACCAGCGTGAGCGCCAACCTCGGACGCGACGATTCGCGCCTGCGGTTCTCGAACGTCGCCGACCACGAGGACATCACCGGCGTCGCGGGCCGCGACGATCCTTCGCTGGGTGGCCCGCTCTACCCGCTCGCCAATCTGTGGCAGGGCATCGATCACGAGCGCGACTACAACGCGGGGCTCACCCTTCGCCATGACTTCGGACGCGTGCGCGCCGACCTCGGCTACACCTACACCTACGCGCTCGGCAAGCTCGACTACCTGTTCGCTTCGCCGGCTGCACTGTCCACCACGCAACAACCGTTCGTCGCCACCGTGGGCAACGCCTTTCCCGACAACCACTATCACATCAACACCCTGCAGCTCGGTTTCGACATCGCTTTCTCGCGAACTCTCGGCATGCGGGTGTTCGACATCTTCGAAACCGGGAGTTTCGCCGACTGGCACTATCTCGGGCTGCAGGACAACCGGGTGATCGACCACAAGATCTACACCGATCTCGGCCCGCAGCCGCATTACAGCGCCAACCTGATCGGCGTGATGCTCAACGTGAAACTGTGAGGTCGCCGCCGTGATCACCTCGCGCACAAACCGCCACGCTGTAATTGTTTCCGCCACTGTGTGCGTGGCGATGGCCGTTGGCGCGGCACTTGCAGCGGCCGCGCCGTTTGATGACTTGCGCAGGCAGGCACCGGTTCACGGCAACGCAGCAGCGGCCACAGCCAAGGCCGCCACCTGTGCGGCATGCCACGGCGCCGAGGGTATTGCCGCTGCCCCGACCTTTCCGAACCTCGCCGGGCAGGCCGAAACCTACCTGTACGTGCAATTGCGTGCATTCAAGGACGGCGCGCGCGCGAACGCGGTGATGCAGCCACTTGCGAAGGCGTTGACCGATGAGGATATGCGCAACCTCGCCGCCCATTTCGCTTCGCTGCCGGGCAAGGCCGCATCGCGTGCGATGCAGGCGTCTTCACGTGGGTCTACCCTGTTTCACGACGGCGACGCCGCGCGCGGCGTGCCGCCCTGCCAGGGCTGCCACGGCGTCGATGGCCGCGGTCCGCACCCTGACCCCGCCAGCACCGCGCCGCAACCGGCGTGGTCCACTTTTCCGGTTCTCGCCGGGCAGAACACGCCTTATGTGCTGGAACAGTTGAAGGCATACCGCGACGGTACCCGCACCGGCACCAGTAACAACAGGATCATGCAGGGCGTCGCCCGCAACTTGAGCGAAGCAGACATGCAAGCGGTCGCCGATTACGTGTCCACTTTGTAACGGCGGGCTCTGGCGCGAGTCATCGAACCGAGCGGTTCGATTCCACGCCGGTCGCCACAACGGAGCGAAGCGCTTCATCGAATCGACTTGAAGCGTCTGGAGGCCAGGGTCGGAATCGAACCGGCGTACGCGGATTTGCAGTCCGCTGCATGACCACTCTGCCACCTGGCCGGTGACGGGAACCGCTCGGGCGTTCAGCGTGTTCCAGGGAACCGCCTTGCGCAGCCCCGAAACAACAGACCCCGGGCAATGCCGGGGTCTCGAAAACCTGGAGCGGGAAACGAGACTCGAACTCGCGACCCCGACCTTGGCAAGGTCGTGCTCTACCAACTGAGCTATTCCCGCGCGAGCCGGCAATGATACGTTGCGTCGCAATCCGGTTCAAGCCTTTGGCTCCGATGGATGCCGGGCCGGGCCGGCACCAGGAACCCGACAGGGGAATCGTCCAGAAAACGATACCCTTCCCCCCCGCGGACGTACTGCGGTGGACTGGTATGCTGCGAGCGGCCAGACCGGCCGAGGATTGCGCCGTGCGTCACGAGCAGGGTCGCGCGCCAGCAGGTTACCGGTTTCCCGAAACCAGTTGGGGGATCGTGCTTGCCACGCGCGCCCAAGCGGACGCGGGCCGCGCACTCGAAGTCCTTTGCCGTCGCTACTGGCCGCCGGTTTACGCCAGCCTTCGCCGAAAGGGATTCGAACCCGCTACCGCCGAAGACCTGACGCAGGGTTTCTTCCTCCATCTGATCGAGCACGGCATCGTGGCGCGGGCGGACCCGCAACGCGGACGGTTTCGTTCGTTCCTGTTCGGTGCCTTGCGCTGGTTTCTCGCCAATGACCGCGAGCGGGCCCAGGCATTGAAGCGAGGTGGCGATTCCGTTTTCGTCCCGATCGACATCGCGGAGACCGAAGCAAGCATGCACTTCGATACCCGGAGCGTGCCGTTCGAGCTGCAATTCGATCAGCAGTGGGCCCGCATCGTCGTGAAGAACGCGCTCGACGCACTCGGTACGGAATACGCCCGACAGGGAATGGCTTTCGAATACGAAACCCTCCGGCCATGCCTGGATCCCGGTGCCGAGCCGCCGTCTTATGCCGCGCTGGCAAAGCACCTGGACCGGAATGAAGGTGCGATCAAGGTCGCCGTGCACCGGCTGCGGAGGCGCTTTCGCGATGCGCTTCGCGGAGAAATCGGTTGCACGGTTGCGGCCGCAGGTGACATCGAGGACGAACTGATCCATCTGCGCAACGTGCTTGCCGCCAGTCCAACGATCGAACCGTCATGAACACCGCGTCAGCCGATTCCCTGCGCTGCCCCTCTTGCGGCAGCTTGCGCGATCCATCGCTGCCGGATGCACTCTGCGCACGCTGTCTGCTCGATGCCGCGCTTTCGTCGGAGAACATCGAGGAGATCTCCCCCGACGACGAGTATCCAGCCAGCACATTCACCAGGCGCAGGATCGGACGTTACTGGCTGACCGGGGAAATCGCGCGCGGCGGCGCCGGCATCGTGTATCGCGCATGGCAGGACGATCTCGGCCGCGAGGTCGCCTTGAAAATGCTGACCCAGGAGCGACTGGAAACGAAAGAGGCGCGCGAACGGTTCCGCCGCGAGGCGGAGTTGATGGCAGGACTGGATCATCCTGGCATCCTGCCCGTCTACGAAGTCGGTGAACACGAAGGCCTGCCGTACTACAGCATGAAGCTGGCCGAGGGCGGCAATCTCGCGCAGCGCATTGCTGCGCTGCACGGGCGTCATCGCGAGATCGCGGAACTGCTGGCATCGATCGCGCGTGCGGTCGCCTACGGCCACGAACGCGGCGTGCTGCATCGTGATCTGAAGCCTTCGAACATCGTGATCGACGCGGCCGGCCGATGCCTGCTGACCGACTTTGGGCTGGCGCGGCGCATGAGGATGGACAGCACACTGACCGGCGTCGACGCACTGATCGGCACGCCGCGTTACGTCGCGCCGGAAGTGCTCACCACCGTCGGCGCGGACCTCACCGCCGCCGCCGACGTGTATGGACTCGGCGCGATCCTCTACGAACTGCTGACCAGCCAGGCGCCGTTCGCGGAATTGACGCCGCTGCAGATCCTGCAGCAGGTCGCCACGCGGCGACCGACCGCGCCGCGCCGCATCGACGCGAAGATTCCCGCAGAACTCGAAACGATCTGTTTGCGCTGCCTGGAAAAGCGTCCGGGTGACCGCTACCCCTCGGCTGCAGCGTTCGCCGCGGCACTGGAACGATGGCAACGCGGCTCGCCCTCGCGTCTGGGCCGCCGCCTGCAAGCGCTGACCCAAGG
>DATCSF010000151.1:0-14493 GCA_036568625.1 Rhodanobacteraceae bacterium | reverse complement strand
TTACCGAGCAATGGGACTACTGGCAATTGATGAACTATTCCAACGGGCTGCTGCTCAACGATCAGAAGCACCAGTTGAAGATCTTCGGCGCTTATGCGCTGACGCCGGAATGGACGGTTGGAGCCAACCTGTTCATCGCGTCTGGCCATCCGAAGACGTGCCTAGGTTACTTCGGACCGAGCGGCACCGATGATCCGATCAGCTATGGCAGTTCCTACCATTGGTGCGATGGCAAGCCGACGCCCCGGGGTACGACAGGCTTCACGCCATGGACGCGCCAGCTCAATCTCAACATCGATTACCGGCCGAGTTGGGCGCAAAAGCGGCTGGATTTCAATCTGGCGATATTCAACGTGCTGAACGAACAGAAGCCGTTGCAGTATATGGCGGGCTTTGGCGAGCCGGGTGCGTACAGCGCGACTTACGATCTGCCGATTCAGTTCGAAACTCCGCGGTTCGCACGTTTTTCGGTGTCGTACGAGTGGTAACCATTAAAAGCTGCACTCTCCATGCCGGGCCTCGTGCCCGGCTTTTTTTGGTGAATTCGAATCTGATGATCCTGATTTGACTCGCCGTTCCAGGGCAAAGCGGAACCGGCCGATCATGCACCATAAGTCGTGTCGCCCCGGGAGTAGCGCATTATCATCCGTTTGGCCTACGGGGTTTGAATATGTCGCAGATCGAGGCCCGCCTCGCCGAACTCGGATTGACGCTGCCGCCCGCGGTGAAGCCACCGCCCGGCGTGGTGTTGCCGTTCCGGTTCGTGCGGGTACTCGGCAGCCGCGCGCTGGTCTCGGGGCACAGCCCCCAAGCTGCGGATGGTGCCGTTGCCGGACCGTTCGGGAAGGTCGGTCGCGATCTCACCGTGGAGCAGGGCTACGAAGCAGCGCGGCTGACGGCGCTATCCATGCTCGGCAGCCTGCAACGCGAACTTGGCGACCTCGATCGCATTACGCAATGGGTGCGCGTGTTCGGCATGGTCAACTCCGCGCCCGGTTTCAACCGGCAGCCTGCGGTAATCAACGGCTGCTCAGACCTGATCCTGCAACTGTGGGGCGACGACGCTGGCGCGCACGCGCGCAGCGCGGTCGGAATGGCCGAACTGCCATTCGGCATTCCCGTGGAGATCGAGGGCGAAGTGGCGATTAAGTAGGCGGGTCTTGTCCGCTTTTCGAACCCAGTCTGATTTGCGCCACCCATAGACCGGCGCGATACTCGCCCTCAACCTCGCCGACGGTTCAGGGGGAATCATGGCTGGCTTCCCAAACAAGCAGTACGCGCATGCACGTCTATGCCTTCGTGCCGCCTGGATTGCCTTGGCCGGTGCGATTCTCGTCACGGGCATTTATGAGCCGCCTGCATCCGCGCAAACTACGGAGCGGACAAGCTCCGGAGCGCAAATCACGGTGCCGGCAAACGCCAGCCCGCAAGATCCCGTTCAACTGAGCGGCGAGGATGAAGCCCAGCAGCAACTACTCTCGCAAGCGGCGCAGATGATCAAATCGGATCGGGCCGCCGATGCGTTGGCCGGACCGATTGCGCAAGTGATCGCCCATTACGAAAACGGACCGGGCGAGGATCACGGCAAACGCCATTACTGCGCGCGCAGTCAACTGGAATCTTTCCTGTATCTGGCCGAGGCGGCAAAAGATCATCAGGATGCGGTCGTCCTGCCGCAGGTGTGGGCCGGCGCGTACTTCTACAACAGCAGCGCGCTGACCGGTCTTGGCCGGATAGGGGAATCGCAGGAAGCGCGGCGCAAGGCGCTGGCGCTCTCGCCCTGGAATTCGCTGTTTCTCTCGGAATTGGGCTATACCTACGAGATGCAGCACGACAACGAAAAGGCGCTGGCGCTTTTCCAGCAGGCCGAGACCGCCGTTGAATTCTCCGCGCCCGACCTGAAGAACGCTGAGCTTGCGCACGCGCTGCGCGGCGAGGGCTACGCCTTGACCGAACTGCACCGCCTGGACGAAGCCAAAGCCAAGTATCGCGAAGCGCTGAAGCTCGACCCGAACGACCAAAAGTCGAAGAACGAACTGGAGTACATAACGCAGTTGCGGGAGAAGCTGGGCAAGGAGAAGTGAGCGCGAAGCAGGTCGACCCTTGACTCGCCTTCGAACTGCCGTTCGGGATTCCTGGAGGTCGAGGGGGAAGTCGAGGTCGAGTAGGGCGTGTGACAACCCGCCTTCTGGCTCGATCGGCGGAATTCGCTACGCTTCTCCCGCCCTGCATTCTGCGATACGCAAAGATGTTGAGGTACGCACAAAGCGTCCCACCCAACCTGTGCCAGCTACGCTGGGAGGATCTGCAGCCGATGTGTGACGAGGCGTTCGTAATGCGATCGGCACGCATCGGCCAGCCGTTGCTGGGAGTCCGACAGCTTGATGTCGCAGGGCCGATGCGGCGCAAACCCGGTGGAGCGTTCCACCGCCGCGTACCAGTGCGGTGCCCACACACCATCGCTGGCGCGCGGGCCGGGTGGCCACGACAGCATCTGTTCGCTGAAAGGGACGGCCAGCCGTGCGCAAAGCGCGCCTAACATCCCGCGCGGGTCTCTCAATACGTCAGTGGCGTCGATCACCGGCGGTGCGTGGCCCAGTTTGTCGCAGACATGATCGAACAAGCGTGCCTGCTGCTCGAAGCCCAGTTCCCACGCCGCAGCGTCGGGGCGCTGGATGGTGAAAGAGGCGACCACCGCTTCCGGGTCGCGGATCAAAAAGCAATTGGTGACTTGATCCAGCCAGTCGAGCCGCATGTCCGGCAACATGTGCTGGGTCATGTGCTTCTGGTACCAGATCGGTTTGCCGCCCGGGATCGGGCCGGTGAGCATCGCCGCGACCTGCGCCGCGTCCGTGCTTTGCGACGCGAGCACTTCCTCGCGGACGGGATGATTGACGCCTGTGGCTTTGAGGTAATGCGCGTAGAACGGTTCGTCGATGACGGTCGTGTCGTCGCGGTTTTCCCAGGCGCGCATCATCGCCGTGGAGATGTTGCGCGGGCCGGACCACATCGCGATCCGCAGCGGCGCGGTCATACGCGCGGGCCTTTTGCGCTGTCGTCCTTCACAAGCTGCATGTAGAGCTGTTGCAGGCGCGCGACCGTCGGCCCGCGCTTGCCGTTGCCCATCACGCGACCGTCTATTTCGCGCACCGGCGTGAGGCCGGCGAAGGTGCCGGTGACGCAAGCTTCCTCGGCGCCGTACACGTCGGTGAGGCTGAAATCCTTTTCAAACACCGGAATGCCATGGTCGCGACACAGGCGAATTACGTTTGCGCGGGTGATGCCGCCGAGGCAGTACTTGCCGGTGGACGTCCACACCTCGCCCTTGCGTACGATGAAAAAGTGCGTGGAGTTGCACGTCGAGACGAAGCCGTGCGGATCGAGCATCAGCGCTTCGTCGTAACCGGCCTTCTGCGCCTGGATGCAGGCGAGGATGCAATTCAACTTGGAATGGCTGTTGAGCTTGGGATCCTGCACATCGGGTGCGCCGCGCCGCACGTGCACGGTGAACAGGCGAATGCCGCGCTCGACGGTTTCCGGCAGCGGCTGCTTGTATTCGGGGATGATCACGATGGTGGCGCCGCCGATCACGAAACGCGGGTCCTGGTGCGGCGTGGCCTTGATGCCGCGCGTCACCATCAACCGGATGTGCACGTGGTCGCGCATGCCGTTGGCTCGAAGCGTATCCACGATCCGCTGCGTCAATGCCTCGCGCGTCAGGCCAATGTCCAGATCAATCGCGCGCGCGCCTTCGTACAGGCGATCGAGGTGCATGTCGAGGAAAGGCAGGCCGCCATCGTGCAGGCGCAGCCCTTCCCACACGCCGTCGCCGAGCACGTAGCCGGCGTCGAACACCGACACCTTCGCCTCGTCGCGTGCGAACAGCTCGCCGTTGATGTTGATCCCGATTGCCGCGTTGCGCGGATCGGGTGCGTAATCGTGGGTGCCTTTGCTCATGAGGCTTCCGCCAGAAATTTGCCGATATTGGTCAAGTAAAGCACCACTCTGCAAGCTCGTCATTCCCGCGGGGCGGGACTGCGTCTGCGCGCACGGTTCAGCATAGTCGATTGAGGGAGCGCCATTGAACCTCGACGCTCATGCCACAACGTGCTGGTTTTGCCGCCGGAGCCCGCGCATGCTGCTGGAACCCATCACGCTGGGCACGCTGCACTTGCGCAATCGCATTGTGGTGTCGCCGATGTGCCAGTATTCCTCGCCCGGTGGCGTGCCGACCGATTGGCACCTGGTGCATCTGGGCAGCCGCGCGGTCGGCGGCGCGGGGCTGGTGTTCACCGAGGCAAGCTCTGTTTCGCCCGAAGGCCGTATTTCGCCCGACGACGCCGGCATCTGGAACGATGCGCAAGCCGAAGCCTGGTCGCGCATCGTGCCATTCATTCGCGGGCAGGGCGCGGCGGCCGGCATCCAGCTTGCGCATGCGGGGCGCAAGGCCAGCACCGATGCGCCATGGCGCGGCGGCGGTCCGCTGGATGCGGCGCACGGAGGCTGGGCGCCGGTTGCGCCCAGTGCGATCGCGTTTGATGAAGGCCATCCGCTGCCGATCGAACTGGATGCGGCGGGTATCGTCAAGGTGGTTGCCGATTTCCGCGCGGCGGCGCAACGCGCGCGCAAGGCGGGTTTCGACGTGATCGAACTGCATGCGGCACATGGCTACCTGCTGCACCAGTTCCTGTCGCCATTGTCGAACACGCGAACCGACGAGTACGGTGGCTCACTGGAAAATCGCGCGCGCCTGCTGCGGGAAGTCATCGCCGCGGTGCGCGAAACCTGGCCGGCGCCGATGCCGCTGTGGGTGCGACTGTCGGGCACCGACTGGGCTGAGGGTGGTTGGGACATCGACGAATGCGTGCAGCTTGCGCGGGCTTTGCGGGATGCCGGCGTCGATGTCATTGACTGCTCGTCAGGTGGCACCGTGCCGCACTCGAAGGTTCCGATCGGTCCCGGCTATCAAGTGCCGTTTGCTGCGCGCATCCGCCGCGAGGCCGGCATTGCCACCGCGACAGTCGGCCTGATCACCGATGCAAGACAAGCCGAAGAAATTCTCCAACGCGGTGATGCGGACCTGATCGAGATGGCGCGCGAGTTCCTGCGCGATCCCTACTTTCCGCGCCGCGCTGCAAGGGAGCTCGATGCAACGATCCACGTGCCGGAGCAATACGAACGCGCGTGGTGACCAGGATCGGGAGCGTCAATTCATCCCGATCTGGCCCTGCATCGATTTGAAGATCGCGGCGGTGTCGTAGCCCACGCCGCCCTTGAACACCAGCGGCATGTGCTCGATCGCGGTGATGTCCCTCATCGGATCGCCGTCGATCACCACGATGTCGGCGCGCTTGCCTACGCTGAGCGAACCGATATCCTTTTCACGGCCTTCGAACTTCGCAGCGTTCAGCGACATGATCTTGACTGCTTGGGGGAAGGTAAAGCCGTCAGCTTGCACCAGCAGCTCGATCTGGCGCTTGGACGAGAACCCCGGGATGACGCCGCCGTAACCGGTCGGATCGCTGCCGGCCATCAGCAGCCCGCCGGCTTCGACGAAGCGCTTTTCGAGCGCGGTCGCCTTGGCGAATTCTTCCTTCACGGTTTTCGCGCGCACCGCGGGCATCGCTTGCGTTTTCTTCCAGGTGCTTTCGTAGAGATCGCGCAACGCCGGGTTCAGCAGGTCCAGCGCGGCCTGCGGCGTCTCTGGTCGACCCGGCACGAACGTTTCGAACACGTCGAGGGTGGAGGTCAGCGCGACGTGCTTTGTCACCAGCAGCTTGATCAGCGACTGCATTTGTGGCGAATCGAGGTCCAGCGTGGCGATGGATTTTTCACCGTCGCGGGGGCACTGGTCGGGCTTCTTGTCCTTGACGAAATCCGTCGCGACGAAGAACCCATGCTCGAGGTTGTCGATGCCGAGGTCCGCGGCCTCGCGGAAGGTCACGGAACACAGATGGCCGGTGACCTTGTCGTGATGGGCATGCGCGGCGTCGATCGCAGCCTTCAATTCGGCGCGGGTGATCTGCATGTAGGCCTTGAACGAGGTGACGCCCTGTTCGGCCCAATAGTTCACCGTGCGCGTGGCGTCGGCCGGATCCTTGAGGCGGGCCAAGTCTTCGGTGAATCCTCCCTCGCCGTTGAGGTAGGGGCCGGTCACGTCGATGTCGGGACCGGTGCGCTTGCCGGCGTTGATGTCGTCGCGCACGTTGAGGTCGACGTACGGCGCAACCGACCCGGTGGTGCGAATCGTGGTTTCGCCACCCGCGAGGTACAGCGGCGGGAAACTGTACGGCATCGCGGTGATGTAGTACGGGCTGAGCCGTGTGGTGTAGAAGAGGTGCTCGTGCATCATCGCGAAGCCCGGCAAAAGCGTCTTGCCGCGGGCGTCGATCACAGTCGCGCCAGCCGGAACCCGGGTGCTGGCCGCGGGGCCGAGCTCGGCGATGCGGCCCCTGTCCACCACCAGAGTCTGATCGTGTTTTGGCGCCGCGCCGGTGCCGTCGACGATGATGGCATGGGTGAAGGCGATGACCGGCTGCTTGTACGCGATCCAGTCCTTCGGCGCGGCATGGGCGATCGACGCGGACGCAAGCAGCACGACCAGCAAAACGGATGCACGTTTCACGATAGGCCCCTTGGCGATGAATGCCGATCGCGTTACGCAGCCGGCGGCAGGTCAGCCACCGGGATGATACACCCGCTTCGCGTGCGCCTTGATTTGATCCGGCCAGAAATACACGGTACGCAGATCGCCACTGGCCCAGCGATGCGCCTGGTCGGTGAAGTGCGGTGACCTGGGATCGCCACTCTGGCCGCCCACGTGGATCGCGCGTGCGCTCACTTTCGGGCCGAACTCGATCGCGGCGACGAAGCTGTTGCCGCTGCGGCCGTAATATTTTTTGGTGTCGGGCCAGCGGTGCGTGTTGGAGGCCGCCAGCGAACCCCAGCGCGACGAGGTGAATGGCACCGCGATGCTGGGTTTGCTGTCGTCGAAATGCGGGTGGATGGCGTCATCCAGGCGCTGGTAGCGGTTGATTTCGCCCCACGGCACGCCCCAATAACCGAAATCCCGGGTGAGCGTGTCGACGGTCCCCGCCAGTGCCTCGAGGCGCGTTTTCGAATCGGCCTTTTCGGCGATGTAGTCGATTTCGCGCTGGTCGGTGGTGTGCGCGTCAAGGCCACTTGCTTCGGCCTTGGCTGCGACTTCGTTCCACATCGTGTCGCCCCACGACACCGCGAGCGTCGTGGGGATCGATGCAATGCCCCATCGGTCATCCCAGGTACGCAGCACCCCGATCGGGCCGGCCAGCTTCGCCTTCAAGGGATCGCTCGCGGGTAGGCCGTCGTAATCCTTCACCAGGATCGGGATCAGCCGGGCAAACGCGGGCAGGTACGAATCGAACGCGTCGGTGATCAGTTTGGCCTTGGTGAAGCCGCTCGCGCCGGTCAGCATTTTCGTGGCGTGGATGCCGCGCGCGTTCGGGCCGAACGAGTCCATGTACTGCGGAAAGTCCGCGCGCTTGGGGCTGTCCTTGCCGGCCGCGGAATAGGGCCAGTCATTGGTGTTGAACACCCAACCGGTGGACGGGTTGATCACGTTGGGCATGTCCTTGAGCGGCGTCATGCCTTGCCACGCGGTAGCGGGATTGCTGCCGTCGACGGGCTTCAGGTAGTCGAACGCGTCGTCGCGCTTCGGGATGAACTGCGGTGCGAGAAATGCGATCTCGCCCTTGTCGTCCGCGAAGAGCGTGTTGTTGGACGAGTTGGCCTTGAGTTCGGCCACTTTCATGTAGCTCGCGAGGTCGGTCGCCTTGGTGCGCAGCCAGCTTTGTTCCAGCGCCGGAATCGGCTGATTCATCAGCGCCTCGGCGATCCACTTGCCATTTTCCTCGGCGACGATCGGGCCGTGCTGGGTGAAGTGCGCGATGAACGTGCGCGTCTTGATCGTGCCGTCGTCGGCGCGATAGTGGATGGTGATTTCGCGCGTTTTCACCGGCAGCCACTGATTGCCGAACTTGTAGACGTACTTGCCGTCGCGCTTCTCGATGGTTTCCGCGAATTCGTCCACCGCATCGACGCCGGTCGAGGTGTGCATCCAGCCAATGTGCCGGTTGAAGCCCTGGTAGATGAAGAACTGGCCCCAGGTCGAAGCGCCGTAGGCATCGAGGCCTTCATCGCTGGACATTTGCGACTCGCTGCGGAAATTAAAAGTGACGTGTGGGTTGATCAACAGCAACGCATGGCCGTCGGCGGTGAGCTTGGGCGCGATCGCGATGCCGTTGGAACCGGTCGGATCTTTCCATGTCGCGGGCTCGATGCGCGCCAGGGCGAGGGTGGTTTCGTGGCTTGCACCGTAGAACTTCGCGAGTTTCGCGAGGTCCACGCGCTCGATGTCGCCGCCGATGCTGCCTTCGGTGAAGGAAAGCGCCATCCACGGTTCGTAATGCTTGATGACCTTCGGGCGCACATTGGGATGCGTGGCCAGATACCAGTTCATCCCGTCGGCCCATGCGTTCATCAGTTTCTTGAGCCACCCAGGGCTCTTCGCGTAGTCCTGTTTCAGCACGACCGGATCGATGAAGAGCTGGTAGCGCAGATCGTTCCAGATCGCCTTCTCGCCTTCAGCCTGCGCCGTCCAGCCGAGCGCGGTGAGGTAGTTCATTTCGACGCGGTTGAAATCGTCTTCGCACTGCGCGTAGATCATGCCGAACACCGCGTTGGCGTCGGTCTTGCCATGTACGTGGGCGATGCCCCAGTCGTCGCGGGTGATGGTGACGGCTTGCGCTTCCTTTTGCAGACGCGTGTATTCGGCGCCGTGTGACGCAATCGGCGTCTGCCACGCTGGCGTGGCCGCATCGGCGTGCGCCTGTGCGTTCGCACCGAAGGACGTTGCAAGAAGGCCCGCCAGCAGTACGCCCGCGCAACCGCGCTGAACTTGAGTGAGATGCAACGACATCGGCTACCCCTTCGTGATCTTGCAATCGCGCAACCATAGCGCGAAAACGCGAGCATCGCGCGATGAAGAGTTCGATGCATCAAGAAAGGCTGGACGATCGGGCGGCGCTATTCCTGTATTGTTGCTGCATGGCCGGGCGGACGAGGTGCCGGTCCCGTCGCCCTGGCGTGAAGGCCGTGGGAGGAGGGAGCATGGAGCGCAACATATGCGGGCGCCAACCCACCTTCGATGCCGCACAAGGAGGCGCGCTACGCCCGCCCTGCACCTGCTGCGGACTCAGTCGTTGTCTTCCGATTCGGGTGCGTCCTGTTGCGAATCGGCCGCCTTGCGAATCCATGTTTGCGTGCGGCCCAGCAGCGGCATGCCGATGTAGCCTCGCACATCGAGTTTTTGTCCGTTGTCGGCGAGCGACAACTTGACCTTGTAGGTTTTGCCATTGTGCGGATCGAGGATGTGGCCACCGCCCCACGCATCGCCATCCTGCTTCACGCCCCACATGATCACCATGCCTTCCACTGGCTGGTTGTGGCGTTCGCCCTCGCATTTGTTGCAGATCGGATGCGTGCCCTGTTCGGAGAACAGCACCTGCTTGACCACCCCTTGCAAGGTACCGTCGGGCTGCTCGGTGATTTCGATGATGGACTTCGGCTTGCCGGTCGCGTCGTCCACCTGTGTCCAGGTGCCGACCGGCGTGTCGTTGGCGGCGTAGGCGGCGGTGGCCAGCAGCAGGGCGAATGCGATCAGGACGGAACGGATGGTGATTCGCATGGCGGCGACTCCGGGTGGCAGTTGGGTTAGCGTGCGCGTTGCGGGGGTGCCCGTCAACTGCGTTGCGGGGGTGCCCGTCAACTGCGTCGCACCGCGTACCGCGCGTGACCCGAATCAAGGTCGGCGCGGGCCCTTCTGGCATAATGAATGGTTGTTTTCGCAACGTATCGCATCGTGACCGCCATTACCGAAGCCCGTGTTCGCGAAATCCTGGCAGGCGTCGTCGATCCGCACACCGGTGTTTCGGTGGCGGAAGCTGGCGCGATCCACGCGGTGGGCGTGGACGGCGACAAGGTCGCGGTCGAGATCGTGCTGGGATATCCCGCGCATGAGTGGCGCAAGGCCTTTGCTGCTGAAATCAAAACCGTTTTGGAGAGCGATCCGGCGATCGCGCAAGCGACGGTGTCCGCGACCTCGCGCGTCGCAACCCACAAGGTGCAAGGCAACCTGATGCCGCTGCCGGGCGTCAAGAACATCATCGCGGTGGCCTCGGGCAAGGGTGGCGTCGGCAAGTCCACCGTCGCGGTGAACCTCGCGCTGGCGCTGGCCGCAGAGGGCGCGAATGCAGGTGTGCTGGACGCCGACATCTACGGTCCCAGCCAACCGCTGATGCTGGGCATCGCGGGGCGCCCGGAATCACCGGACGGCAAGACCATCATCCCGATGACCAACCACGGGTTGCAGGTGATGTCGATCGGCTTTCTGGTCGGCGAGGATACGCCGATGGTGTGGCGCGGGCCGATGGTGACGCAGGCGCTGACGCAGCTGCTCAATTCCACGCGCTGGAAGGACATCGACTATTTGATCGTGGACATGCCGCCCGGCACCGGCGACATCCAGTTGACGCTTACCCAACGCGTGCCGGTGGCGGGCGCGGTGATCGTCACCACGCCACAGGACATCGCACTGCTGGATGCGAGGAAGGGCCTGAAAGCGTTCGAGAAGGTGCAGGTGCCGGTGCTCGGCATCATCGAGAACATGGCCACGCACGTGTGTTCCCACTGCGGCCACGAGGAACACGTGTTCGGCGAAGGTGGCGGTGCGCGCATGGCCGAGCAATACGGCGTGCCGCTGCTCGGATCGCTGCCGCTGGACATCCGCATCCGCGAACAGGCCGACGGCGGCAACCCGACCGTCGTGGCCATGCCCGATTCCGACCTCGCGATGCGTTACCGCGGGATCGCGCGCAACACCGCGGCGCGGTTGTCGCTGCAGGCCGAACGCGACATGGCCGGCGTGCCGAACATCCGCGTCGCGGATGATTGAGATCACCGCGTCGCCCAAACGCGTGCTGTGCCTATGCGGCAGCCTGCGTCGCGTGTCGGCGAATCGTGCGGCGCTGGAAGCTGCGTGCGAATGGGCGCCGGCGTCGCTGCGGCTGGAACTGTATTCCGGCACGGGCGCGTTGCCCCTGTTCAGTCCCGACGCCGAAGTCGATCCATTGCCGCCGGCGGTGCTCGGTCTGCGCGAAGCGGTTGGACGCGCCGACGCGCTGCTGATCGCCTGCCCCGAATACGCGCATGGCATTCCTGGCGCTTTCAAGAACTTGCTGGACTGGCTGGTCGGCGCACTGGAATTCCCCGGCAAGCCGGTATTGTTGCTCAACACATCGGCGCGCGCGTCGCACCACGCGCAGGATGCATTGATGGAGGTGTTGAAGACGATGTCCGCGCGATTGCTGGCATCCGATCCGCTGCCGGTGCGGCTGCCGGGTGCGGGGTGTTCGGTGGAGTTCGTGCTGGCCAGTGAAGATTGCCGCCGCGAGATCGAGGTCGCGCTGGGTTGCCTCGCCGCCGGCGTCGCGTGACGCTGGCGTCTGCCCGGCAATCCCGTGTATTTTGGCGGCTTTCACCGGATGAATCCGGCCACCTTCGAGAGTGGAATGCCCCGTGAGCATCAAGAGCGACAACTGGATCCGCCGCATGGCCGAGCACGGCATGATCGAGCCGTTCGAGCCCGGCCAGGTCAAACAGAACGGCGGTGGCCGCATCGTGTCGTATGGCACGTCCAGCTACGGCTACGACGTGCGTTGTGCGGGCGAGTTCAAGATCTTCACCAACATCAACTCGACCATCGTCGATCCCAAGGCATTCGATTCGCGCAACTTCGTCGATTTTTCTGGCGATTGCTGCATCATTCCGCCGAATTCGTTCGCGCTGGCGCGCACCGTGGAGTATTTCCGCATCCCGCGCAACGTGCTCACGATCTGCCTCGGCAAGAGCACCTACGCGCGCTGCGGCATCATCGTCAACGTCACGCCGCTGGAACCTGAATGGGAAGGCCACGTGACGCTGGAATTTTCCAACACCACGCCGTTGCCGGCCAAGATCTACGCCAACGAGGGCGTGGCGCAGATGCTGTTCCTGGAATCAGACGAGGTGTGTTCGACCAGCTACAAGGACCGCGGCGGCAAATACCAGGGGCAACGCGGGGTAACGCTTCCGAAAACGTAGGGCGGAAGCAGCGTCAGCGAATCCCGCCGGACCGTTCGATCGTCGACGGCGGTCCTGCACCCGCCTGCCAGAACCCGGTACGTGGGGCGGGAGCATCCCGGACTCGATTCCGGGGAAATTTCGCCCGCCGCTCTGCGCCATCAGGCGGCGGATTCAGCCTGCTTGTGGCAAACTTGCCGGGATGCGGCCGCGTGGCCGGTACCACGATCAGCAACGGAGATCGATTCCATGAACTTGCGTTCGTTTGTTGTGCGCCTTGGCGGCGCGGCCATGCTGGCGACGATGTTCGCGCTTGCGGCGTGCAGCGGCACTGTCCGCAGCGGTGGCGAAACCACGGTCAACGTGCCACACCAGTACGACATGACGATCGGTGCCTTCAAGGACAACCAGTTCCTGGTGGACGGCGCGGTGCTGAGCGCCCCCGACCTCGAAGCGCATTTTCGCTATCTGCAGGACCAGAAACAGTTGCCCAAGACCGTGCTGCTGGAAGACACCGATTCAGCCAAGGTCAGCAACGCCGACCTCGAGGAATTGGCCAGCCTGCAGTTGAGCTTCAAGTTCACCGGCTATGTGATGCACAAGGGCAAGCTGACCCTGATGAGCGCGGTGGAAGCGCCCAAGGACAAGGACAAGCAGTAACGCGGGTCCTCTCAGGATTCCGCGCCGGCAGCGGCACGTGCATCGCTGCGCGTCGTCAGCGCCGTGTGGACGATGATCTCCAGCGCGCGGGTCATCTGGCCGAGCGGCATGCCGGGCTGGTCGTGCGCCGCGGCCTGTTCCGGCAACCACGGCACGTGCACGAAGCCCGCGCGGGTGTTGCGGCAGCGACGCAGGGCGTGCATCAATGCGTAGAACACCTGATTGCAGACGTAGGTGCCGGCAGTCTGGGAGACATGCGCGGCAATGTCGGCCTCGCGCAGCGCCAGCAGCGATGCCTTGATCGGCAGCGTCGCGAAGAACGCCGCCGCGCCGCCGCGCAGCACCGGCACGTCCACGGGCTGCGCATCCGCGTTGTCGGGAATGCGGGCGTCGATCAGATTGATCGCGACCCGCTCCAGCGAAATGCCGTCACGCCCGCCGGCGAGGCCGACCGCGATCGCCACGCGTGGTTCGGCCTTGCGCAGCGCATGCCACAGCGCGGGCACGGAAGCGTCGAACTCGCACGGCAACTCCACCGCGATGACCCGATGCCCCTCGATCACGCGGCCGTCGAGCGCGTGCGCCGCTTGCCACGAGGGGTTCACCGTCTCGCCACCGAACGGTGCGAAGCCGGTCAACAGTACGGTGCGGTCGCGCTGGCGCGTGGGTGGCTTCAAAAGCGGAAGATCAGGAAGTACATCAATGCCAAGTTTACGCCGAGCAGTGCGGCGCCCGTCTTCCATTGGGCGCGGATCACGTCGTTCTGGTTCGGCAATTCCAGCAGCGCCACCGGCACGATATTGAAGTTGGCCGCCATCGGCGTGAACAGCGTGCCGCAATAACCCGTGACCATGCCGATGGAGCCCAGGATCGCGGGATTCGCACCGTGCAGTTGGATCAGCAACGGCAGGCCCACGCCCGCGGTCAGCACCGGAAACGCCGCAAAGGCGTTGCCCATGATCACGGTGAACAGCACCATGCCAAGTCCGTAGGCGATCACGCAGGCCAGTGCGCTGTTGACCGGGATCAGCATGCGCACCAGATCCGACACCGCGGCGCCGACGCCGGTGGCGGCGAACACCCCGCCCAGCGCGGCGAGCGTCAACGGCAACAAGGCGGCCCAGCCGAGCGTGTCGAGCAGACGGCGGCCTTCTGCCAATCCTGCGGTCGGCCGCGCGCGGGTCACCCAAAGCGCTGCAATCAGCGCGATCACGCAGGCCAGCGCGAGTCCGGTCAGGGTCATCCGCGCCGGATCGAACAAGTGCACGCCATGTATCGCGACATGCGCGCCGAACACGGCGACCAGCAGCGTCACCAGCGGAATCAGCACGGCGGGTCCGAACAAGCGATGGCCGAGGCGTTTGGCGTCGGCTTCGCGGGCGGATGCTTCGCGTTCGGCGAGTTGCCCGCGATGCATGCGCGGTGACAGCGCCGCCAGTGCAATGACCCCGACACCCGCGAGCTGCGCCGGCAGTTCGTGGTGCGCAGCGCTGGCATCCAGCACGTACTTGCCGCCCGCCATCAACACTGCCAATACCGCCCAGAACGCGGCGTGCGACCAGCGCCGCTCGCGCAGGTTGAGCCATGCTGCGCCGGCCAGGAACAGAGCGATCAGCCAGTAGGCTTGTTCAATGCGCAGCATTCAATCGCCTGCCTTCCCGGCGCGCGCCAGATCGC
>DATCSF010000150.1:0-2616 GCA_036568625.1 Rhodanobacteraceae bacterium | reverse complement strand
GTTCGCAGCTGATGCGCTGGTACGTTGCGCTGACCTGGTGGAGCTTGCGCGTGCTGGGCATGCTGCCACTGCCGGCGTTGTACGCGGCCGGCAGCGCATTGGGTCGCGCGCTGTGGTGGCGCAAACACGCGCGCGAACGCGTGCACACGGAAGTGAACATGCGCATCGTGCATCCGGAACTCGATGATGCCGCACGCGATGCGCTGGTGCGCGAATGCCTCGGCGAGACCGGCCACGCCGTCACCGAAATGGCCGCGGTATGGGGGCGCGGCGCGCGGCGCGCGTTGAAGCTGGTGCGCGAAGTGGAAGGACTGGAACACTTCGACGCGGCGCTGCAATCCGGACGCGGGCTGATCGTCGCGGCGCCGCATCTCGGATGCTGGGAATTGCTGAATTACTGGCTGTGCGCGCGCACGCCGATCGCGATTCTGTATGCGCCACCGCGCAACGCCGCGTGGGAAGCCTTGCTGGTGCGCGCACGCGGCGATCTCGAACCCGAACAGGTGCGTGCCGATGGCGCGGGCGTGCGCACGTTGTACAAGCGCCTGGCCGCGGGCGGCGTGGTCGGCATTCTGCCCGACCAGCAACCCAAGCGCGGCGAAGGCCAGTTCGCGCCATTCTTCGGGCTGGACGCCAACACCATGGTGCTGCTGCCGCGGATCGCGCAGCGCACCGGTACCGCGGTGCTGTTCGCGTTCGCGGAACGATTGCCGCGTGGCGCGGGCTTTCGCGTCCGCATCCTGCCCGCGCCCGACGGCATCGCCGATTCCGACATGCGTGTCGCCTGTAGTGCCCTGAATCGCGGCGTCGAGCAGTGCGTCGAGCTTGCGTTTCCGCAGTACCAGTGGACCTACAAACGCTGGGCCGAACGCCCGGATCCGCACGAGCACGACCCGTATTGGCTGGCGCGCAATGGGAGGATTGGCGAATGGCGCCGATGACCTGCATCGAAGACCTGCGAAGGCTGTACCTGAAACGCGTGCCGCGGATGTTCGTGGATTACTGCGAGTCGGGTTCCTGGACCGAAACCACGCTGCGCAGGAATCTGGAAGACTTCGCGCGCCTCCAGTTGCACCAGCGCGTCGCGGTGGGCGTCGAAGGCGGCACCACGGCGACGAAGATGCTCGGCCAGGAAGTCACGCTGCCGGTGGCGCTGGCGCCGGTGGGTTTATGCGGCATGCAGCACGCCGACGGCGAGATGCATGCCGCGAAGGCGGCGCTGGATTTCGGCGTGCCGTTCACGCTGTCGACCATGAGCGTGTGTTCAATCGAGGACGTGGCCGCGTTCGTGAAACGGCCGTTCTGGTTCCAGTTGTACGTGATGCGCGATCACGCCTTCATCGAACGCCTGATCGACCGCGCGAAGGCGGCAGGCTGTTCCGCGCTGGTGCTGACGCTGGATTTGCAGGTGATGGGCCAGCGCCACCGCGACATCCGGAACGGGCTTTCGACGCCGCCCAAGCCGACGCCGAGGAATCTGGTGAATCTCGCGCTGCATCCGCGCTGGTGCTTGCGGATGGCGGGCACGCGGCGGCATCGATTCGGCAACATCGCCGGCCACGTCGAAGGTGTCAGCGACATGTCCTCGCTGGCGGCGTGGACGGCCGAGCAGTTCGACCGCGGGCTCAACTGGAACGACGTCGAGTGGATCAAGAACCGCTGGGGCGGCAAACTGATCCTGAAGGGCGTGCTCGATCCCGACGACGCGCGCCGCGCGGCGGAGTGCGGCGCGGATGCCATCGTCGTGTCCAACCACGGCGGGCGTCAGCTCGATGGCGCGCCGTCGTCGATCAGCGTTTTGCCGGAGATCGCGTCACGCGTCGGCCGCGATTGCGAGGTATGGATGGATGGTGGCGTACGCTCGGGTCAGGACGTGCTGAAGGCGATCGCATTGGGCGCGCGTGCAGTGATGATTGGCCGCGCGTACGTGTATGGTCTCGGCGCGCTGGGGGGCACCGGCGTTTCGATGACGCTGGAGTTGATCCGCCGCGAACTCGATTTGACGATGGTGTTGTGCGGCGTGCGCAGCGTCGCCGAAATCGATCGGCGCGTATTGCACCAACCAAATCTGTAGGTTGGGCTGAATCCGCGCTTGTTGCGGATGAAGCCCAACGTTAGCTGTTCTGTGCCGTTGGGCTTCGCGAGGAGCCGCCCAGCCCAACCTACGAATCACCGCAGTGCCACCACTGCGACCAACACCGCGGTGACGACGAGATAGGGAATCGACCACGCGTGGAATCGCCAGCCGATCCCGCGACTGCCGTCGAGCCGCAGCGCGATCAGGTTGGCCAGCGAGCCGATCATCAAGCCCGAACCACCGACGTTCACCGCTGCCGCCAGCAGCGTGAAATTGCCGGCGTAGTGTTGTAGCAGCACTGCCGCCGGGACGTTGCTGATGATCTGCGAGAGCGCGATGCCGCTCGCATACGTGGTATGCGGATCGCGCCACGCGAGCGCGCCGATGTGCGATTGCACGGCGGGCAGTGCGGCGAGGTGGCCCAAGCCCACGAACATCGCGGCGAAAGTCACGAGCAGCAGCCAGTCCACGCCCGCCAGCACGCGCCGGAAAAACACAACGCCGATCGCGATGATCGCCAGCGTGGCGGGCGGCGCATA
>DATCSF010000149.1:0-11488 GCA_036568625.1 Rhodanobacteraceae bacterium | reverse complement strand
AATCCAGCAGCCACAACCGTCACGGCAGCACCAACGACAAGGACCACCGGCACTGACCCGACCTCATGGCGACGCCTCGCAAGACGCGTCGCGCATGACCATCAGGGAAGATGGAACGGGACCAGACAGCCGCCTTCCAGGGAAGGGCATGCGTCGGTGTGGCTTTGACCCATGCGATGCAAGATCCCCTCTCTCGTCACGGGAGAGGGGATTTTTTTGCGGCATCCGGCAACGAATGTCCGCGTGCAGACTGCAATCGCCCCGACCTACGCGGCGCCCCAGGCCGGCGGCATTCCTAGCGATGCGGGAAGCCTCATGAGCGGCGGTGCGCCAGCAGGCCGATGTTGGACACCACGAAAGGCGTCAGGTAATTCAGCGCCAGCTTGGCCGCGAGGTGCGCGTTGATCACGCCGTGCAGGAGTTCGTCGCCGTGGTTGAACAGGTTCAGCCAACTGCCGACCACGAACGCGATCATCAGCGTGCGTTTCAGGTGCACCGGCGTGAGCACTACGCCTGCGAAGGTTTTCAGGGTCGCGATCATCGCGCGAGGATAGCGGCGCGCGATGCACAGCCCCGCAATCGCTCCCCGCTTTGACACTTTAGCGTCGCGGCGTGCACGCCCACCGGAAAAACGAAGCCCCCGATTGGGGGCTTCGAACGAGTCGGGTTGAAGTTCCGAGGATCAGGCCAGATGCTCCTGCTTTCTGCGCGAGCGCCACGTCAGACCGCCGATCAGCAGCAGGCCGAGGCCCATCAGTTCGATTTCACCGGGCTCAGGGACCGATACCGTGAGAGGACTGCCGACGATGGCGTGGATGGTCGAGCTGGCGAGGAACGCCGTGTCGGTCGGGTCGAACACGTTGAACTGTATTTCGTAGTCACCCGATTGGTTGGGGTCGTAGCTTTTGCCGAAAGCTGTACTCCAGAACGAAAAGCCAAGATTGCCCGAGTTGCTGATGACGTAGGGAACCGCGCTGGTGTTCCATGCGTTGGTCCCGACATGACCTGTGCCATCGGTGCCGTTGGGGAAGAAACCGTCGGTCGTAGCCCAGAAACTGTCGATATTCCCCCCGATAGTCGCAAAATCGGTGCCCGCCGAGGGATCGAAATCCACCTTCATTTGCAAGTAATAATCCGTCGTGCCGTCGTTGCCCGGATCGAATTGATAATCGTATTCAAGATTCGGTTTCGAAGTATTCGTCGACGAATAACCCGGATCGATGTAGTAGACATTGCCGGTTTGACTGTTTGCCTCGCCGGTGTCGCGGTCGCGGGCCTTGAGCGAGACGTAAATGGTGTTGCCGCTGGTGCTGTCGGCGTAGCTGTCCTGGGTGAAGTTGTCGACGGGAATACCGTTGCCGGAAATCATGTCACCCTGGACGCCGTCATAAACCTGAAGACTGCTGGTGGTTTGCGTCGCCGAAGCAACGCCTGCAACGGCAATGACCAAGACACCGGCAACGGCGGCGGCAATCGTTGAAGCTTTCATGGAGAATCTCCTCTGGGGTTCCGGGTTGACAGCCCAGGAACGCTGCCCATGGGGATCACGGAAGCGAAAAAACAAGTGGCGTATCCCCATGCACACGCTCTCGGCCACCGGGTTCCCTTTCCCGAACCATTGCGCATCGATGCGCTCGTGAGCCGCTGGGTGCTTGCCTCTTCAAAGGCACTTTCGAAAAGCATCCCTCGTGCCAAGTCACGATTGATCTGTTTTTCAAAGGGTTGGAGACAATCCGATCAGTCCCTTTGGCCGAAAACGTAAGTTTTTCCGACACGAATCAGGGGATCCGATCGAGCGGCACGGGCGACCCAAGACGCAGCGCCTCGCCGCCTCTCACGTGATGGCCTGCTTGGGCGTTGCCGTCCGCATCCGCCCCCCGTTCGCCCAGGAGCTTGCGCTGGAATTGCACTGCAGGGCACGCAAAAAACCCGCGATTACTCGCGGGGCTCTGGCTTGCAACAACGCGGGACGAATCCTCACCCGCTGGTGCAACTTGCGACGCACGGAAGAGCCGTGTCCTCACCGCGCGGTTGCGCGGCGATCCGCGAATACCTGCATGGGTGTCCGATCTTGAAACATCTGCGCAGCGCGCAAGCGTGCGATCGGCGTGTTTCGCAGAGTGAACAGCCAAGCCCCGCAATATCGCGGGGCTTGGCTGCGATGCTCCAGACTCTGTTGCTATTTCTGACGGCGGCGCAGGACGCGCGCCGTATCCGGACGCAAAATCAGGGACGATTTTGCATCCGAGACATCAGAAGTCCATGCCGCCCATGCCACCCATGCCGCCCATGCCACCGCCGGCACCGCCGCCGTGGTTGTGCTCTTCCTTCTTGGGCGCTTCGCCGATCATCGCTTCCGTGGTGATCATCAGGCCGGCGATCGAGGCCGCGTTCTGCAGCGCCGAACGGGTGACCTTGGTCGGATCCAGGATGCCCATCTCGACCATGTCGCCGTATTCGCCGGTGGCGGCGTTGTAGCCGTAGTTGCCCTTGCCTTCGGCGATCTTGTTCAGCACCACGGACGGCTCTTCGCCGGCGTTGGCGACGATTTCGCGCAGCGGCGCTTCCATCGCACGCTTGGCGATCACGATGCCGTGTTCCTGGTCCTCGTTGTCGCTCTTGAGCTTGCCGATCGCGGCCAGCGCACGCACCAGCGCCACGCCGCCGCCCGGCACCACGCCTTCTTCCACCGCCGCACGCGTGGCGTGCAGGGCGTCTTCGACGCGCGCCTTCTTTTCCTTCATCTCGACTTCGGTCGCGGCGCCGACCTTGACCACCGCCACGCCGCCTGACAGCTTGGCGACGCGTTCCTGCAGCTTCTCGCGGTCGTAGTCGGAAGTGGTTTCCTCGATCTGCGCCTTGATCTGCTTGATGCGTCCTTCGATGCCCTTGGTGTCGCCGGCGCCGTCGATGATGGTGGTGTTTTCCTTGGTGACGACGATCTTCTTGGCGCGGCCCAGATCCTTGACGGTGGCCTTCTCGAGTTGCAGGCCGACCTCTTCGGAGATCACGGTGCCGGCGGTCAGGATCGCCATATCCTCCAGCATCGCCTTGCGGCGGTCACCGAAGCCCGGCGCCTTCACCGCGCACACCTTGACGATGCCGCGGATGGTGTTGACGACCAGGGTCGCCAGCGCTTCGCCTTCGACTTCTTCGGCGACGATCAAGAGCGGCTTGCCTGACTTGGCGACGCCTTCCAGCACCGGCAGGAGATCACGCACGTTGGAGATCTTCTTGTCGTGCAGCAGGATGTAGGGTTCCTCCAACTCGCACTGCATCGATTGCTGGTTGTTGATGAAGTACGGCGAGAGATAACCGCGGTCGAACTGCATGCCTTCGACGACGTCAAGCTCGTTCTCGAGGCCCGAACCGTCCTCGACGGTGATCACGCCTTCCTTGCCGACCTTGTCCATCGCTTCGCTGATCAGCTTGCCGATGTGCTCGTCGCCGTTGGCGGAGATGGTGCCGACCTGGGCGATCGACTTGGAATCGGACGAGGGCTTGGAAATCTTCTTCAGCTCGTCGACCGCAGCGCCCACGGCCTTGTCGATGCCGCGCTTCAGGTCCATCGGGTTCATTCCGGCGGCGACCGCCTTCATGCCCTCGCGGATCATCGCCTGCGCCAGCACGGTTGCGGTGGTGGTGCCGTCGCCGGCGGCGTCGGAAGTCTTGGAGGCGACTTCCTTCACCATCTGCGCGCCCATGTTCTCGAACTTGTCGGCGAGCTCCACTTCCTTCGCCACGGACACGCCGTCCTTGGTGATGGTGGGGGCGCCGAAGCTCTTCTCGAGCACGACGTTGCGGCCCTTGGGGCCGAGGGTCGCCTTGACTGCGTTGGCCAGGGCGTTGACGCCACGCACCATGCGGCTGCGTGCGTCTTCGGAGAAACGGATTTCTTTGGCTGCCATGGTTTTATCTCTTCAAATGGATTTCTGAGTGCTCGACTGGGCGAATGGGGGAAGCGAGCGGGGAAGCTCAGCCTAGGCGCGCGCCGGTGAGCGAACCGGAGTTGACTGAAGTCAATGAGGACACATCAATCAGGGCGAACGAATCCGGCGCAGCAACGATGCTTGAGCGGGCTCCGCGACGCTTATCCCTCGATGATTGCCATCAGATCTTCTTCACGCATGACGAGCAGTTCCTCGCCTTCGACCTTGACTTCGGTGCCGGAATACTTGCCGAACAGCACCTTGTCGCCGGCCTTGACCGCCATCGGGCGGACCTTGCCGTCTTCCTGGATCTTGCCGGTGCCCACGGCAACCACTTGGCCCTTGATCGGCTTTTCGGTCGCGGTGTCGGGGATGACGATGCCGCCGGCGGACTTGGTTTCCGCCTCGAGGCGCTTGATGATGACGCGGTCATGCAACGGACGAAGCTTCATAACGACTCCAGCTGCGTTGGGGATGAAAGGGGATGCGTTGTTAGCACTCAACAACGTCGAGTGCCAATTGTAGGTCCGGAATCGCCGGTTTCAAGTGGGCGCGCGCCGGCGCGTAGCGCCGTCTCCTTTCTTTTGCGCACGGCGGAATGGGTGGGACGTGGCGGTCACGGGCAGAAAAAGCAGCAAGCGCTTTCCGCTTCTACAATCCAGGCCTTGTGAGGGACCGATTATCGCGACCCCATGGCCACGCCGTTCCTTTGAGATGCCGCCCGGCGCGCACAGCAGCCGCCCATAGCCGATTATCGCGACCCATGGCCACGCCGTTCCTTTGCCTTTCCACCTGCCCCGACGCCGAATCGGCGGCCCGGATCGCCCACACGCTGGTCGAGGAACGCCTGGCGGCCTGCGCGAATCGCGTGGCCGGCATCGCTTCGACCTATCGCTGGAAGGGCCGGATTCACGAAGACACCGAGGTGTTGTTGCTGATCAAGACCACCCGGGAATGTTTCGATGCGCTCCGCGCGCGATTGGTCGAACTGCATCCCTACGAAGTACCCGAGCTGGTCGCCATCGAAGTCGTCGACGGCCACGCGGCATACCTCGACTGGATCGCAGCCGCAACCACGCGTTAGGGTGGCGTCTCGCACACGCCGCCGTGAACCGGACGCGCCCCCGGACTCACGGTCGGCTTCCTCATGGAGCTTTGCAGAACGGCACCACAAGAGAAATCGACGGCCCGGCGCGCGGCAGCCCGACCCGGGTATTCGGAGTAGCATAGGCAGTCTGCCAGCGGTGCAGGCGGCGGCGCCAGCCGCGGACAGACAGGGGGGCCACCCTTCCTGGAGGTTCGTATGAACAGCACCATGTTGTTCGGGCGTCGTTCCTCATTCGCACTTGCATTGCTGGCCGCCGTCGCACTCCCGGCAGCAACCAAGGAGAACGCGCCAACCGACGCGCAATTGATCGCCAGCGCCGAGCGCGCTGCGCCCGCAGAGGTCGCGAAGGATGCCACCATTGTGGCGATGGAGGCCGGCGGCAAGATGCGCACGGTGCGGCAAGGCCATAACGGCTTTACCTGCATGCCCGATTCTCCGTCCACCCCCGGTCCGGACCCGATGTGCATGGATGCCAACGCCTTGGCGTGGGCGCGCGCCTGGGTCGGGCACGCGCCGCCGCCGGCCGGAAAGGTGGGCTTCATGTACATGCTGCAGGGCGGCACCGACGCCAGCAACACGGATCCCTATGCAACCAAGCCGAGCTCCGGTAACCACTGGGTCAAGACCGGCGCACACGTAATGGTCGTCGGGGCGGATGCGGCCTTCTACGATCAGTATCCGAAGAGCGCCGATCCGAACACGAAAATGCCGTACATCATGTGGGCCGGCACGCCCTACCAGCACCTGATGGTGCCGGTGAAATAACGAAACCGCCGATATACCGGAATTTCCGGGCGGCACCGTGGCGCGCCGCCCGCAGCCAAGGCACCGGTGTCCAAGGTGCCGGGTCCGGTATCGAGCGCTGAGCCGAATGTACCCGCCAGCTGGCGCGCCGGCTGGCGACTTCGCGCTGTGCCTGCGACAATCCTTGAGGCTTCACGGGCTCGTTCGAGCCTGCATCGCTGCGCGATGCAGCTCAACCCACCGTTCGCGTTCACGCGCAACCGCCAGGTCGCCTGCCGAAATAAGGATCCCGGAAATCGATGGTGGCAGGCGCCGGTCTTTCTTGCAGTCATGAAGATGTCAGCTTCCCGAAAACCATTCTCGCGCTTGTTCCTGCTGGCGGCGCTGTTGCTCGCCGCAACAGGCGCATACGCCCAGAGCACAAGTCCCGGCGACGGCCTGCTGCCGGTCACGCAGGCGTTCGCGCTGAAGCCGACCATCAGCAAGCCAGGCGCCCTCGCACTGCATTTCGATATCGCGCCGCACTATTACCTTTATCGCGGCCGCATCCACGCGAAGATCCTGACACCCGGCATCACCGCCGGCGCGCTCGCCCTGCCGCCCGGCAAGCAGGAACACGATCCGTACCTCGGCGACGTGGAGATTTACCACGACGCGGTCGACGGCTCGCTGCCTTACACGATGGCCGGCACGGCCCCGGCCGCCGTCAAGGTTGAAGTGAGCTATCAGGGCTGCCACGAGATCGAGCCGAAGATTTGCTATCCCCCCAACACGGAAACCTTCACGCTGCCGGCCTCTGGCGGTGGCCCGCTCGGAGCGACCGGCGGCGGCCACGCCATCGAGGGCGGCGCGCCTCGCCATCCGATCACGAGGTCATTGACGGCGCCCAGTGCGCAAGCCTCCGCCACGGCCCCCTTCGCGCAAGCCGCCGGCCCGATCGGCACCGGCCTTGCGTTCGCATTGGCGCTGGCCCTTGCAGGCGGCTTGATCCTCAACCTGATGCCCTGTGTATTGCCGGTGCTCGCGATCAAGGCGGTGGGCGTGCTGGAGAGCGGCGAATCGCGCCAGCGTGCACGCGCCCACGCACTGGCCTACGCCGCGGGGGTGATCGCGACTTTCCTCGCCATCGGGCTGGCGATCTTGGGCCTGCGCAGCGCCGGCCACGCGATCGGCTGGGGCACCCAATTGCAGCAACCGTGGATCGTGGCGGTACTGGCGTGTGCGTTGTTCGTGGTGGGCTTGTCGATGTCGGGTGTAGTGCAGTTCGGCAGCGGCCTCGGCAACGTCGGCCAGACCCTGACCCGCCGCGGAGGCGCGGCCGGGCACTTCTTCACCGGTGTGCTGGCGGTGGTGGTCGCAACTCCGTGTACCGCACCGTTCATGGGCGCCGCGCTGGCGTATGCGTTCGTTGCACCGGCGTTGCACGCAATGCTGGTGATGCTGGCCCTGGGCGTAGGCCTGGCGCTTCCGCTGACCTTGATCGGCCTGGTGCCCGCGCTGGCTCGCTTGCTGCCAAAACCCGGCCGCTGGATGGAAACGCTGAAGCAGATCCTTGCGTTCCCGATGTATCTGTCGGTGGTGTGGCTGGTCTGGGTACTGGCCCACCAACGCGGCGCCGACGCGGTGGCGCTGGTGCTGATCGCGATGGTGCTGTTGGCGGCGGCGCTGTGGTGGCACGGCCGCGGTCGGCAGGAACGCAGGCTCGGCCATGTCTTCACGATCATGCTGACACTGGCCGCCGCGGCCACGCTGTACACCGTCGCGCGCGTCGCACCGCCCACCCGCACAACGGCGATGGACCCAGGCGTCGTCGCTTTCAGTCCCGCGAAACTGCAATCGTTGCGCGACGCCGGCACGCCGGTGTTCGTGGACATCACGGCCGACTGGTGCGTCACCTGCAAGGCCAACGAATACGCGGTGCTGAATACGCAGGGCTTTCGCAACCTGCTTGCGAAAACGGGCGCCGTCTACATGAAGGGCGACTGGACCGACGTCGACCCCGAAATCGGCGCGTACCTCAAATCCTTCCACTCGCCGGGCGTGCCGCTGTACGTGGTGTATCCGCGCGGCGGCGGCGGGGGCCACGCGTTGCCGACCGTGCTGACCGCATCGCTGGTCCGCAATGCGCTGGTCCATGCCGACATGGAGCCGGCCGCGCGATGATGGATCGCCGCACGATCCTGATCCTGGTGCTCGCCTGCCTTGCCGCCACCGGCGGCTGGTGGCTGCAGAACCGCTGGATGAACCGGATGCCGGACCAACCGCCTGCCCCGGCTGGCGTCAGGACTTTCGCGGTCGGCGATCCGGTCGGCGGCTACGCGCTGCCCGACGTCGATGGCAACACCACCGCCCTGGCGAAATGGCGCGGCAAGATCGTTCTGCTGAATTTCTGGGCAAGCTGGTGCGTGCCGTGCCTGCACGAAATGCCGCTGCTGGCGAAAGTCCAGCGCGAGCGCGCCGCAGACGGCGTACAGGTGGTAGGCATCGCCATGGAGCAGCCGCAATCTGCCTCGAGGTTCATGCAACGCGTGGCGGTCGACTATCCTATCTTGATCGGCATCGATGCCGATCCGGTACCGACCACGGCATTCGGCGACACCGCCGGGCTGCTGCCCTACAGCGTGCTGATCGGGCGCGACGGCCACATTCTGGAAACCAAACTGGGGCCGCTCGATCCGGCCACGATCGAGGCTTGGCTAGCGGAGGCCAAACCTTGAAAACGCCACAGGACCACTATCCTGTCCGGTTCGAAGCAGCTTTGTGAAAAGTCGGACCTGAATGGCCGTTCTGGTGCTTGTTAATCGAGGGCCATCGTGCCTTACGCGCGCTTGAACGCCCGCCGCGACCCTGATGAACGCGGTAAACATGCGTGCAACTTCGCCAAACTCCAGCGATCCACCGCGCAACGCTGGACAAAAAGGAGATGACGGTTCAGACTTCGCGGCTCCCCGTCAGGCTGCACCACCGCCCCCGCGTGGCAAAGATCCTGGTTCTCCATGGCCCCAACCTCAACCTGCTCGGCGAGCGCGAGCCGGGCGTATACGGCCGCACCGCGCTGGCGGACATCGACGCCGCGCTGATCCGCCAGGCCGAAGCCGCGGGACACACCCTGACTTGTTACCAGTCGAATGCCGAGCACGAACTGGTCGAAAGGGTGCAGGCCGCCAAGCGGGACACGACCGCCTTCATCCTGGTCAACCCCGCGGCTTTTACCCACACCTCGGTGGCGCTGCGCGACGCCCTGGCCGCGGTCGCGATTCCATTCATCGAGGTGCACCTGTCGAATCCGCACGCGCGCGAACCCTTCCGCCGGCAATCGTACTTTTCCGACCTCGCGGCGGGCATCGTGGCCGGATTCGGTGCCGACAGCTACCGCTACGCGCTGGACGCCGCGATCGCGCGGCTGGCCACGCACTGATTTCACCTAAACCTCAAGGCGAGACCGTCATGGATCTGCGCAAAGTCAAAAAACTGATCGAACTGCTGGAAGAATCCAATCTTTCGGAGCTGGAAATCAAGGAAGGCGAGGAAGTCGTCCGCCTGTCGCGTTTTCCGACGGCCGGGACCGTTGCACCGCAGATGATCGCCGCACCGGCGCCCATGATGGCCGCGCCCGTGGCTGCACCGGCTCCGGCCGCGACGCCCGCTGCCCCTTCAACGGCAGCGGCAACCGAACCCGGCCTGCCGCCGGGCACCGTGGTGCGTTCGCCGATGGTCGGCACCTTCTACGCCGCCGCCTCGCCGGGCGCCGAACCGTTCGTCAAGGTCGGCCAGCAAGTCAAGATCGGCGATCCGCTGGGTGTGATCGAGGCCATGAAGATGTTCAACCAGATCGAAGCCGAAATTGCCGGCACCGTGGTCGCCATCGTGGCCGAGAACGGCCAGGCGGTGGAATTCGACGAACCGCTGTTCGTGATCGGCTGATGCCCGTGTTAGACAAAGTCCTCATTGCCAATCGCGGCGAAATTGCGCTGCGCGTGTTGCGAGCCTGCCAGACCATGGGCATCAAGACGGTCGCGGTGCACTCGACCGCCGATCGCAACCTGAAACACGTCGGCATGGCCGACGAGGCGATCTGCATCGGCCCCGCCCCGTCCGCGCAGAGCTACCTAAACATCCCGGCCATCATCGCCGCGGCGGAAGTCACTGACGCTTCCGCGATCCACCCGGGCTACGGCTTTTTGTCCGAGAACGCGGACTTCGCCGAGCAGGTCGAGCAATCCGGTTTCGTGTTCGTGGGGCCGCGCGCGGAAACCATCCGCCTGATGGGCGACAAGGTCGAGGCCATCAAGGCCATGAAGGCGGCCGGCGTGCCTTGTGTTCCGGGTTCGGACGGGCCGCTCGACGACGACGTCGAGCGCAGCCTGCGCATCGCGCGCGAAATCGGCTATCCGGTGCTGATCAAGGCCGCCGGCGGCGGTGGCGGACGCGGCATGCGCGACGTACATACCGAAGCGCACCTCGGCAACGCGATCGCGACCACGCGCGCGGAAGCCCGCGCCGCATTCGGCAACGACATGGTGTACATGGAGAAATTCCTGGAGAACCCGCGCCACGTGGAAATCCAGGTACTGGCCGACGGACAAGGCCATGCGGTGCACCTGTGCGAACGCGATTGCTCGATGCAGCGCCGCCACCAGAAGGTGGTCGAGGAAGCGCCCGCGCCCGGCATCACCCCGGAGCAACGCGCCGAGATCGGCAAGATCTGCGTGGATGCCTGCGTCCGCATCGGCTATCGCGGCGCCGGCACCTTCGAGTTCCTGTTCCAGGACGGACGCTTCTATTTCATCGAGATGAACACCCGCATCCAGGTCGAGCATCCGGTGACCGAACTGATCACCGGCGTGGACCTGGTGCGCGAGCAACTGTTGATCGCGGCAGGACAGCCGCTGTCGATCCGACAAGAAGATATCGTGCCGCGCGGCCACGCGATCGAGTGCCGCATCAACGCCGAAGACCCCGACACCTTCATGCCCAGTCCCGGCACGGTGAAACGCTTCGAGGCACCGGGCGGCCCCGGCGTACGCATCGACACGCACCTGTACGATGGCTACCGGATCCCGCCCAACTACGATTCAATGATCGGCAAGCTGATCGTGCACGGCTTCGACCGCAAGACCGCGATCGCGCGCATGCGCACCGCGCTCAGCGAAACCGTGATCGAGGGCGTCAGGACCAACTTGGCCCTGCAACAGCGCATCATGGCCGACAGCGGCTTCAAGCACGGCGGGCGCAACATCCATTACCTCGAAAAACGCATCCGCGAGCAGAAAGAGAAAGGGATGGGATTGGGAAGCTGAGGCTCGGAACCCGAGCCCAAGCGCGCACGACTGCCATCGCGTCATCGTCATCCCGGACGCGGCAGAGCCGCGGTCCGGAACCCATTGCCTTTTCTGCTCTCGCAACGCGGGCAGCCGGGAATGACGCCGACTTGACGCTCTTCGCCTACCCGTATCTTCGCACCCTCTCTTCATTTCCATGCCCTGGCTCGAACTGCAATTGACCGTCGATGCCGCCGCGCAACCGCGCGCCGAAGCCGCGCTGGAACATCTGGGTGCGCTGTCGGTGACATTGATGGATGCCGACGCCGACACGCCCGACGAAGCCGCGATCTTCGAACCGGGGGTGGGTGAAACGCCGCTGTGGCGTTCGTTGACATTGCTGGCATTGTTCGAGGCCAACGCCGACCGCCGCGGCCTCGTGCACC